>DASVHQ010000424.1:0-22464 GCA_036382515.1 Polyangiales bacterium | reverse complement strand
CAGCGTTGTTCACCAGCAGATCGAGTCTCTGCAAGCCGGCCACGCAGCGCGCGACGGATGCTGCGTCGCGCAGCTCGAGCTGCGCGAACGTGCCGCCATGTCGTGACGTGCCCACCACGGTGTAGCCGCGCAAGGCGAGCTCCGCTGCGATGCTGGCGCCCAATCCCGAGGACGCCCCTGTGACGAGTGCTGTCTTCATACAGGACATATTGGACCGTCGTTTATGGACTGTCAAAGGGTGCGCGCGCGCTGCGCGGGTGTGGACGGGACGCGTGAGAGAGGCGCAGCATGTCTCGGCAGCGGCGCTTGCCGAGCGCTGCCTCGCGGGCAGGACGGCTGGTCTTCGTCCACTCAACCACACAGAGGAACTGATCGTAGCGACCACTTAATGGCGAGTGTGCCGGGGCTGCGCTGCAGCTCGACTGCTAAGCTTCCCGCCATGAAGACGACGCGCGGCTCCAAGCTGAACGATGCGCGACCCACGGAGCGTGACTGGCCGTATCACCGGCTGTTTGCGCTCAAAGCGGCGCAGCAAGCCGAGCGAGCTCTGCCGATCTTCGAGAAGCTGCACCCGGACGACGATCGGCCGCGCCAGGCCATCGAGGCGATTCGGGCGTGGGCGCAAGGCAAGCGCAAGCTTGGCATGGCCGAGGTCCGCAACCTGTCGCTGGCCGCCCACGCAGCCGCACGCGCGGCAAGCACCGAAGCCGCGTGCTTCGCCGCGCGCGCCGCCGGCCATGCGATCGCCACCTGGCACGTGCCCACGCACGCGATGGCCGTGCCGTATTACGTGTGCAAGGCGACGTTCGCGAGCGAGGCGGGCAAGGCACGCAAGCGCACAGCGATAGCTACAGCGCGCCCTGCCCGCCGTCGTCGCGCGCCCCGCGCAGGCGCGTCGGCGACCTGAACACCCTCGGCGCATCAGGCGAGTGTGGCTTGGGCGCCTAAGACGTATAAACCTCGAATTTCCCCCTCGTGATGTCAAGCGCCGGCTGTCGCGGCGTGCTTGGGCCGTGCCGGGAACCCGCGGCTGGCAGTGCGTCGGTCACTGCGAGCCGCCGATGGCGGTGACCCTGTCCAGGTGCGTCCCCACTGAAGCCTGCTTTGGTTGTCGGAGGTTTGGAGTTCACGTACGGCCTGCCCGGGCCTGAGTGCGTCGGACAGGCCGAGGCTCACAAGGAGGCGAGCAAGCGGAAGAGAATCGGCAGCTCGGGACGCCACGCGAGCAGGCGATACACGAGCTGCCGGCCGGTGCGGACAATCTGCGCGGGCACGAGCACAGTGTCGCTCGCGCTTGCATCCGGTCGCCCGCTGCCGACACCGAGCGGAGCGGTCGCGCTGCCTGCGTCATTCGCGGCACTGCGCTGGGTCAGCGCAGTGCGCGCTGGTCGAGCACGCGGTCGGTGCGGCCGTACGCGACTGGTATCGCACAGCCGAGCGCGGCGAGCGAGACGAGTGGAGCGAGCAGCCAGCCGACGCGACCTGCGTGCATGTGCCGCCAGCGGTATGACACGGTCACAGGAGCGGCTGCGCGAGCTGCGTCGGTAGCCCATGCTCGCGTGTGGCCTGGCACAGCTTGGCGCACGAGCTCGCGCGCGGCGCCCTGTATTCTTCGGCGAATTCGTGAGCTTCGTGGCTACCCGCGGCTTGGCATCTGCCTTGCACACGTGGGGAGCACGCTCGCAGCTCGCGGGCACGGAGAGAACCTATATGAAGCCGACGAGACGACCGAACGTACTGATGGGCATCGCGCTGTGCGCGCTGAGTCTCGGGGCTTGCAGCTCGGAACCGACTGCGCACGGCCGCGCGATCGGGCCGGGTCTCGCCCAGCTTTCGGCCAGTGGAGCAGCCGACCGCGACGCGGCGTCGGCCGCCGCCGATGGCGGCGCCTCGCCCTACGTCTACGACGGGGGCGCGTGTCAACTGGGACCGAGCGGCTTCTGCCTCGGCCTCCCGCAAGACGGCGGCGGCTGCGTCATCGGAGCCGATGGCTTCTGCGTCGGCCTGCCGCAAGACGGCGGCAGCTGCGTGACGGACGCGAACGGCTCCTGCAGCGGCGGCGCGCAAGACGCGGGCGCCGCTACGAGCGGCCCGACGGCGGGATATGGCGGCGGCGCTGCAGGCTCCTCCGCAAGCGGCGGCGGTTCCGCTGCGGGTGGCAGTCAAGACAGCTCGGGTGGCGCCTCTGGTGGGTCGCGTGGCGATCACCACGCGAAGCGATCCCCGCGCGCAGGCCATGAAGAGCACGAGCGTCGCGCGGTCGAGCTGCTGCTGCGCCGCGTGTGGCACGCGCGCTGACCTGGGCAACCCGGTCTGCCGCGGGGAAGACCGGTGAACCAAGCCACAAACCAAGTTCGTTCTCTGGGTGGTTATGCCGACTCGCCGCACGCGATACCCGCTCATGCTTGCTGGCGGTAGTCGGGTCGGGAGCCGGCGCGGTGGATGCTGGAGGTCTTGCGAGCCCTGACTGTTTCTCCCCTTTGGGCCTGACTCGTAGTCTCATTTTCGCGAGGAGCTTCGGGCACAACAGCACGTCCACGACAGTCGCGTGTCGCACCAGCGAAGAAACCGGAAGCCCCGCCCGCATTGGACCCGCGGCTTGCGGCGCCGCGGTGACAGCCGAAACCACAGGCGACCAACCGCATGAAGACGAACGAGCGCGTGTCCATGACCACCGAGCTGGCTCGCTCTGCGCGCCCGGTGGGTCGGAGCTCCGTCAGCTCTGGGCCCGCAACGCGCGTAGCTCCTGCCACAGCGCCTGGCTTCGCGCCGGGAGCTCTCGAACCCTGCCGTCGACCTCGGTTAGCACGAGCGTGTCGTTCCCGGTGAGCAGCAGCTGCTCGATGTCCCAACGGTCCTGTAGCCCGCCGGCGTAGAGCTTGAGTAGGATCAGATCGTCGACCGTGACGAGCGGCAGCTCGACCGAGAGTGCGTGGATGGGACGCGCTCGTTCCACGACGCCCCGTTGCCAGGCCGCACGACCCACGACCACGTCAATGGTCTCGTCGCAGTGCGTGATGCGCACGACGCCCAGCAACGGATCGTCTTCGTCGCCGACGCGAACGTCGACCTCAATGCCGAGCGCCTGCAGGTCGCGCCAAGTCCCAATATCGAGGCAGGCCGCAGACACCGTGAAGAGATCGATGTCGTAGGTCGAACGGCTGACGCCGTGCGCGGCCATCGCCGCGGCGCCGATCAGTGCAAACGGGACGCCGCGCGTGCACAGCGTGTCGACCACTTGTGGCAGTAACGGCACGCTTTACCTGCTCGCGCTGACCGAACGCACGCGGCCCGTGCCGCGCTGCTTCGCCAGCGCGCGGCGCGCCTCGACCGGTGAAACCCCGTGAGCAGCCGCGTACAGCGCCACATCACGCTGACCGAGCCGGAAGGCGAGCAGGATGCGAGCCTCCGGACTCATTGGCTGCACCGCGGCTCGCTGCTCGAGACGAAGCGTGTCCGCCACCGACATGAGGTCACTATACCCCTGGGGTCCGAGGGCCGCCAGACGCCGCGGAGCCGACAGCCCTGGACGCTACGACAGCCTCGACCTCGGCTGACTTAGTTGCTCTTCGGCGAGAACTGGAACGGCACCTGCACCACGGCGCAGTCGCCGCCCGATGGAGGCGGCAAGATCCACTTCTGGGCGATGCCGCGCACGCAGTTGAAGACGTCGTTGTCGTGCAGCGTGCCGCTGACGGCGGCGGCGGCCATCTGGCCGTTGGGGCCGATCTTGAGCTTGAGCTTGAGGTCGCCCTGCAGGATGTTGTTGACCTTGAGGCGGCGCTCGTAGCAGTTGCGGATCTGGGCGCGGTTGCCGTCGATGAGGCCCTGCAGCGCGGTGCGGGCCACGTCGCCCTGGCAGTCCCAGGCGTCACGCACTTCGTGGTGCACGGCCTTGGGCTTCTCGGCCGCGGCCACCTCGGCGGGCTGGCCGGCGTCTTTTTGCTCGTCCAGGATCAGGTCGGGCTGCGCCAGGGGGTTCACCCGCTCGGCATCCTTGGGCTTGTGCGGGGGCGCTGGCTCGGCCACCGGCGGCGGCGGCGTTTGCAGCATGAACCAAAGGCCGACCGCGCCGCCCAAGAGCAAAAGCCCTCCGATGAGGTACTTGAGGTTACTGCCCCCGTGGGGTTTCGGTTGGTCGACCACGCGTCGCTGTCCTTTCGTGTCGTCTTTGTGAGCCGACGCACGCCAAGCCTTTTGTGACTCGGAGTCGATGAGTCTACGCAGGCCTGCTCCCAACGCAACGCCATAGCGAGAAAACGCAATCAGGACGCGGGCTGAGCGGCCGGCGATGGCGGTATGCAGCCGCGCGACAGGCTCAGCGCACCGCGCTCGGGTCGACGACCACGCGCAGCTTGTGCTCGGGTGCAGGTGTAGCTGCCACCGCCGCGAGCGTTCCGGCGCCCAAGCCGACCACGGCGAGCCCGGACCACACGTACCAGCGCTGCCAGGCCGGACGCGCAGGCTGCGCAGCGGCCGGTGCAGGGCTGAGCGCGACGTTGCGTAGCCAAACCTGCGCGGCCGCCACGTCACCGACACGCAGCGGCGTGACCGAGCCAGCCGACAACGCACGTCCGCGCAGACTGCGCTCGGGCGTGGCGCAGCCGTGTGGGGTGCAGACCATGAGCCACATGCGCTCGCCGCTGGCGCGAGCGATCAGCACGGCCGAGAGCTCGGGCTGGTCGGCGGCAAGCTCGGCGATCGCGGCGGGCAGCGCGCTGACGTTGGCGTTGTCGACGTGGCGCTGCACAGCTCGCAGATGCTGCACCGCCGGGTCAGGCGCGAGCACGAGCTGCACCGCGGGGCGCTTGCCGGGCTCGACGTCGAGCAACGTGCCGTAGTCCACGAACCCGGGGGCCTGCACACGCAGCACGTGCGCACCGATGCCGGCACGCACGAGCGCGGGCGCGCGACCGAGCGGCGCGTCGTCGAGGAAGACCTGCGCGCCCTCGGCGTTGGCCTCGATCGTGACATCGCCCTCGGGGCTGCTCTGGGCTTCGTCCCAGAGGTGCGCCGCCAGGGCGACCACTTCGGGACTGGCCTCGCCCGAGAGCAGGCGCCGCCGCGGATCCACCCGCGCCGCGCGGCGCAGCGAGGCTTCGGCGAGGCCGGGCAAACCCGCCTGCGCAGCGGTGACGCCCAGTTGCAGCTCCACCTCGGCGTAGAACGCCGCGGCACCGGGCAGGGCGAGCGCGCCGCGCACCAGCTGTTGCGCGTGCGACAGCTGAGAGAGCGCCGTGCGTTCGTCGAGCTCGGCTCCGCTCTTGCGCGCCTGCGCGAGCAGCGCGTCGATGTCGGCGAGCACGGCCAGGGCCGAAGGGACCACGCCTTTGCGCTCGGCCAAGAGCCAGGCGGGTGCGTCCGCCACCCGCGTGGCATGCGCAAAGAGCGCCTGCGCACGCGCGTTGGCCTGCGAAAGCGCGGCCGGTTCGGCGAGCACGAGCACCGTGGGCACTGACGCCCCCGGAGCCTCCGAGGCGGCCTGGCTGAGTGCGACGGTCACCGGCGCGGCGAGCTGAAACTCTTGCGCCGAGGCATCCCCGACCGCGCAATGCGCCCCAAACACCCAAGCGCCGGCCAAAAGGCCGCGGAAAAGCCGGCCACAGCACGAGCCCGCCGGTGCTTTTTTTGGGATTTGCAGGCGCCTTGCGAGGCCTATTTCCCTCATTTATGTTACCGCGCCCTTCCCCCTGATAACCGGCCGTTCGCCGGCAGCCGTGCGCAGTCGCGGCGGAGAGAATCCCGTGCTCGAGAGCATACTCCAGAAGTTCCGCGGCATCGTGCTTGCCTTCATGGTGCTGTCGCTGAGCGCGGTGTTCGTGCTGCAGTTCGGTGGCCCGCAAGCCAAGGGCTGCAGCCAGCGCACCGGCGGCTCGTACGCGGCCGAAGTGTACGGCGACAAGATCACCGCCAACGAGTTCCGCGGCGCCTACGCGCTGGCCGGCGGTGGCAACGTGCCGCCCGAGTTCGCCAAGCAGAACAAGCTCGAAGAGATGGTGCTGCAAGGGCTGGTCGAGCGCTCGCTCTTGGCACGCCAGGCGCGCCAGCTGGGCTTCTCCACGACGCAGGAAGACGTGATGCAGAAGGTCGCCGAGGATGGCGTCGTGCACATGTCGATGTCGGTGAACGCGGGGCCCTACCTGCCGCCGTCCGGTCCGCGTCGCATCGACTTCAAGGATGCCAAGGGCAAGTTCAGCAAGGACAACCTCAAGAAGTTCATCCAGTACCAGCTGCGCCGCAGCGTGGAAGAGTTCGGCGCCGAGCAGGTGGAAGAGGCGCTGGCGCAGCAGATGCGCGAAGCGGTGACCACGCAGGTCACCGTGGGGCCCAGCGAGATCTGGGACAGCTACGTGCGCGAAAAAGAGAGCATCACGCTCAAGTACGCGCGCTTCTCGCCGGTGTTCTACCGCAGCTCGCTGCAGCCGAGCGTCAGCGAACTCGGTGCGTTCATCAAGGACAACCAGAAAGACGTCGACGCCGAGTACGAGCGCGAGAAGCATCGCTACACGGGCCTGGAGAAGCAGGTGCGTGCGCGTCACATCCTGATCAAGGCCGAAGAGAGCGCGAGCGCGGACGCCAAGCTCGCGGCACGCAAGCGCGCCGATGACTTGCTGACACGCGCCAAGAAGGGCGAGGACTTCGCCACGCTCGCCAAGCAATTCAGCGAAGACACGGGCAGCGCGAAGAAGGGCGGCGATCTCGGTTTCAATCCCAAGGGCCGCATGGTCAAGCCGTTCGACGACGCGCAGTTCGCGCTCAAGGCGGGGCAGCTGTCGGACGTCGTCGAGTCGCAGTTCGGCTACCACATCATCAAGGTGGAAGCCGTGCGCGAGGGCGACGTGCCGGTGGACGAAGCCAAGCGCGAGCTGGGCGAGAAGCTGTACTTCGAGCGCAAGTCATCGGAGCTGGCCAAGGCCACAGCGCACAAGGCGCTGAGCGAGCTGCAAGCTGGCAAGGACATCGATGCGCTGAACAGCGAGCTCTCGGGGCAGCCCACGGCCGCGGCCGGCAGCGAGGCCAAGGAAGCCGATCCGCTCGCGCCGCAGTTCCGCGACACCCGTCCGTTCGGTCGTACCGACACGCCAATCACGGGGCCGTTCGACGGCGCGCCGCTGGTGCGTGCGGCGTTCGAGATGACCGAGGACAAGCCGCTTGCGAGCGCGCCCATGCAGCTGGGCGACGAATTCGTGGTGTATCGCCTCGAGCAGCACGTGCGCGCCAAGCGCGAAGAGATGACCGACAAGGACAGCCAGCGCATCCGCGATGGCCTGCTCGCGCAGAAGCGCCGCGAGGTGCTGGCCGAGTACGTGCGCAAGCTGATGCAGAAGGCGCAGGACGACAAAGCCGTGTTCGTCGACGAGTCGGCGCTGCACGTCCAGACGGTCGACGACAATTCGTAAGGAGCCGAGCATGCGCCGGGGGACCGTGGTAGGCGGAAGCGGCCGCGGCGCGGCCACGGTGAAGACCGGCGCAGCGACGCGCGGTCGGGCGCGCAGCGGCGTGGTGGAGCGCGAGTCGGGCGCAGCCAAGCGCGGCGGCGCGGCGCGGCAGGCCGAGCTCTCGTTGACCGACAGCGAGCGCGACGCTGACCGAGCTAGCCGCTCGCTGTTCTCGCAACCGGGGCACCTGGTGCATCGCTCGGCGCTGCCCAATGGGCTGCGCGTGATCACGGTGCCGCAAGCGCACCTGCACACCGCCAGCGTCGCGGTGTTCGTGAAGGTCGGCGCGCGCCACGAGAGCGCACGCGACAGCGGCCTCTCACACCTGCTCGAGCACATGCTGTTCCGCGGCTGTGCGCGCTACCCTTCGGCGTACCTGCTCAACCGCGAGATCGAAGAGCTGGGCGGCACGCTGCACGGCGCGACCCACACGGACTCCACGCTGTTCGAGGTCTCGCTGCCACCCGCGAACGTGGAGCGCAGCATCGCGATCCTGGGTGAGCTGTTCGCGCGCCCGAGCTTCGCGGAGCTGGCCGTCGAGAAGCGCATCGTGCGCGAGGAGATCCTCGAGTACCTCGACGAGGGCGGCCGCGAGGTCGACCCCGACAACCTTTCGCGCCAGCTGATCTTCGGCACGCACCCGCTGGGCTCGACCATCACCGGTGGTCTGCACAACCTGGAGCGCTTCGCCGAGGCCGACCTGCGCAACCACATGCGCCGCTACTACGTGGCCAACAACATGGTGTTGTGCGTGGCCGGCGCGGTGGACGAGCATACGGTGTCGCGCGCGGCGCTCAGGCATCTCGGAGGCCTGCCCTCCGGCGTGATCGTGCCGGCGCTGCCCGCCCACCCCGCAGCTGACGAGGGCGGGCTGCACTGCGTCGACAGCCCCGGTCCGCAGACCGACGTGCGCCTGTCGTTTTCGACCTTCGGCGCGCGCGATCCGCGCTACCTGGCGCTCGAGCTGCTGGTGCGCGTGCTCGACGACGGCATGAGCACGCGCCTGCACCGACGCATCTGCGAGGAGCTGGGCCTGGCGTACGAGGTGTTCGCCACGCTCGAGCCTTACGAGGAGTGCGGCGTGCTCGATGTCGGCGCGGCCGTGGAGCACAGCAAGGTGCCCGTGTTCATGCGCAACGCGCTGCGCCTGCTTGCCGAGCTAGCCGATCGGCCGGTGAGCAAGCACGAGCTCGACAAGGCCAAGCGCCGCTACCAGTGGCAGCTCGAGGCGATCCTCGACGACGCGCAGGCGATGTGCGCGCACTACGGTCAGCGCGCGCTGCTCGGCCAGGAGGGCCACCTCGGCGCGTTGCGACAGCAGGTGCAGAGCACCACGGCGGCCCAGCTGCGCGCGGTGGCACGCGAGATCTTGCAGCGCCCGCGCCTGCACGCGGTCACGGTGGGCGCGCTCAGCCGCGGCCAGCGTGAGCAGGTGAAACGCGCGCTGTCGGCGCTCGGGCCCGCCGCGAGCACGCGCCGCAGGCACGCGCGCTCATGAAGCCCATGACGTTCCTGCGCTCGCTGCAGACGCGCATCTTCCTCGTGTGCTTCGTGGTGTATTGCGCGTTCTTCGCCACCAACGTGGTGCGCGAGCATTACCCGGCGTTCGCACTGGTCGAGCATGGCAACTTTCGCGTCGACCAATACCAGGGCTGGCACGCGGACATCTTCGTCTACAAGGACGGCCACAGCTACATCAACAACAACGTCGCGACCTCGCTGTTCGCCGCGCTGCCGCTCTTCGTCTTCGATCCCGTGCTGAACGCGCTCGAGCGCCACAGCAAGGCCGTGCTCGCGCAGAGCCACGGTGAGGTCGACACGCAGTACACCACCAAGTACGAAAACCGCCGCGAGATGTTCCGCAAGGTGAAGCTCGCCGGCAAAGACCTGCGCTTCGGTGCGGCCACGGTGATCACCTCGGTGTGCTTGATGGCGCCGCTGGGCGCGCTGTGCGTGGTGCTGCTGTACGGCTTCTTGCTGTCGCGTGGCGTCGAACGTACACGCGCGGTGTGGCTGGCACTGCTCTTCGCGTTCGGCACGCCCGTGTTCTATCGCATGGCGCACCTGAGCCAAAACCTGCTGCTGATGGCGGCGACGTTCGGTGCATTTCTGTGCCTGTACGAAGCGCCGGGCCTGCCGTACGCGCCCACGCTGCGCCGCCGCCTGGGCGCGGGGCTCTTGCTCGGCACCGCGTTCGCCCTCGACTACGCGGGCCTGATACCACCGACCGTGGTGGCGGTTTACTTCCTGTGGAACCGCACGCGCGCTGCCGGGCCTTTGAGCGCGCTGCGCAGCAGCCTCGCGATCCTCGCGGGCGGCGTGCCGGGCCTCGCTTTTCTCTTGTGGAGTCAGTGGTCGCAGTTCGGTTCACCCTTCACGCCTGCACAGTTCGTGATGAAAGCCGCCAACTTCACCGATGAGGGCGTGCGCGGCATGGGCGCGCCGAGCGTCGAGATCTTCATCAAGAACCTCGTCTCACCAGGCTGGGGCCTCTACACCTTCGGGCCGATCTTGCTGCTGGGCCTGTGGCCGGTGGGGACGAGGCCCGACGCCGAGCTCGTGGTGCCACACCGCGAGCGCCGCATGTTCGTGGTGCTGATCGCGCTCTTTCTCCTGTTTTGCGCGGGCAACCGCTACTCGCTCATGCAGTTCAACACCGGCTGTCGCTACCTCGTGGTGCTGGTGCCCTTCATCTTCCTGCAGGCTTGCGACCAGCTGGCGCACTACAAGCCCCGCGTGCTCATGCTGCTGAGCGTGCTGGCCGTGGCGCACTCGCTCGTGCTGTGCATGACGCGCGAGGTGAACGATACCGAGAAGAACCTGCGCGACACGGCGCAGGCGCAGCACATCTCCGAGCTCGCCCTGCCTGGTTACTGGCGTGCCGAGCTCACCGAAACACCGATTCCCGTGGCGTATCAGCGCATCGTGCACGAAGGTGTGCAGCTGCCGTGGCTCACGGTGCTCGGGCAGACCGCGCAGACTCCGCTGGTCAAAGGGCCGCTCTTGCCGGGCGTGCTCTTGCTGCTGGTGCTCGGCGCGTGCATCGGGATCTGGCAGCTCGGCGCGCGCGCCGAGCGTCGACACCCGCCGGCTTGAGCGCGCGGCCCGCTTCGCTCTGGCGCTACGGCTCGCAGCTGGTGGCGGCGCCATGCGTGTGCATGCGCAGCGCCTCGACCTCGCGCTTGAGTGCCTCGATCTCTTGCGCCTGCACCTGAACCGCGGCGACCGCCATGCTGAGGTAACCGTAGAGGTTCACGTGATCGCCACGCGTGGCGGGGCTCGGCTCCACATCTTCCAGGATGAAGCCCAGCTGCGGCGTGGCCTTCGGATCATCCTTGTACTCGTACGAGGCGAGCGGGATCGTGAGCAGGTCGCGGTACACGCGCTGGCGCTGCTCGGTGCTCAGATACGCGATGTCCTGCTTGTAGCGCGCTCGCGACCTCGGGCAGCTGTGCGCCTTGGGGTCGGTGCTGGTGCACAAGAGCATGCTGCTGCAACCGTTGACGAGGTCACACTTGACGCCGCTGGTGGTGCACGCCGCGCCAGCTTTCTCGGTGGTGCAATTGGCGACGCTTGGATCATCCACGGGTGTCGCCTTGCAGACCGGCGCGCCACAGGTCTCGTACCAGAGCAGCCCCGTCGCGGCGCCGCCCGCATCGCCCTTCGCCTGCGCCAGACAATCGGTGAGCGCTTGGGTCTGCGTGAAGCCGCAGCTGCCGCTGGCCTGTCGCGCGCAGCTGGCTTTCTGGTAGCAGGCATACTCCGGCCGGAACAGGCAGTCGCTCACGAGCGGGTCCGCGGAAGCCTCGCTGCACAGCTCATTCGAGCAACCGCCGCGCACACAACCACCGCCGTAAGCGCCTCCGTCAGAAGGCGTGGCTGCGCCGCCATCAGCAGCAGGTGACCCCGCATCGTGGACTGTTGCACCGGTACCCGCAGCCGCACCGCCGCCGTGGCCCGCCGCGGCCGTACCCGCAGCGCCGGCACCCGATCCACCGGACGCCGAGCTGCCCGCGCTCACCTGGCTGCCGCCGCCATCACTGCCGCCGAGCACGCCGTGCTGCTTGGCACCCGGACAGCCGGCCAGCGCACACACGAAAAGACCCGCAGCCAGGGACCACAGCTCGTTGCGACGCATAGCCACCTCCACCCTGCGACCGCTGGAACATACCGCGGCGAAGCGCCGAAAGCGAATCAGTCCTCGACCACGTGGGTCTTGAACACTTCGCGGTAGCCGCGCCACTTGGCTTCGTCGAAGCGGCCGTCTTGTAGGCAGTCCACCGCGCAGTACGCCATGAAGAGCGCGTGATGCGTGTTGTCGTGCGCAAACAGGCCCTGCCGGCCGTAACTGGTGAAGCCGGGGATCGAGCTGGCCCACTCATCGAGCACGGCCAGCGGCTTCTCGTAACCATTGAGGTAGATCGGGTAGGCCTGGCGCAGCCGGCGCGCGAACACGCGCACGGGCGGGCGACCGAGCGGCAGCTCGACGCGGCGGATGTCGTCCACCACCATCTGACCGAGTGCTGCGTCGTCCATCGACCACAGCGCTTCGTCGGCCGAGCACGGCACCTCGGCGCAGAGCACGGTGCGGCCCTTGGGCTCGCTGTGCCCGAAGTAGTTCTTCGGCTCCGACAGCCGCGTCATGCGCACGTTCTCTTCGGGGAAGTAGTGCGCGTCGGTCGTGGTGAATTGATCGACGTCGAGCTCGAGGTAGACGAGGATCATCGCGCGGTAGTCGATGTGCTTGGCCGCCTCGAGCACGTGCGCCGGTGCGCCAGGCTCCATGATGCGAGCCAAAAGCGGCACCGGCAGCGTGGAGAGCACGTGGTCGGCTTCGATCTGCCTGCGCTCGCTGCCGCAGCTGACCTCGACCACGAAGCGACCACCCGGCTGTGCCGGACGCAAAAGACGCTCGACCTTGTGCTCACGCAGCAGCTCTGCGCCGAGATCCTGCGCCGCCTTGCCGTAGGCTTCGCTGATCTGCCCGAAGCCTTGCTTCGGATAGAAGAACTTGCCGCCGCCCGTGGGCTTGACCACCTTCTTGAGCAGCTTGGCGAACGAGTTGGCCGAGACGCGCCGCTGCGCCTGGATGCCCGACAGCTCGCTCGGCTCGTAACCCCAGAGCTTGCGCGCGTACGGGTAGTAGAAGTGATCGCAGATCGTGGGGCCGAGCTTGGCGCGCAGCACCGAGGCGAACGTATCGCCCTCGTCCTTGCCGAGCGGCAGCGAGCGCAGCGCCATGTCACGCGCAGCGCCGAACGCGAACGCCTTGTCGAGGCGCAGCAGCAAGTCGGAGCCGCGCAGCGGGAACTTCACCCACTTGCCACGCAGCCGGATGCGGCCGTTGCGCGGGCGGTCTTTCAGGTCGTCGCCGAGCATCGACCGGATGTCGGCCAGGATCTCGGGCTCGGTCGCGTGATGCAGCCGATGGCTGCCGTAGTCGAGGTGAAAGCCCTCGTGCTCGAAGCTGCCCGCATTGCCGCCCAGCTCGGGCTTGGCTTCGATCAGCGTGGCGCGGCCGCGGCCGAGCTTGCGTAGCTTGTACGCGGCACCGACACCGGCCGGTCCACCCCCGAGAATCACGACATGCGGCTCGCTCACGGCTCACTCCTTCGCTGGGGCGGGCAGGCGTAGCACGATCACGTCGCCGTCGCCCACGCTTCCGCGGAATCGCTTCACTTCACGGCCACGCTGCGCCAGCGCCTGCGTGAGCTCGGGCACGCGCGCTTCCAAAAAGGTCGGCAGCGTGTGCAACACGTAGGCGCCCCTGCTCGTGGACAGCGCGTGGTCGAGCTCGGCCAGCGTCTCGACGGGCACGAAGTCGGTGCGGTAGTAGCGCTGGTAAGGCAGCACGGTGAGGCCGGTGGTGAGCACCACCTCCCCCGGCTTGCGGTTGGCCTGCACGTAGTGCATGGCGCCCTCGAAGTCTTGTTTCGGTACGAAGTAGGCGCGCGGCAGCATCGCGAGCCAGGCCAGCGTGAGCACGCCGATCGCCAGCGCGAATAGGCCGCGCTCGATACGCTCGGGATTGGGGTTGGCAGAGGCGCGCGCGAGCCAGCCGGTGATGGCCGAGAGGCCCCGCACCACGATCAACAAGATGAAGCCGGCCTGGAAGAAGAAGAAACGCGGCCACAGGTTGCGTCCGAGCGCGAGCATCGCGGCCACACCGAACGCGCCGGGCAAAAGGAAGAGCAAGAGGCGCGGCACGCTCTGTCGTGCGTAGCTGACCGAGCCTACAACGAGCACGAGCAGGGCCGAGCCGAGCACGAAAAGTCCAGGAAACAGACCGAAGCCGAGGCTGCGTGCCACCTCGGCGATCGTCCACCACGGCGAGCTCCAGGCGCTGGTGACATGCCCATGGCTGCCGCCGGGCTTGGTGAAGAAGGCGATCATGTCGCGCAGGAGCAGCGCATGTAACAGCACCGATACGACGCCCGCGAGCACGAGCCCTTGCAGTGGCCACAGCCGCGCGTACGCAGGCCGCGCCTTGCGCTCGTGCGCGTAGGCCAGCACGTGCGCATAGACCGCGAGGTGCGCGAAGGCGACGAACAGGCCCGTGAGATGGGAGTAGGTCCCGAGCGCGAGCGTGAGCGCATACGGGAAGATGGAACGCCGCGAGCGTCCATCGAGCAAGTCTTCGAAGAAGTACGTGCTGGCGATCGTGAAGAAGAGCAAGAGCGTGTAGCCGCGCGCGTTCTGCGAAAACCACACGTGGTGATACGAGGTGGTCAGGAGCAGCGTGGCGATCAGCGCCTGGCTCTCATTGGTGACCCGGCGCGCGTAGACGTAGAGCGCGCCGATCGACAGCACGCCGAACACCAGCGCCGGCAGGCGTAGCGCGAACGCGCTCTCGCCCAGCGTGCGCAGCGACAGCCACGACAGCAGCGAATACAACGGGTGGTTATTGTCGGTGCCGAAGCTGGTGACGAGCTTGAGGAACGGCAGCCGGCCGAAGTCGACCAGCGTCCAGATCTCGTCGTACCACAGCCCGGAGTTCAGCTTACCGAGCAGCCGAAGCAGCAGTGCCGCGGCGCACAGCCCGAGCAACGTCTTGCGCGTGCGGCCCGGCGCGAACGGACCGCTTGCGTCCGCGTCGGCGCCCTGCCCTGCGCTCGGCGGCACGTCGTGCGTGGGAGCTGGCGTCGCAGCTGACATGAGCGGCCCCGCGCTTACGAGGTTTCCCAGACGTCGCGATCGAGGTTGAGCCGCGCGTTCTGGTCGGCCAAGAGACCCACCGACCAGATCAGCAGCGCCGACAGGATGCCCATGATCGCGCTCTCGGAGAGGTTGTCGAGGGTGATGTCGTAGGCGATCTTGGCCAAGCCCATGACGAACGGAACCGCGCCCAGAGGCAGAAATACCTTGAGCGGGTTGAAGAGCACGATCACGCGCAGGATCAGCAACAAGAATTGGTAAGCGTGACCCGGACGGATCTTGGAGACACCCACGCGCTTGGCGTAGTTGATGGGCACGAAGGCCACCGACAGCCCGTTGCTGAGCAGCGAGAGCGTGATCGTGGTGGTGAACGAGAAGCCGTTGGGCAAGATGTGCGCGTAGCGCTTGACGTGCGCCTTGCGCATCAGCCGCAGGCCCGAGTTGAGGTCGGGGATGTGGCTGCCAACCAGGTACGACGACAGGCGATTCAAGAACCACTTGGCCGGCCGGCGAATCAGCGGAATGTGCACGTCGTCGCCGGTGCGTGAGCCCACGACCATGTCGTATTCGTTGCGCTTGGCGTACAGCTCGGGGATCGAGGCTGCGGGATACGTGCCGTCGGCGTCGGTGATCACCACGAGGTCTGCGCGCGCTCGTGCGATGCCGCGCTTGAGCGCGGCACCGTAGCCACGGTTCTGCGGCTGACGCAGCACCAGACATTCCTTCTGCGAGGCGATCTCGAAAGTGCGATCGCGGCTGCCGTCATCGACCACGATCACTTCGTAGCGCAGGCCCGTGGGCCGCATGACCTCGTGGATGTGGTCGACCTCGGCAGCGATCGCGCCTTCCTCGTTGAACGCAGGGATGACGATGCTCAGATCGAGCACGTCCTTTGAACGGTCGATCGAATCGCCGCTTTGGGTGGACGGGGTGGACGGGGTCGATGACGCCTGCGTGCTGCTCGTGGCGGTGGAGCTTGCGGAGTGGGCTGTCACGGCGGCCGGAGTATGGTTCAAGGCCCCGGCGGCAGCAAGCCGTGGCGCTGCGCTCAGTCCAGCTTGCTGCGCTTTTCGGCGATCACGTCGGCGATGATGTCTTCGAGCGAGGTCCGGGGTCGGAAACCGATCGCACGCTCGAGCTTGCTGCAGTCGGGGATGCGGCGGAACATGTCCTCGAAACCTTCGCCGTAGGCCTGGTCGTAGGCCATGCTCACGATCTTCGAGGTCGACCCGGCGGCGTCGCGAATCATCTCCGCCAACTGCCGGATGCTGACCTCGCGATCGGTGCCGACGTTGTACACCTCACCGTAAACACCCGGTGCCTGGATCAGCCGCACGATGGCTTCGACCGCATCCTTCACGTGGCCGAAGCAGCGCGACTGCTCGCCGGTGCCGTAGACCGTGATGTCGTGGTTTTGCAGCGCCTGCCCCACGAAGCTCGGCACGACCATGCCATAGCGACCGGTCTGCCGCGGACCCACCGTGTTGAAGAAGCGGCACAGGATCGTCGGAACCTTCTTCTCGCGGAAATAGGCGAGCGCGAGCCACTCGTCGAGCGCCTTGGAGCAGGCGTAGGCCCAGCGCGAGTGCGTGGTGGGGCCCAGCACGAGATCGTGGTCTTCGCGGAACGGCAGGCGCGTGCTCTTGCCGTACACCTCGGAGGTGGAGGCCACCAGCACGGGCTTCTGCTTCTTCGCCGCCGCGTTCAGCACGACCTCGGTGCCGTGCACGTTGGTCTCGATCGTACGTACCGGGTGCTCGACGATCAGCTTCACGCCCACCGCGGCCGCCAGGTGCACGGTGACATCGGCGCGGTCGACGAGCTCGGACACCAGCGGCGCATCGTGCACGCTACCGATGCGGTATTCGAAGCGCGGGTCCTTGATCAGCGGCTCGATGTTCGCCATCTCGCCGGTGGACAGGTCGTCGAGCACGTAGACCTTGTGGCTATCGGCCAAGAGCCGCTCAGCCAGATGCGAACCGATGAAACCGGCGCCGCCCGTGATGAATACCTTCATGCGTTCTCCTGCTCGTTGACCGGTGACTCGCCCAGCGCGTCTAGAACGCGCCGGTCGTGCTTACGCTGCGCCGCGCGCCGGACGATGTCCAGGTAGCGCGGCAAGACTCGACTCTCGCAGTAGTGCTCGCGGTAGGCCTGCTCGCCGTTATCTGCCCACTTGGCCCGCTGCGCGGCGTCGTTCTGCATGGTGTGCAAGGCCGCGAGTAGCTCGTCCGGGGTCTCGAAGAGCGCGCCCGCTTTGGCCTGCTCGACGATCTCCGGCAGTGGGCCGATGCGGCGCGCGATCACCGGGGTGTGCTGGCGGAAGGCTTCGATCAAGATGATCCCGAAGGTCTCGTAACACATCGAAGGCACGATCAGCGCAAGCGCGTGGCGGTAATAGCGGTTGAGGTCATCGAGCGGCACGCGGCCCAGGAACTTCACGCGCGGATTGTCGCCCGCCAGCGCCTGCAGCGTGGCCATGTACTCGCCATCGCCCGCGATCAGCAAGTCGGCCTGGGTGTAGCGCTCGGCAAAGAGCGGGATCACCTCTTGCAGGCCCTTGATCATCTCGAGCCGACCCACGAACAGGAAATACGGCCGCGCGTGTGGCGAAGTGGTGGCTTCGTTGCTGCTGCTGGCGGCGGGCTCGGGATCTGGCAGGAAGTACGGCAGCACCTCCATCTCGAAGGGGAAGCCATACTCGCGGTGCTTGCGTCGACTGAACTCGCTCATCGCAATGAACGTGTCGATGTGCTTGCCCTGCCGCGGAAGGACGCCCGCGTAGCGCCAGGCCTGCGGCGGCCGGCCGTGGTTGAGCACGCAGCGCAGGCACTGCCGGCTTTTGCACAGCTCGCGGCCATGACGCCACAACACGTGACTCGCACAAACCAGCCAGTGCTCGTGCGCCATGTAGAGCTTCACCGCGTCGCCATACGCAAACAGCCCCGGGCCACCCACCAGCGAGGCGTTGTGGAAGTTGATGACGTCGTACTGACCCTCGTCCAGGATCTTGCGAATCGCCGCCGCGTGCGCGACCGGCCGGCCCAGCTGCTGCGTGAGCACGAGCGAGGCGGTGCCGAGCGGGCTCGACAGCGCGGTGATCTCGATGCCGTCCGGGTCGGGCGTGAGCTCGGGATCTTTGCCGCCGCTCAGCTTGCGATAGGCGTCGCGATCGTAGACCACGTGCACATGGTGGCCGCGTCGCGCCAGCGCACGGCACAAGCGCTGAATGCCGATGCCATCGCCGCCGAAGTTGTGCGGCGGGTAGAACGTGGTCAGGTGGCAAAAGCGCAGCGGGCGCGGCATGGGCAGGCCGTTATAGCAAACCCGGCGCACGAGCGTGACTCGATCGCCGCTGCGGACCGGCTCAACCTTCGAGGTTCACCCAGTGGGCCGCCCCGTCCGGGCCCCACTCCTTCTTCCAGATGGGCACGCTCTCCTTGATACGATCGATCGCCAACCGGCACAGCTCGAAGGCCTGACCCCGGTGCGCTGCGCTTGCGGCCACCACCACGGCCGTGTCCCCCACCGCTAGCTGGCCCACCCGATGCAACGCGCTCAAACGCACGCCCGTGTGCTCCTTGCACAGCGCCGTGAGGATGCGCGTCATTTCCTTGTGCGCGAGCGTGGCGTGGGCCTCGTAGTCGAGCCGTGCCACGGCCTTATCGTCTGCGTTGTCGCGGACGATTCCCAGAAACAATACGATGCCGCCGGCGCCGGGGTGCGAAACGGCTGCGATCGCCTCGTCCACAGAGAGCGGCGTGCTGCGCAGCTCGCACAACAGAGCGGAGCCGCCGGCGACTGGCGGCAAGAGCGCGACTTCGTCACCCGGGTGGATCACCACATCGAGTGCCACGAGCTCGTCGTTCACAGCCAGGCGCATGCGTGATGCGTGCGCGGCCAGGCGCGGATGGCGCTGGGACAAGAACTGGATCAGTTCCGCGCCCGAGAGCGCTGGCGTGCCTAACGCGATTGTCTCCTGTGACACACCGCACAGCTCGCGCGCGGCGGCGAAGTACTGCACCTGGACGTGGCCGTGGCCGGACATGCGATCGCGCCTCCTCGGTGGAAGTTAGCGCGCGGGCTGCGGGGAGGTAAAGCCGGCGGGTCTACACCTTCGTGAGAATCGCGCCGACGCTGCCGGCCGAGCCGCGCCCGTTGGAGTCCCAAGGAAACACGCCAGCCGAGCCGCGACCAACCTACACTCACGCGGGTGTGACCCTGGCGCTGGGTCTCGCCGTAGCTCTGGGTGCGCACGCTCTACGTCACCTGCGGTCGTGCATGCGCAGTCGATTCCACCACCACGCTGGTGGCGTTCACCACCGTTCCAAAGGACCCCACGGAAATTCCCGCGCGATTGCCCGCGCAGCGCGCTGGGCATGGTTTCTGCTTTGTGAGCTGACTGGCACGCGGTGGAATGTGGATGGCAGACACCAACTCACGGAGGTCACATGTACGCAGCGGGGGTGGGTGAGCGGAATGCGAATCACGGCAGTGGCTTGGTCGGTGCCACTGCGGGTTCCAGCTTACGTACAGTTCGTTCTGTCCCACGGCAGAAGGCTACCAGGCGCTGTTCGCGTAGCGTCCTGCTCGTGCTGGCGGCGAGCACATCGCTCTTGGGATGGGGTTGCGGGGCGAGGCGAGACGGCGCCGAGAGCAACGGTGCGGCCGGTGAGTCCGGCTTCCTTGGAGCGGCTGGCTCGACCGACTGCGGCTCGTCGCGTGGTCCCGGCAGCAGCGGTGCGGGAGGGTCAGGCGATCTGGGCTGTTCCAGCATATTGGTCGGTCTCGGAAGGAGCGACGCGCTCGGTGCTGCCGGCAGTGCTGCCTCATCAGCCGACACTGGCGGCGGCGGCGGCGGGAGCGAAGCCGCTGGGACGAGCGGTGGCGTAGCGGCCGGAGTGAACGGCGCTGCGGCTTCGGGAGACAACAGTGGTGGTGGCGGCTCTTGCAACAGCACGCGGGACTGCGCGGCCGCATTCCCGTGCCAACCGCTCACGCCGAACTACACCTGTCGCGGCCAATTCGCAGACTGGGTGCCCACGGATTCGCCCACGACGCTCGTCAACAATGGCAACGGCACCGTCACCGATACGCGCAGCAGGCTCGAGTGGCAGCGCACCTTGCCAGCGACCTACCCATCCCCGAGCTGCTCGGGCTCCAAACGTCTTGCAGGCGACAGCTGCACCTGGCAGGAGGCCACCGATTACTGCTCGCAACTCGTGCTCGTCGGCACCGGCTGGCGCATGCCGACGCGCGCCGAGCTCGAGTCGATCATCGACTTCGCGAAGGCTGAGCCGGCGATCGATCGGAAGATATTTCCGGAGGTCTTCGGAGACGACGACAGCGTCTGGTCGTCCTCGCCCTATGTCGACCCCGCCGGCACGGGAGTGCGCGAGCCCAACCCTGCCGTGATACCGGCCGTGTGGTGCGTCGACTACCGTAGGGGTGCCTCGTTCCGCGAGAGCACATCACCGCGCGCCACCAACTCCAACACTCGGCGCGTGCGCTGCGTGCGCAGCACGGCTCCCGTGGTGGCATCGACGGGCATAGGCGGCGCACCACCTGTGCGTTACGCCTACCCTGCGGACGGCACAGTCTACGACACGCGCACGAAGCTAACCTGGCAGCGCGAGTCGGACATCGACACGTTCACTCTGGCCGCAGTGCAGAGCTACTGCGCGGGGCTCGCGTTGGCTGGCGGCAACTGGAGACTGCCCACCATATCGGAGCTGCTCAGCATCGTTGACGTGACCAACTACAGGCCCGCGATCGATCCCAACGCCTTCCCGGGCACACCCCGAGCCGAGTTCTGGTCATCCTCCCTGTCCGTCTCCGAGCCAGGCAACACCTGGTCCGTCAGCTTCGGCGAGGGACATTCTTTCACCGCCGGTCCGTACGCCAGCAACGCCTACCATGTTCGGTGCGTTCGCTGAGGCAAGCTCGAAAGGTAAGCGAAGGTCTCGACAAGCCCCGCAGCCGGCGGACGGCCGGTCGGCGTGCGCGCGGGCAACTCGAGCGGCGTGCCTCTCCAAGAGCCCATCAGCCGACGGCCTGCGCGACGACGAAAAGGGCCACTGTCGCGCGCACGAGCTTGCTACGCTGGCGCTCGCCGTCATGTCGCTGCATCCAACCCCCGTCGATCGCGCATTCGCTTGGTACGACCCACGCCAGGCGCGCGGCCGACTCTTGATTGCACTCAGCGTCGGGGTCGCAGTGAGCCTCGCGCTCGGCGACCGCGTGGCCTGGGCGACACGCTCGGTCGCGGGCTGGGACGCAGCAGGGATCACGCTGCTGTCGCTGGCGTGGTCCATCATCGGGCGCGCTGACCCGGCCGAGACGCGGCGGCGCGCGGCCGCGGAAGATCCGGGGCGCAACGTGGTCTGGGCCATCGTGCTGGTGTCGAGCGCGGTGAGCTTGTTTGCTGGAACGATCGTGCTGCGACAAGCACGGCGCCTCGACCCCGAGGCCAGCGGCCTGCTGGTGGCCCTGTGCCTGTGCGCGGTCGCGTGCGCGTGGCTGCTCACGCACTCGGCGTACACGCTGCGCTATGCGCGTCTCTACTACCGAGACGACGAACACGGCGTCGGTGGGCTGCAATTCCCGGGTGATCGCGACCCCGACGACCTGGACTTCGCCTACTTCGCGTTCACGATCGGCATGTGTTTCCAGGTGTCGGACGTCGCGATCACCAACTACGTGTTGCGGCGCTCGGTCTTGGTGCACTCCGTGATCTCGTTCGCCTACAACACCACGATCCTGGCGCTGGCACTCAACCTGGTGTTCGGCCTCCTCGGGTGAATGGCGCCGTGACCGGGCCGGTGGCGCCCAGCCTGCTCGGCCATTCACCGCGATGCGCGGCGAGGATCCAGGTAGTCTCGGTCGCCGGATGCACGGCGGCGCAGTTCGGCTTGCGTCAGCACCGCGGCCGAGTGAACCGCCCGGCAGGGCGAGCTCTCGGTGACCAAGCGCGGAAACGGCCACGCACTGTTGATGTCGACCACACTGGTGAAGTGGTCGGCCCAGCAGAGGTCTTCGCCGTAATGATTGTCGGTGACGCCAACGCTGATGACGGCGGGATCGAGCACCTCGGGGCACAGCTCGCGCAAGCTGTCGATCTTGGTCGTGCCGCTGTTGATGCGCGCGAGCGTGGAGGAGACCTTCAAGTCCACGCCGAGCTGCGCGGCGGCGACTTCCACCATGGGTCGCGGCGAAGCACTGGTGAGGATGACTCGCAGGCCAGGGTGGCGCGCACGCAGCCACGCGAGGTCCTCGCGCGTGATCACCTGGTCGTCCGCAGCGCGCTCCCAAACTCGCTCCGCGAGCTTCAACTGCAATGCCTCGCTCGCCTCGGCGAGGTGTCGCATCAGCGTCAGCTGCGTACCTCGTTGCGCGCGCTGCATGAACTGTTCGCCGTAGCGGCCCCGCGCCATGCGGCGCAGAACCGGCACGCTGGACGCGAGCTTACCCCAGACCAGGTAATCCATGCCCGGGTAAGCCCAGCGCCGCACGCCATGATACAGAAAGCGCGCGAGCGCGACCGGTTGCTGAAAGTCGAGCACCAGAAGGCGCCGGCCACGTGTCGGCTCGAGCCGATCGAGCGCGTCGGCCCCGTAGCTCTGGTAGGCCGAGAGCTCCCAGCCGAGCCGCTCGCCGAGGTTGATGCCGAAATGCACCGTGCGATCGAGGTCTAGCACGAGGTAACGCGCGCCGTCGGGCACCACGCGCATGCAAAGCTCACGGAACGACAGCGGCGCACCATTGTTCTGTCGGAGCGTTACTTCACGCATCGCACGGCTCTTCGTTCACTCGAAGCAAGAGAGCGACGATTGTACCGCAAGTCAGCGCACGGCGCGCAGGATCCGGCACC
>DASVHQ010000423.1:0-39778 GCA_036382515.1 Polyangiales bacterium | reverse complement strand
AGTTAGCGCGCCAGGAGAGAATATCCATGCCCATGATCGAGGTACTGCGTTCGTCCGTGAACACCTGGGAGTGCGACCAGATGGGGCACATGAACGTGCGCCACTACTTCGGTCGCGCCGACGCCGGCCTCGCGATGCTCGGCCTACAGCTTGGGCTGCCGCCACGCGCGCTGCGTGATACCGGCCTCATGCTGCGTGCGCAGGACCAGCACGTGCGGTTCAACCGAGAGATGCGGCCGGGCACGCCGTACAGCGTGAGCGCGGGCGTGCTCGATGCGACGGCGCAGGGACTGCGCGTCTACGAGGAGATCCGGATCCTGGGCAAGTCCGAGGTTGCAGCCGCGATCACCACGCAGCTCACGCTTGTCGACGCCGCGGAGCAGACGCAAAGAAGCTTTGGACCCCCGGTGCTCGAACGCGCGCATGCGCTGCGCGTCGAACTACCGGAGCAAGGCGCGCCGCGCGGCATCTTGCGCGACACGCCACGCACGCCACCGATGCGCACGGAAGCCATCGAGCGTGGCCTGACCGGCGCATACCTCGGGCCGCTCCTGCTCGAAGACTGCGACGCGCGCGGCCAGATGACGGAGGCCGCGTTCATGGCGCGCATCTCCGACGGGATCGCGCACTTCTTCCGCGCGATCCGGGAGGGCTTGCGCCCTGACGGTGTGGGCGGTGCTGCGCTCGAGTATCGCTTCGTATTCCACGAGCGGCCGCTTCTCGGCGACCTGATCGAAGTGCGCACGGGGCTCAAGGGGCTCGGGCGCAAGACCTTGCACCTGTGTCACTGGGTGTTCGATGTGGAGAGCGGTCGCTGCGTGGCCACGTCGGAAGCCGTGGCCGTTTCGTTCGATCTGACCACACGCAAGTCGGTCGAGATCCCGGACGACATCCGCGTCGGCCTCGGCAAGCACGTCATCACGGGACTCTCGGTCTGAGGCGTCAGCTGCGCCGCTCAGGCATGCCCATACTTGGTCACGATCTCGATGCCGAAGCTGTGCAGCAGCTGACTGGGCGAAGTACCACCGATCTGCACGATCACCGCGTCGTTGCGCAGCGTGCGCGTGCCATCGCTCGTTTGCAGCGTGACCTCGGTCGGCGAGATCGACTTCAGCTCGCTCGGCAGCAGCGCCGTGACCAAGCCCCCCGCGATCGCGGCTTCGATGCGCGTACGATTGCTCGCGCGACAGCGTGCAAAGTGCTCGCGACGGTACGAGATGGTGATCGACGCGCAGCCCTCGAAGTCCGCGAGCGAGAGCGCCGTCTCGACCGCGCTGTTGCCGCCACCCACCACGAGCACGTGCTTGCCCGCGAACTCCGCCGGCTCGAGCAGCCGGTAGGCCACCTTCGAGAGCTCTTCGCCGGGAACATCCAGCGTCTTGGGTGAGCCACGCACGCCGAGGGCCAGCACCACACTGGCTGCACGCACGGCACTCGTGGCCGTGCGGACCGTCCACAGGTCGTCTGCGCCCAACTCGAGGCGCTCGACCAGCGCACCCGTGACGACCGGCGGGTTCACCTTGGCGCGAATGTCGGACCACAGCTCGACCAGATCTTCCTTGGACATGGTGCGGCTGGCGACCGAGCCGTAGAGCGGGATCTCGAGTGCGCCGGTCATCACGACCTTGGCGCGCGGGTAGTGCAGGATCGTGCCGCCGAAGCTCTCGCGCTCGAGCAGCTGCACCGAAAGGCCCGCTTCCATCAGGCGCAGCGTGGCGCTGATCCCTGCAGGGCCGGCACCCACGACGACCGCATCGAGCACGCCGCCCTGCCCGCGCCGCGGCGGCTGGTCCTTGCTGCCCGTGATCACGTGTTCGGCTGCCTGTTTGCCCTGCGCGACCGCGTTGCGAATCAAGCCCATGCCGCCGAGCTCGCCCACGATGTAGACACCACGCCGATTGGTCTGGAAGTACGGATCGACGCGCGGCAACTCGAGGCCGCGCGTGCGCGTGCCGTAGACGAGCTTGATCGCACCGACCGGACATGCCGCCTCGCAGGCGCCATGGCCGATGCAGCCCAGCGGGTTCACGAGCTTGGCGAAGCCGCCGACCAGTCCGAGGATGTCGTGCTCGGGACAGGCACGCACGCACGCGCCCGAGCCCATGCACTTGTTCGGATCGACCCACGGATGCAGGCTGCGCGCGATCAGGTCCTCGCCGATGGAGGCGATGTCTTGCACCACCTGCACCGCGGCCGCCTCGCGCGCGCGATCGGAGCGCTCCCACAACACATACAGCAAGACTGCGACGCCGACCAAGCCGATCAGTATGACGCTCGTGCTCATGCGCGTTCCTTCATGCGGGGGCTTTGCGTGGTGCCCAGCGCGAGTCCAATCAGTTGTCGTGGACCCGACCGTCGCTGTGGCACTGGAGGCAGAAGTCGGCCGGCGCCGCGCCGGAGGGATAGCCACCGACGTCGCCATGTTTCGGATCGTACTTCGCCCGCGAGTGGCATTGCACGCAGTCGGTGTTGTCGCGGCTGGCGGGGCCAGCCAGCTTGTGACAGCTCGCGCATGCGATGCCCTGGTGCGCACCGCTGGCGATCGGGAAACGCGCCTCCGGATGCGCGGCGCTCGCTGGTTTCCAGGCCGTCGTGCTGTGGCAGTCCGTGCAGCTCGTTGGAAAGCTGGAATGCCCCGGGTACGGGCTGCCGTCGTAGTCCTTGCGATGACAGTCGACGCAGAGCTGGCCGGTGCCCTTGTACACCGGCGGCTTGCCCGTGTGGCAAGCGCCGCACGCGACCTTGACGTGCGCGCCCGTGAGTGGCCAGGCGTGACGGAACGACGAAGGCGACCACGCATCCGTCGTATGACAGGTAGCGCACGTCGTGGGCAGTGCGTCGCCATGGATGGGATTGTTCGCCGCGGCGTACTGCGGCTTGTGGCAGTCGACGCACGCCTTGCCGGTGCCTTTGTACACGGGCGGTTTGCCGGTGTGGCACGCGCCACACGCCGCCTTCGCGTGCGCGCCCTGCAGCGGCCAGGGGTGGCGGAACAGCGCTGGCGACCAGACGTCCGTCGTGTGACAGAC
Organism: Polyangiales bacterium; assembly: GCA_036382515.1. GTDB lineage: Bacteria > Myxococcota_A > Polyangia > Polyangiales > JAFGIB01 > JADGRF01. Next base: position 36,749 of record DASVHQ010000423.1, on the reverse strand, counting down.
CGCACACGTCGTCGGCAGAGCGCCCTCGTGCACGGGGTTCTTCGCCGCCGCGTACTCTGCCCTGTGGCAGGTTTCGCACTGATCGGAGGTCGTGGCGATGCGGTCGTGCGCGGGCGGCTGACACGCGACGCACCACAGCATCACAAACAGACCAGCCAGCGCGCGCGGCGCGGCGAGCCTGCCGCTGCAGCCCCATGCACAGCTGCGGGCGCTGTGGGTCGTGGCACTCACGCGGTCTGTTGCACCTGATGATGAATGGCCAGCACTGGTCGTTTCCTTTTGCGCCCTGTCAACTTTGGTCAGACGCAGGCCGGTACGCGGCGTGGGTGTCGCTCGCACCAAGCGTTCGCACCCATGGAACTTCTGCTGCGTCATCGGCCACGAGCCGCGGTAGCCTGCGACGGTCCGCTGTGAATCCTCCCAGTCGAACTAGCACCTCGCCCTCCCTGCCGCCACGCGGCATCGACCGCGTGCGCGCACATGCCGGCCAGCTCTTGCTCGGCGCATGCGTGATCGTGCTGGCCGTCTTGCTCCTGCGACGCGGCGCTGCGTTCTACACCCTCGGGGTCGAAGCTCGCGTCGACCACCCTGACTTCCGGGTGCTCAGTCCCGGCTCACCGATCGGACACGGCTACGGCGTCACGGGCACCGCGCTGATCTTCACCAACCTGCTCTACCTCGCGCGCCGTCGCTTTGCGGCCGCGCGGCTTGGCTCGATGCGCACCTGGCTCGACCTACACGTGTTCACCGGCTTGTTCGGCACGGTGCTCGTGGTCTTCCACTCGGCGTTTCAGGCGCGCTCGCCCGTGGCGGTGCTCACCTCGGTGAGCCTGGGCTTCGTCGTGATCAGTGGCCTGATCGGGCGCTACTTCTACGGTCTGTCGCCCGTGGCCGATCTGTCCGAGCTCAAGGCTGTGCTCGACTTGCTCGACGGTCTCTTGCCAGGCATCTCTGGGCCGGTGATGCAAGCGATCCGTGTCTTGCCGCCTCCGACCTCGCGCGAGCGCGCGTCGCTCGCGATGAGCCTGGCCGCGATCCCGGCCTGGCGCCGCGAACAGGCGCTGCGGAGACAAACCGTACACGACGTGTGCGCGGCGCGGCTGGCGGACCACACGCTCGATGCCGCGTCGAGCAAGGAAGCCAAGCGGCTGATCAACGAGGCCGGCAAGCTGGCACGTCAGCCGGTGCGTGCCGCGGCAGGTGCGAGCCTCTTGCGCTCGTGGCGTGGCTTGCACCGCTTCACCGCGCTACTGATGATCATCTCCGTGACGGTGCACATCGTGGTGGCCTGGGTGTTCGGCTTTCGCTGGATCTTCTCCTCGTAGGCCATGGCACAGACTCGCAAGTGGAGCGGTCTCTTGATCGGCGCGTGGCTGCTGGTCGCGGCCCCTGCGGCGGCGCAGCTGCTCTCGCCCGGTGAGCTGGCCAAGGCCCATGCCAAGCTGGAAGGCGACGATCAGTGCACCAAGTGCCACTCCTCCGGCAAGCGCATCGAGACCAGCCTGTGCACCAGCTGCCACGAAGACATCGGCGCCGAGCTGCGCGACCACGAGCACTTGCACGGCAAGAACTACGCGAGCAAACCCTGCGCCGAGTGCCACGTCGAGCACCGCGGTCGCAACTACGCGCTCATCCGCTGGGCCGGTGGTAGCAAAGACCACTTCCCGCACGCCGACACGGGCTGGCCACTACGCGACAAACACGCCGAGACCGCGTGCATGAAGTGCCACACCGCGAAGAACGCGCGCGGCGTGCCGACCTTCCTCGGCCTGTCCCAGACCTGCAGCAGCTGCCACAAAGATCCTCACGAAAATCGCTTCGGCGGCGAGTGCAAGCAGTGCCACGACGAGCGCGCGTGGAGCCACGTGGACAAGCAGCGCTTCGATCACGGCAAGACGCGCTACCCGCTAGTCGGCAAGCATCAGAGCGTGACCTGCACCAAGTGTCACCGCGAGCCACCGAAGTACCGGGGCATCGAGTTCTCGGCCTGCACGAGCTGTCACAAGGACCCGCACAAGGGCAAGTACGAGGGACCGTGCACCGGCTGTCACGTGGAGAGCAGCTGGAAAGACCTGCACATGCAGCGCAGCGCCCATCCGGTGCTCAGCATCCTGGGCGGGCACACCAGCGTGAAGTGCGAGACCTGCCACGATCGCAAGATCGACGAGCCACCGAGCAAGGGCGCGCGCTGCGTCGGCTGTCACGCGCCGGTGCACAAGGCCAAGTTCAGCACCAACTGCGCCGAGTGCCACAAGCAGATCCAGTGGCTAGGGCTGGCCGATTTCGTTGGCCGGCAGTCGCACGCGCAGACCGCGTTCCTGCTGAAGGGCAAGCACCAGAGCGTGGCCTGCGCGCGCTGCCACTCGCCCAAGCTCTCCGCGCAGAAACGCTACCGGCAGCTGGTCTTCAATCGCTGCACGGCGTGCCACGAAGACTCGCACAAGCGCGAGTTCGCGGCGCCGGACGGGGGTGAATGCGCGGGCTGCCACGACGAGCAAGGCTGGACGCCCACGCTCTTTGGCGTCGAGACCCACGCGACCACGCGTTTCACTCTGCTTGGCCGCCACGTCGCCGTGGCGTGCGGCGCGTGCCACAAGCAGCCCCGACCGCGCCTGGACTGGCGGCTGAGCAAGCAGACCTGCGAGGGCTGCCACGAAAACCCGCACGGCGACCAGTTCAGCAAGGAGATGGCCAAGGGCGGCTGCGCGCAGTGCCACAACGCCAAGGACTGGAAGCAACCGAACATCGATCACAGCACGTGGCCGCTGACTGGCGCCCACAGCAACGCCGCATGCGCGAGTTGCCATCACACCACCTCGACCGATACGCAAGCCGGACGAGTTGCGAGCTACCGTGGTGTGCCTCGCGAGTGCGACGGTTGTCACGACGACGTGCACAAGGGCCAGTTCCGCCTGACCGACCCCGTGCGCGCGTGCAGCGTCTGCCACGGTACGACGACCTTCAAGATCGCGCGCTTCGAGCACAAGAAGCTCACGGGCTTTGCGCTCTTGGGCAAGCACGAGACCGTGCAGTGCCAGGAGTGCCACAAGGCCGAGACGCTGCGCAACGGCGAGACTGTGCGGCGCTTGCGCCTGGGTTACACAAAGTGTCGTGACTGCCACGCCGACCCGCACACGCAGGAGGCGCATTGATGCTCAGGGGCCCGAGCCGCCTCGTTTGTGTGCTGCTGGCGGTCCTCGCGGGCTTGCCGTGGGCCTCGCGCGGCCTCGCCGAAGACGGCGGCGCAAGCGAGCGGCATGCCCGGCATCGTTCGCTGACCGAGAACCTGGACTGCAGCGCCTGCCACTCACCCACGGGCTGGTCGCAGCTGACTGCGCAGCCGACCGAGGGCCACTTCGATCACGCTCGCACCGGCTTCCCCTTGACCGGCCAGCACGCGAAAGTCGCGTGCACGAGCTGCCACGGCGGCGAGCGTCGCCTGACGCGCGACTGCGCCGGCTGTCACACCGACACGCACCAGCGCAAGCTCGGTCTGCTGTGCGACAGCTGTCACTCCTCGGTCAGCTGGAATGCCGTTAGAGCGATCGAGATCCACCGCAACACGCTGCTGCCACTGACCGGCATGCACGCGCTGGCAGACTGCACGCAGTGTCACCAGCGGGCGAGCGAGAAACAGTGGAGCGGCGTGCCCGCCGACTGCTACGCGTGCCACGCACGCGATTACCGCCGCAAGGACATCCACCCCCTGCACGTCGGCGGCGCGGGCACCCCAGCCTCGGCGCCGCTGCCGCGTGACTGCGCGCAGTGTCACGTGCCCACGGCTTGGCAGCCGGCGTTCGTGCCGAGCGGTGGGCTGCGCCTGGGCTCCGTCAGCGGCGGGCTCGCCTCCGAACAGGCGCCGGCCGGACATGACCTCGCCTTCCCGATCTCGTTCGGCCCGCACCGCGGCCTGGGCTGCGCGGACTGCCACCGCTCCGACACGATCGCGCGAGCCCTGCGCTGCACGGGCTGCCACTCGCACGATCCGCTCGCGCTGCGGGCGCAGCACAAGACCACCAAGCAACCCGTGCGCGACGGCAGCTGTCTCAGCTGCCATCCGGGAGGTGCGGCGCGATGAGGGCCTGCAACCTTTCGTTGCATCATGGGCGGGGCGCCGGCCAGCCACCGGGACGCTTGCGCGTGGCCGCCTGCCTTTTGGGCCTGTGGCTTGGCGGAGAAAGCAGGCCCGCACGTGCCGACATGTTGCCCAGCATCGACGTGACCGTGACGGACCTGGCCGCGGGCGACGCCTACCTCGAGCCCGGCGAGAGCGCGGGCATCCACGCCGGCGACACGGTGACGATCGGCAAGCGCAGCTACCCGGTGATCGCAAGCAACGCACGCTCGGCTGTGATCGAGGTCGGTGACAAGCCACTTGCGCTTGGGGCGCACGGCTCGGCGGCCGTCAGCCCCGCCGCCGAAGCGCAGAGCAAACAACTGCCGACGCCACGCGCTTTGACTGCGTTCCGCGAGCAGTGGCCGCGCGTCACGCTGCCTGCGAGCGAACAAAACCCGCAGCCAGTGCCGCTCGGCCCGGCGGCGAGCGACGACCGCGCACGCGCTCAGTTCTCGCTGCGCGGCAGCGGCAACGTACCGTTACGCAGCAAACAAGCTCCCATCGCGGCGACCGAGCTGCGTGCACGCGCACACTACGAGCCGCTGCACGACCTGCCGCTGCGGCTCGACGCCGATGTCGCGACCCAGCTGTGGCTCGCCAGTAACCTGGGCCAGCGCGCGGGCGATGCGTCGCGCCCACTCTTGCGCGTGCGCGAGCTGCAGGCGGCTTACGGCGCCGACAACGCGACCTTCGCGGCCCTGGGTCGCATGCGCTACGCGTCGCGCACGCTCGGCATGCTCGACGGCGCGCGCGCACAGGCCACGCTCGGGCGCGGCTTCGCGCTGGGCGCGTTCGGCGGCTTCGTCCCTGATCCCTTCGACGGCACGCCAGCCATGGACAGCTCGCGCTTCGGTGCCGAGCTGAGCTACCGAGATCTCGAGTCACGCTTGCGACCCGAGGTGTCACTCACGGCACAGGGTTCGCGCTACGCGGGCGCGCTCGACGAGCGCCGCCTCACCAGCTTCGTCGATCTGTATCCCGGGGCGCACCGCATCGGCGGCTACGCCGAAGTTTCGTTCTACGACGACAAGAATCCGTGGCACGCGCCCGCCCAGGAGCTGAGCGCAGCCGGCGTGGACGGCTCGCTGCGCGTGGGCAAGCTCGAGCTGGGCGGTCGCTTCGATCTGCAAAGGCCGGAGCGCTCGCGCTGGCTCGCTTCGTATCTGCCGCCGGAATGGCTGTGCACGCAGCGTGCGGCGCTGCCCTCTGCAACGCCGGAGCCGTGTCACGACAACGACGCGCGTTACCTGGGCTCAGGTCACGCCAGCTGGACCGGCAACCGCGTGGCGCTGAGCGTGGGTGCCACGGCGAGCGCCATGCAAAACGCCAGCAGCACGCAGGCCGGCTCGTTCGCACGCATCACGGTGCTGAACGTCATCGCGAGCGCGCGTGTGGAGGGCAGCTTCACGGGTTCGACGGGGTCGCTCCTGGACACGGTCGGGGGCAGCGTCGGCGTGGGCTCGCCGTTCGCGCACGACAAACTCGACGTATCCCTGCACTACCGGCCGGCGTGGCTGCGCTACACCGCTGATCCGAGCGCGTTCGTTCAGCACGCCGTCGGTGCGAGCGTGCTCTGGCTCCCGAGCGCCGTCTTCGACCTGAGCCTCAACGCCGATCTCCTGGCCGGTCGCGACGTGAGCGCGCTGCTGGTCCAAACGCTGATGACCGTACGACCCGGCCGCTGAGCGCGCAGTGGCGCGCCGACCGCTGGTTGTCAACCACGGCCCCGGTTGCTACCAGAGGCCACGATGTCAAAGACGCACGACCTGATCCCCTGCCGTACCCGTGATGGGCTCGAGCTCGCCGTGCGGCGCATCCCTTCCACCACGGGCAAAGCACGCGGGGCGGTGGTGATGCAACATGGCCTCGGCTCCAACGGCCTGGCCTTCGACTACCCCGGGCACTCGTTCGCGCAAGCCCTCGCGCGCGCCGGCTTCGATTGCTACATCTGCGAGCTGCGCGGCGCAGGCGGCTCCGTTCATCCCGGCGAACCGTTCGGGATCGACGACTACCTGGACTCCGACCTGCCCGCGATCATCGACGCGGTGCGCGGCGACAGCGGCCGCGAGCGTATCTCGTGGGTCGGCCACAGCATGGGCGGGATCCTGATGATGATGTACGGCATCGATCATCCCGACGCGCCCATCGAGCGCTTCGTCGCCATCGGCTCCTCGCTCGACTACCGACCCGGGCGCAGCGTGTTTCGCGAGCTGCGCAAGGCGCGCGTGCTGGCAGGCAACTGGCTCAAGTTCTATCCGTTCGACGTGACCGGTCGCGTGAACGCCTTGGTCGCTGGCCGCGGCCCAGTGCTGCCGCCCGAGGGCATGAACTTCTGGCGTAGCAACATGGATCGCAGTGTCATGCGCGGTGTGCTCGCGCGTGGCTTCACGGCCATCCCGATCCGGCTCTTCGACGACCTCAACACAACCTTCGACGACGCGGGATTCTCGCGCCAGGCCGGGCGCATCACCTACCTGCCGCGCGCTGCGCAATTCAAGATCCCCACGTGCTTGATGATGGGTACGCGCGATGTGCAGGCGCTCGAGATCGCGGTCGAAGCCACGGCGCGCCGCCTGTCGGGCGTGAGTGGTCTTTCGCTGGTTGGCCTCGGCAAGAAGCACGGCCAGGCCGATGAGTACGGGCACATCGACTTGCTGGTTGGCCGCCGAGCACCGACCGAGGTCTGGCCGGCGGTCGCGCGCTTCCTGCAAGGCCCCGCGTAGCGCTACGCAACCGAGCGCATGGCGTCGCAGTCCTCGCGCTGCAACACGTAGGCCAGGAAACGGTGAACACCGCGGATCATGTGGTGCGTGCGCACCGAGTGAAAGATGTCGAACGAGTGCTGCGCCCCAGGCAGCTCGGCGTAGACCACCGGAGCGGCCGAGGTCTCGCGCAGCGCCCGCGCGAAGCTGCGCGCCGCATCCGTGGGCGCCATGCTGTCGTGGGTGCCGTGGACGATCAGAAAAGGTGGCGCATCGCGTCGCACGTGGTGCAGCGGTGAGGCGTCCACGAACGCATCGCGGTGGTCGCGGTAGCTCTTCTTGATGATGTAGCGCTGCCACAGCCCAATCAGCCCCGGCGGTGGTGGCGCCTCGGACAGCGCCGCGAGATCGTAGATGCCGTAGAACGCGATGCACGCCTGCACGCGCGTGTCCACCGACTCGAAGCCCACCTGGTAGCGCGCATCGTTGGGTGTGAGCGCGAGCAGTGCCGCCAGATGCCCGCCCGCGGACCCACCGGTGACGATGACGCAGGAAGGGTCGCCGCCGTATTCGGTGATGTGCTGACGGATCCAGATGAGCGCGCGTTTCACGTCGATCAGCTGGTCGGGGAACGTGGCGCGCGGGCTCAGGCGGTAGTTCGCCGAGACGCACACGCAGCCGCGTGCAGCGAGATCCACGAGCAGCGGCAGCGCTTGCTGACGCTTGTGACCCACGACCCAGCCGCCACCGTGGATCTGCAAGACCACCGGGGCGCGCGCCAGCGGCTTGCGCGGCCTGTAGACGTCGAGGTGGTTACGGGAGCCGGCCACGTTCGCATACGGCAGGTCGGCGATGTGCTCGACATCCGGGTGCGAGAAATGAAACGGCCACAAGAGGCGCGCGGTGCCGATGGGCGCCTGCAAGCGCTCGAGGATCGCCGCCGTCGGCGGCGCAGGCGGTTGGCCTGCGAGACCCTCGTCGAGCGCCGCGTCCATGCACCGACTGGTGCGCCTGGACGACGCCGCGCACGCGAGCAAGCCCGCCCACGACACCAGCAACGCGCCCCAGGCCAGCTTGCCGGCCAGTAGATCGAGCGCACCGTAGTGGATGGTGACGAGCGCCAGCGTCAGCTGCAACACAAGGTGGTGCCACGCCAGCTCGGTGGTGAGCCAGCCCGCCAGGAAGCTGAACAGGATGGTCTCGCGCCGCCGCTTCTGCGGAAACCATGCGTTCAGCGTCAGGGCCGAGGAGACGCAGGCCAGAGCGACGAGCCACGAAGTCATGGGCGCTAGCTTGCGCGAAAACGGCCGACGTACAAGGACGCGCGCGGACAGGGTGGTGGCAGCGCAAGCCAGCTCATGCGCTTCGCGGCAGCGCGATCGGCTCCCCGGCGTAGAGCAGCGAGCGAGCGTGGCGCGCGATCAGCACCAGGTCTGGCTTGGCCCCTTCGAGCTCGAAATCGCGGAGATTCTGGGCCATTTCGTGCTGCGACGACCCGACCCGGACGCGCAGCGAGCCGCCGGGCGCGGCGATGGCGCGACCACGCACGTCGACCGGAGCCTGCAGCAGCGTCGAGCCGAGCTTCGAATACGCGAGGATGCCGGGTGCGGGCACAGGCATGCCGACGCCGCGCTTGCCTGCCAGCTCCACGATGGTCGAGCCATCCGTCGGATCCATGACCGCGCCGCGAAAGTGCCTGCCACCCCAGGTGATCGGCAGCTGCGTCACGAACTTCGGATAGCCCCAGAGCTCGCGCCCGGCAACCTTCGCCGCCTCGGCGGTCACGGGCAAGTTGTGCACGAAGGTGCCGACGCGCCGCGCCCGCGGGTTGCGGAACATCTGAAAGAGCGACAGCGACGGCTGCGGCTGGCCCCGCGGGACAGCGAGCGACGCCAGGCCCACCTCGTTGTAGGGACCGATCGCAGTGTGCGCGTACTCGAAGAACACCAGCGCGAGCTGGGCTTTGCCGCCGGCCAGCGCGGGCGCAAAGCCATGCATGGCGAGCTTTTCGCGCACAGGTCCCGCTGCGACCGTGAACAGCGCGACGCAGTGGCTGTTGTCGTAGTAGTCGATCGGCAGCTCGACGTTGCCGAGGCTCGTCGGGTGCGGGCGGTGCGGGACGTCGAAGAACGGGTCGTTGGCTGTCATGAGCGCTCCTGGGACCCGCCGCCGATCTGCGCGAGCAGCTGCTCTTGCAGGTCCTCGATCACGGCGAGTCGGTTGATTTGATTCGTGCCCTCGTAGATCTGCGTGAGGCGTGCGTCGCGAAAGGCCTTCTCGACGTAGTTGCCGTGCAAAAACCCGTGATTGCCGAGCAGGTCCATGGCCTGGTCGCACACGGCCACGGCGCGCTCGGCGCAGTGCAGCTTGGTGAGCGATGCCTTGGCCTGCGTCGGCGTAAACTCCCTGGCCGACTGCCACAAGAGCGCGCGCATCGCGGAGGTCTCGGTCACCATCTGCGCGACGGCGAGCTGCACCTCCTGATAGTGGATCAGCTCCTTGCGTCCGAGGCGGTAGCGGCAGACGAATCTGCGTGACGGCATCGAAGACGGGTAACACCACCTGGGTGAAGGCGTCCCCCGCCTGCAGCAAGAGCTCGCGTGGCTGGTCGCAACCGAAGTAGTCGGCCAAGAGCTCGCACTCCTCGCTTTCGAGGCGTACCCCGCGCAAGAACCGAGGCAACGCGCTGCGGCCGAGGCCCCAGGCACCTTGCAGACACGCCACAGTCCGCGGCCCAGCGCGCCGCGGCAGCGCCACGCACAGAAAGCGACCGAGCGCGAGCGTGGGCAGATGGAACGCGACGCCTGCGTTCACCTTGCCGACCTCGCGCAGCATGCGCACCGACAGCCAGCGCGCGGACGGCTCCTGCGCGTGCTCCCACAGCCCGAAGCCCGGCTCTGCACCGCTGCCGAGCAGACCAAGGCTCTCGGCCTCGTCGCCCAGCGCCGCGAGCTCGGCCGTGCTCATCGTGCGCTCGGGGCGTGCACACGCCGCGCTCAAGCAACCCGCGCAGAAACGCTCCACGCTCGCGAGGATCGCGCGCACATCGTCTTCGCTGAACAGCGCGGACAAGCCGAAACCTCCTGGGACCTCAGAGCGCCGTGCCGTGGCGCTTGCGCTGTTCGCGCATCCCGAGCGTCTTGACCCAGTTAAGTAAGCGCGGACTGAGGCGTTGCATCCACCACAAACCGCGCACATAGCCCGGGAACACGGCGAGCTGGCGCCTGGCGAGCACGGCGTCGAGGGTATGCCGCACGGCCGTGGGTACGTCGATGAACTTGAAGGGGATGCGCTCGCGCGCACGCTCGGCGTCGAGGTCGCCACCGTACGTGCCCGAGGCCAGCAGGTTGGTGGTGATGTGGCCCGGGCAAACCAGCGTGAGATGGATGCCGTGCGCCACCCGCAGCGATCCCGGCGTTGTTGAAGAAGTAGTCGGCGCGTCCGTGCAGCTCGACCGCGCGTGCGACCAGCGCGTCGACGCTCGTGGAGTCGGTGACGGCGGCCGGCACGGCAACCACCTCGCAAGCCGAGCGCGTGAGCTCCTGCGCGAGCGCTTGTGCTTGCGTTCGCTGGATGTCCACGACCACGACCTTCGCGCCGCGGCGCGCCAGCTCTTCGCACAGCCCTCCCCCAAGCCCGAAGCCCCACCGGTGACCACGGCCACCTTCCCCGCGAATCGGCGGTTGTCGACGCCCACTCCACACCTCCGAGGAACGCACTGTGAACTGTTACAGCATTCAGTGTCAACCGCTTTCACCCGCGCGCGCTGGAATGCACGCAACGGTGCGAAAATGCGCCCAAGCTGGCGGGCGCGCTGGTTTCGTTCGACGACGGTGCGCTTGCAGGGTGAGCATTCAGCGCAAGCTGGCGGGGCGCTTGGGGTCGGCAGGTCGCTCTCGGGCTCGGACAGTGTCCTCGGCACTACCGCCGCAGCTCCGCAAGATGCGCCTCGGGCCTGCGAAACGAGCCCGAGAGCGACCTGCCGACCCCAAGCGCTTCAATGTCATGGCTGGGTGAGCAGGCGGCGCGGCGGCGCAACAAGTGTTGTCGTCCGACGCCAACGACACGGTTGCTCGCAGTGGCTGCTGACGATGTTCACGCCGAGCTAGGTCACGCTCACGCCGACATCGCTACTGGAGCATGTTGGGAGGGCGGGTCGCTCCCGGGCTCGTTTCGCAGGCCCGGGGCGCCTCGCGCGAAGCTGCGGCGGTAGTGCCGAGGACACTCTCGCGAGCCCGGGAGCGACCCGCCCTCCCAACACACCCCGGCCGGTTGCGATCAATGCTCAGTCTTGCAAATCGAGCGTCTCCACCCAGCCCCCGTTCCCGACAGCCGGTTCACCGAGCCCGAGCCGACCCACGGCTCAGCCGCCAGCTCAGGGGCAGCCGAGGCCCGTGCAGGCGCCGCTCGCGTTCACGCGGATGCGCCCTGGGCCGCCGCCGCCGCCAGCTGCACCGCCCTTGCCGCCCGGCGAGAGATCCGGCACGTGACGATCGAGCCCGCTGTTGTCACCCACCGCCCCCTGGCCGTTATAGCCCCAGCACGCGATCGGACCGCTGTAGCGCACAGCACAGGTGTGCGTGCCATCGAGCAGCCCCGCTGCGATCTGCTTGGCGTCGCTGAGCAGCCTGGTGAGCACCGGCGTCGTGGTGTTGTTCACGGTTCCGTCGCCGAGCTTACCGTTGAGGTCCTGGCCCCAGCACAGCACTTCACCCGGGCCGCGCAAGCCGCAGCCGTAGCGTCCGCCGGCTGCAACATCGTGATAGCGGCAGGGTGGACCCTCGCCGCACGACAGCCCGCGTCCACCGTCGGGACTGGACGTACCCAGGCCGTTTTGCGCGGTCGCATCGCTGTAGCTGACACCACTGCCGCCGTCGCCGCTGATCGCAGCCGTGTTGCCATCTTGATGACCAGCGCCGCCACCACCACCGTTGGTCGTGAGCCATGCGTTGGGATCGACGCTCACGTTGTTGGCTTCCAGCAACAGCGCGCCACCGCTGCCGCCGCCGCCGTCCTCGTCGGCGTAGCCTTTCTGTCCGCCGCCACCAGCGGCAGTGATACGCCCGCTGCTGGCGACTGTCAGACCGAAGGCCGACGAGAGCTGCAGGCCACCGCCGCCCGCGCCGGCGTAGCGCCCCATGTTCGGCGAAGGTGCACCGTCGCCGTAGCCACCGCGACCACCTGCGCAGCCGCCGCGCAATGGCACGAGCGTGGCGTTGCCCTCCGGTGCGCCGGCTGCGCCACCGCGGAAGGTGGTCGCGCCCGACATGCCACCGCCTCCGCCCTTGCCGCCCGCAGACCCGAAGCCGCCCGTGCTGCCGGCGCCGCTGCCGGCCGTGGCGAGCAAGCCGCCGTGCGCGTCGGCCGTGGCGCCGTCTTGCGACACCCCGCCAGCGTCGCCGTGCCTGACCTCGGTGTGGATCAGCGTACGGTCATAGGAAGAGCACGCGCACAGGCTGGCCAAGCCCAGCCCGAAGAGCGCTGCCAGTCGTAGACGCACGAGCGCGGATCGCCGCATCATCCACCGTTCCCTGGCGGACCGTGTCATGTGGCACGACAAGCTCAACGCCACCCGGGCCGGCCTGCGGCAGCCGCGCTGCTGCGGGTGCCATGTGTGTCCACAGATGAGGTCGCGATGCTCGCCGAACGCTATCCCTACTACCTGGCGAACCAGCCCGTGCACGCCAACGCCGAGCTCGCGGTCACCGACAAGTTCACCGGCCAGCTCGCCACGCGCGTCGCACTGGCCGACGCCGACACCGTCGACCGCGCCATCGAGGCCGCGGTGCGCGCGCACAAGCCCATGCGCATGCTCGGCAGCTACGAGCGCAAGCGTGCGCTGCTGCATTGCGTGCGGCGCTTCACCGAGCGCGCGGAAGAGCTCGCGCTCGCGCTGTGCATCGAGGCCGGCAAGCCGATAAAGGACGCGCGGGGCGAGGTCACCCGCCTGATCGACACCTTCACGATCGCAGCCGAGGAGAGCACACGCATCGTCGGCGAGGTGCTGCCGATGGATATCTCGCCGCGAGCTGCCGGCTATCGCGGGCAGTGGAAGCGCGTGCCCATTGGGCCGGTGTCGTTCATCACGCCGTTCAACTTCCCGCTCAACCTCGTGGCGCACAAGATCGCGCCGGCGCTGGCCTGCGGTTGCCCGTTCGTGCTCAAGCCCGCGAGCCTCACCCCGGTCGGAGCACTGATCATCGGCGAGGTGCTCGCCGAGTGCGACCTGCCCTCGGGCGCGTTCTCGATCCTGCCGACGCAGCGCCACGCCGCGGACCTGTTCGCAACCGATCCACGACTCAAGTTGCTCTCCTTCACGGGCTCGCCAGCGGTGGGCTGGGCGCTCAAGGCCAAGGCCGGCAAGAAGCAGACGGTGCTGGAGCTAGGCGGCAACGCTGCCGTCATCGTCGATGCCGATACAGACCTGAACGATGCCGTCGCACGGATCGTCGTCGGTGCGTTCTATCAGTCCGGCCAGAGCTGCATCAGCGTGCAGCGCATCCTGGTGCATCGCAGCCTGTATGCGCCACTGCGCGACCAACTGGTGCTCGCCGCAGAGCAGCTCGTGGTGGGCGATCCCAGGCGCGAGGAGACGTTCATCGGACCGATCATCAGCGCACAGGAGGCCGCGCGCCTGCAAGCCTGGATCGACGAGGCCCGCGAGGCCGGCGCACGCGTCTTGTGCGGCGGACGCTTGCAGAGCGAGACCTTGCTACCCGCCACCCTGCTCGAGAACGTCCCGCGCACGGCGCGGCTGTGCGCGCAGGAAGCCTTCGGCCCCGTGGCCATCCTCGAGCCCTTCGACGACTTCGACGCAGCGCTCGCGACCGTGAACGAAAGCGAGTTCGGCCTGCAGGCGGGCGTCTTCACGCGCGATCTGTACAAGGCACTCAAGGCGTGGGACGAGCTCGAGGTCGGCGGCGTGGTGATCGGTGACGTGCCGAGCTTCCGCGTGGATCACATGCCCTACGGCGGCGTGAAGAGCTCGGGCATCGGACGCGAGGGCGTTCGCTTCGCGATCGAACACCTCACCGAGTTGCGGCTGCTGATGATCCGCACGCCGTGACGAGCACGCAGCGCGCACGAGCCGACTTCAGCCGTTCCCGGCAGGCTCGTCAGCCTCGCCGAGCAAGCGGTCGAGCAAGCGCAGCGCGTCGGTGACAGTGAACACGCCGAGCACGGTTTGCGTGGCGTCGTCGATCACGATCGCGCAGCCATACTTGTTGGTGCACATGCTCTGCACCACGCGGTCCAGGCGCATGTCGGGCGGCACGCAATACGGCACGGGCGTCATGGCTTCGGCCACGCGGATGGCGTCCGGGTGCGTGGCGCCGAGCGACTCGACGATGGCGATGTCGCGATCACTGAGCACGCCCACGATGCGGTCGTCGCGCAGCACTGGCAGGTGGCGCACGGCGTTCTCGCCCATGATCCGGGCGGCTTCCGCGAGGGTCTGGTCGAAGCCGATCACGTGCGGCGTCGGCGTCATGAAGGCGCCAACTGTCAGTGGAAGCTGGGCCTCCTCGGGCATGGATCTGCGAACAGCAAGGCGCGTGCCACCCGCGCCGACTGCCCTGGCGCAGCCGCGCGCACTACGACGCGCAAACTTTTCGTCCAGGCGCTAAGCCTGCGCGCAGCCGCACGCCGCGCGCGACCTTCCGCGACCCAAGCGCCGCGATCTGTGCTTTGATACGCCCGTGGCGGTGGACGCGACCGAACAAGCTGCCGAGGTCCTGATCGTCGACGACAACGCGGGCCTCGCCGAGAACGTCGCCGAGCTCTTCGTGCTTGCCGGTCACCGGGCACGCGCATTCACAGACCCACGGGCCGCCTGCGCAGCCGCCAGCGCCACGGCGTTCGATCTGGCCGTCGTCGACGTGCGCCTGCCAAATCAGTCCGGCGTCGACCTGGCCGCCGAGCTCAAAGGCCTGTGCCCGGACGCCGAGATCATCCTGATGACGGCGAACGCCACCGTGGACACGGCCATCGCCGCCGTCAGCCAGGGCGCGTTCGCCTACGTGCAAAAACCCTTCGACCCCGCCGAGCTGATGGCGCTTGGCAACCGCGCGCTGAAGCAGGTGCACCTGGGCCGCGAGCGGCTGCGTCTGCTCGACGAGCTGGCGCGCTCGGAAACCGTGTACCGCGGCGTCGTCGAGAGCGTCGACGCGTTCATCGTCAGCGTCGACGCACAGGGCACGGTGCAGATGTGGAACCGCTCGGTCGCCGAAGCCACGGGCTGGCTCGCGGCCGATGCGCTGCGCCGGTCGCTGGCGTCCTTCCTCGTGTCGGTGCCCGCGCGTCACCAGCTCTCGCGTGCCATCGAACGGGCGCTCGCCGGTGAGGTCGTGGCCAACCTCGAGCTCTCGCTGCGCACGCGCGCCGGAGCCCAGCGCATCGTGCGCTGGCGCTTCTCACGCTTCAGCTTTGCCGATCGCCACGAGCCGATGGTGCTCGCCGTGGGTGCCGATCTCACCGATCGCCTCGAGCTCGAGCGTCGCGCCGCGGAAGCCGAAGCGATGGCCTCGCTCGGCACGCTGACCGCGGGCCTCGCGCACGAGATCCGCAACCCCTTGAACGCCGCCACGCTGCAACTCGAGCTGCTCAGTCGCAGCGCCGACAAGCTGCCGGACCCCAAGCTCAAGGAACGCATCGACGCCCGCGTCGCGATCGTCAAAGAAGAGCTGGCGCGCCTGACCAATCTGCTCAGCGACTTCCTCAATCTCGCCAAACCCAAGAGCCTGCACCTGGGGCCAGTGGACGTGGGGCTGCTGTTCAAGGAGGTGCTCACGCTGGAGGAACCAGCCGCGAAGAGCGCCGGGGTCACGCTGCTGCAAGAGCTGGACGAAGGCCCGCACCTGGTGCGCGGCGATCACCCGACGCTCAAACAGGTGCTGGTGAACCTGGTGCTCAACGCCATCGAAGCCCAGGCCGGACAGCCCGACGCCTGCGTCAAGATCACCTGTCACGGGCAAGGCGACAGCCGCATCGAGCTGCGCGTGGAAGACCAGGGGCCGGGCATTCCGGTGGAGGTCGCGCAAAAGCTCTTCACACCCTTCGTGACCTCGAAGGAAGCCGGCACGGGCCTGGGGCTCACCATCGTCAAGCGCATCATCGACCGTCACGGCGGCACCGTCCACATCGGCTCGGGCGATCCGCGCGGTACGGTGGTGCGCATCACGCTGCAGCGGGCAGCCACGCCGACCCGCGTCGCCCTCGGCTAGCGGTCCACGATCCGCGCACTGCGGCACGCCGACCTGCTGGTTCTGCCCGAGATCGCGTATATGTGGAAACTGTGAGTGATCCGCACGCTGCACGCCCGCCTGTGGCCGCATTGCTGCGGCAGCGGGTGGAGCGCGCGCTCACCACCCTCGGCGAGATCGGCCTCTTGACCGCGGAGGCAGGCCGACAGCTGCTGCGCCGACCCATCGGCGTACCCGCGATCGTCGAGCAGATCGAGAGCATCGGCGTGCGCTCCATGAGCGTGGTCGTGCTCACCGCAGTGTTCTCCTCGATGGTGATCACGATCCAGTTCGCGTTCCAGCTGGCGCGCTTCGGCGCCAAGGAATGGTCGGGCAACGCGGTGGGGGTGACGCTGGCACGCGAGCTCGGGCCGGTCATGACCGCGCTGATGGTGGGCGGCCGCGTCGGCGCCGGCATCGCCGCGGAGCTCGGCTCGATGAGCGTCACCGAGCAGATCGACGCCGTACGTGCGCTCGGCGCCGACCCGGTGAAGAAGTTGGTCGTGCCGCGCGTGCTCGCGATGCTGCTCGTGATGCCACTGATGAGCTCGATGGCCGTGGTGATCGGCACGCTCGCAGGTGGCATGGTGGCGTCGCTCGATCCCGACGTGCATTTCGGCTACTTCATCAACGCCGCGCTGCGCTCGACCACGCTCTCCGACTTCTTCTCCGGCATGGTCAAGACGCTGTTCTTCGCGTTCAACATCTCCATCGTCGCGTGTCACTTCGGCATGTCCACGCGCGGTGGCACGGTCGGCGTCGGGCGCTCCACGACCGAGACCGTGGTGATCACCTCGGTGGTCACGCTGGTGTCCGACTTCTTCCTGACCAAGCTCTTTCTCGTGGCGGGCTGGGAATAGGCAGCCATGAGCGAGCCGGAGATCATCCGCTTCGAGCATGTTCGCAAGGCCTTCGGCCCGCAGAAGGTGTTCGACGATCTCTCGCTGGGCATCCGACACGGCGAGATCATCACGCTGATGGGCGGCAGCGGCTGCGGCAAGAGCGTGCTCTTGAAGATGATCCTGGGCCTACTCGATTGGGACGCGGGCGCAGTGATCATCGACGGCGACGACATCTCGGGCTGGGGCGAGCGGCAAATGCTACCCGTGCGGCGCAAGGTCGGCATGGTGTTCCAGAACGGCGCGCTCTTCGACTCGCTCAGCGTGTTCGAGAACATCGCTTACCCGCTGCGCGAGCGTGGCACGAGCGACCGCAAGCTCCTGACCGCACGCGTCACCGAGGTGCTCGAGATGGTCGGCTTGCCGGGCATCGAGGAGAAGATGCCTGCCGAGCTGTCGGGCGGCATGCGCAAGCGCGTTTCACTGGCACGCGCGGTCGCCGAGGTGCCCAAAGTGCTCCTGTACGACGAGCCCACCACGGGCCTCGACCCGGTCAACGTGCGCCGCATCAACGAGCTGATCATCAGCCTACGGGAGAAGCTGCAGACCACCTCGGTGGTGGTTACCCACGACCTGCCCAGTGCGTACATGGTCAGCGACCGGCTGGCGATGATCGCCAACGGTCGTATCATCGCCGTCGACGACACGGCCTCGTTCAGGCACAACCAAGACCCCACGGTGCAAGAGTTCCTCACCGCCATGGATGTCGAGCCGATCCGGAGCCATCGCGCATGAGCAAGGACGACAAGAAGACCGCGCTGCGCGTCGGGGTGTTTCTTTTCGTGGCGCTGGTGCTCACCGCCGTCGGCGTGATCTCGCTCGGCGGCAAGAGCGGCCTTTTCGAGCGCAAGACCACGCTCTACGTGCACTTCGCCGACATCAACGGCCTGGTGCCCGGCTCACCCGTGCGCCTGGCCGGCCTCGACGTCGGCACGGTGAAGCGCATCGAGTTCTCAAAGGACCTCGACAGCCGAGAGGCGCGCGTGGAGCTCTCGATCAAGCGGCAGTTCCTCGAACGCATCCGCAGCGACTCGCGCGCCGTGATCGATAGCAAGGGTCTGCTCGGCGACAAGATCATCAACATCACACTGGGCACGCAGCAAGCGCCGGGGCTGCGCGACGGAGACACGCTCAAGACCAAGACCAGCGCCTCCATCGAACAACTCGCAAACAAGATCGACGAGGCCATCACGTCCATCACGCAAGTGAGTCACTCCGCCGGCGAGCTGATGACAGAGGTCGCGAGCCCGCAGGTGCGCACGGACATCTCGCGCATCGTGCACTCGGTCGCGGGCATCATGGAGGAGGTCGAATCGGGCGACGGCGTGGTGCACCGCATCGTCTACGACCGGCGCTACGCCGACGACGTCGCCGGTATTCTCGAAGAGACCCACATGACACTCAGCCACCTGCGTGGTGCGGTCACGCGCGTGGAGAAGGTGGTGACCGAGGTGCAGACCGGCGACGGCACTGCGCATCAGCTGATCTACGGCAAGGAGGGCGCACAGGCGCTCACGCAGGTCCGCGATGCCACCACGGACCTCGCCGCGCTGGTGCGTGCGGTGCGTGAGAAGAACGGCCTCTTGCATACCCTGATCTACGACGAGAAAGACGCGCAGCTGCTCCAGCAATGGACGGAGCTGTCCGAGCGCGTCAACCGCATCACGGCCAACGTCGAGAAGGGGCGCGGCACGATCGGCGGCTTGCTCGTGGATCCGTCGGTCTACGAGGACATGAAGACGATCCTGGGCAATATCGAGCGTAACGTTCTGCTCAAGGCGCTGATCCGCTACACGATCAAAGAAGGCGACATCCAGCGGCCAGCACCGATGCCGAAAGCTGCACCTGCCGCGGCGCCTTGAAGCGTGCGGCTAACGCAACGCCGTCGGGGCGGGGGGTGCGATTTGGGTCCGGCGCGGTGGGTCCCTCTGTGCGCGCGTCGGATGTGAGTTCGATGCGCAGCGCTCATTGGCTGACGCGGGCTCAGAACACCGCGAGGCCGGCCGCGCGCCCTGGGGGACCGTGTCGGGCCCAAATCGCAACCCCCACCGCGCCGACGTCCCGCAAGCGCCCCGTCAGCATCCCGAACCCTCTCCGCCGCCGCACCACGCTTCGACCCGGCCCCCCCGCCCCACCCCACGCGGCAACGATGGCGCTTGACGCCCACACACAAGAGCTTACCTTCTCATCGCGCAACTGCCGCTGCGCCGTGGCGTAGTTTGCGGACATTCAAGGGAAAGACCGTGGCCGACATCAAGAACATCCTGTGCCCCATCGATTTCTCCAAGTGCTCCGGCGCTGCGCTCGACTATGCGATGGAGCTCGCCAAGACGCTCAACGCCGGCCTGCACTTGCTGCACGTCTACCAGGATCCGCTGGCGGCGGTGCCCTTCGCGCGGCCCGGCACCGCCGGTGCACCGAGCGCGCCGATCGACGAGATCGAACAGGCACGTAAGAAGCGCACCACCGAGATCCAGCGCTTGCAGAAGGTGTGCGTCGACCATGGCGTCGCCACACGCGTCGAAGAAGTCGAAGGCGTGCCGGCGACCTCGATCGTCGCGGCCGCACAGGCTGCCAAGGCCGACTTGATCGTGATGGGCACGCACGGCCGCTCGGGCCTCGCGCACATCATGGTCGGTAGCGTCGCCGAGCGCGTCGTGCGCCTCGCCCAGTGCCCCGTTCTCACCGTCCGCGGCCCAGCTTGATCACCGTCGGGTCACTTCGTGATCACTCGGGTCACTTCGTGATCACTCGGGTTACTCCGTGATCACTTCGTGATCACTTCGTGATCACTCGGGGTCGTTCTTCGTCTGGATGCCCCATTCCTTGAGGCGGTACTGGACCTTGCGACGACTGATGCCGAGCATCTCGGCCGCGCGTTGAGTGGAGCCGCTGGCGACCTCGAGCGCCTGCAGAATGGCTGCGCGCTCGAGCTCTGCCAGCGTCACGCCCGGCACCATCACGTTCAGGCTGTCGGCCTGCGACGAGCTGGTGAGCGCGGGCAGGTGCTCCACGTCGAGGGTGTCGCCGTCCGCGATCACCACGGCACGCTCGATGGCGTTTTCGAGCTCGCGCACGTTACCGGGCCACGGGTACGCCATCACCGCGCGGATCGCTGCGTCCGAGAGGTCTTTCACCGGCAGCTGGTTGTCAGCCGCGTGCTTGCGCATGAAGTACTGCGCCAAGAGCGGGATGTCGCTCTTGCGCGCGCGCAGCGGCGGCAGCTCCATCTGCACCACGTTGAGGCGATAGAACAGGTCCTCACGGAACCTGCCCTCTTTCACCAGCTCGAGTAGATCGCGGTTGGTTGCGGCAACGATGCGCACGTCGACGCGGATGGTCTCGTTGCCGCCTACTCGCTCGAACTCGCGCTCCTGCAGGAAGCGCAGGAGCTTCACCTGCAGCGGGATCGGAATCTCACTGACTTCGTCGAGGAAGAGCGTGCCGCCGTCTGCCTGCTCGAAGCGACCCTGGCGACGGGACGTGGCGCCCGTGTACGAGCCCTTCTCGTGGCCGAACAGCTCCGACTCAAGCAGGTTCTCCGCCAGCGCAGCGCAATTGAGCCGCACCAGCGGCCGATCTTTGCGCGTGGAGTGTTGGTGGACGGCAGCAGCGATCAGCTCCTTGCCGGTGCCGGTCTCGCCGCAGATCAGCACCGTGGCGCGGCTCTTGGCCACCTGCGCGACCAACTTGAAGAGCCGCTGCATGGACGGGTGATCGCCGATGATGTTGTCGAACGAAAGTTTGGCGTCGAGCGCCGTGCGCAAGCGCGCGGTTTCAGCCGACAGCCGGGCCTTCTCGAGCGCGCGCTCCACCAGGGCGCAGAGCGCGCCCATGTCGAGAGGCTTCGTCAGATAGTTCTCGGCGCCGGCCTTGATGGCTTCCACCGCCGTGTCGATGCTGCCGAAGGCGGTCATCACGACGAACGCAGCGTGCGGCACGATCACGCTGCCGCGCTTCACCAGCGTCACGCCGTCGATCACGGGCATCTTGAGGTCGGTGAGCACCACCTCGGGCTCGAACTCGGCCATCACGCCAAGCGCCTTGAACCCATCGGACGCCGATTCGGTCTCGTAACCCTCGTCGCGCAGCAACTCGACCAACGCCTCGCGCGCGTTGGCCTCGTCGTCGACGATCAGGACGCGGCCTTTGCTTGCGGGGCTCATGGAGGAGTCGGGCAAGCTGCGACTCTAGCAAGGCGCTCCGAGGCACGCCACGCCGAACGCTCGACCGAACGAACCGCGCTCTGACCAGGGGCCAGCGGCAAGCTACGCGACCGTGGCCATCACGGCGTCGCGCATCTTCAGCTGAGCCTGGTGCTCGAGCTGGCGAACACGCTCACGCGACAGGCCCATCTCGCGACCGATCGAGGCGAGGCTATTGGTCTCTTCGGTGAGGTAACGAGCCTTGACGATGTGCCGCTCGCGTTTGCTCAGCAGGGCGAGGGCTTCATCGACGGCGTCCGCCGCCCAGCGCTGCTCTTCCACGTCAGCGACGATGGCCTCCGGCGAAGGATGGTCACACGCCAAGTCGACGCCTCGACCTTCGGCATCCAGGCCGCAGGGCACGTCGCGACCGGAGAGCGCCGCTTCCATTTCCTCGACGTCGCGCACGCCCACGCCGAGCGCTTCGGCCACGGCGTGTGCGTCGGGGACCTCACCGCCGCGCTGCGTCATCTCGCGCTGCGTCTTGCGCAGGTTCGCGAGCAGCTTGCGCCCGTGACGCGAGGATGGCGTGCGTACGATGCGCCGATTCGCAATGGTGTAACGGCGCATGTACGCGCGGATCCACCAGGCTGCATATGCGGCCAGGCGCACGCCACGCTCGCACTCGAAGCGGCGCGCGGCCTCGCACAGACCTAGCAGGCCCTCGCTCACCAACTCGTCGAGCGGCAAGCCGTACGAGCCGAACTCGTGCGCGATGGTCAACACCAAGCGCAGGTGCGCGGAGAGCAGAGCTTCGAACGCTGCACCCGAGCCCTTGGCCGCTTGCCGCGCCAAGTTGAGTTCGGCGTCCGCGCTCAGCAACGGTGCACGCCGTGCAGCCTCCAACAATGCCTTCGTTCCGACCGTATCGTGTTCGCGTCGCTCCATGGCATCTCCTCGGTAGCTCGTGCCGCTCAGCCCTCTCGGCTGCTCGACAAAGCACGACGCGTGCCATCGCAAATCGGCCCGCAAGCCCTGCAAAATCAGCAGGAAACGCCGCCGCTGCACCGCCGTGACGCCAAATCTGCGTACACCAGACTACGCGGTGCAGATCTTGCGTCGGCCGCCCGGCCGGCCACGCAACTGTGGGGTAAATGCACCCGGCATGGCCCTTGCACCACAGCGAATCGGGTGGGTGAGGGGCACGCGGACACTAAAGGAGCGCAGTCATGACGGCGCAAAAGAGGGACTTCGCCACGCAACCGTATGTGATCTTGGCCGCGCTCTCGTTCGACGAGACCGGCGACAGCGCGCTTCGGGAGGCGACCCAAGTCGCTGAAGGCAACCCGGCGAGCGAGCTGCACCTGGTGCACGTCGTGGTCGAGCAGGGGCCGACGGAAACGAACAGCGACCTCTTGTCACTCGACAAGCGGCTGACCCGCGCACCGGAAGAGATCAAGCAACGCGTCGACGCGCTGTGGAAAGACAACCCGCGCAAAGTCATCGCGCATCTACGCGCTGGCATCCCCGCGCACTCGATCTTGCAGACCGCGGTCGACCTCGACGCCGATCTGATCGTGGTCGGCAGCCACCAGCGTGCAGGCATGGAGAAGCTCATGCTGGGCTCGGTGGCCGAGCACGTGCTGCGCCACGCGCACTGTCCTGTGTTGGTCGCCGTGCCCAAGAACTACGCCGGCAAGACCAAGTCGCAAAGCATCGAGCCGCCCTGCCCCGACTGCGTGGCCACGCGTACCAAGACTCACGGCGACAAGTTCTGGTGCGAGCGGCACTTGCGAACCTACGCGCAGCCGCACGTCTACGAGCCTTCGCCGCGTCAGCGCGAATCTCTCATGCCTTCGCAGTAAGAACCCTGCTGTCACGGAGAGCCCATGGCACACAAGCTTCACGCACACTCGCACAGCCGGCCGCCGTTGATCGGGCCCGAAGCCACCGTCGAGCAGTGGATGACGCGTTCGCCCGAGTGCATCGCCATGCACCAGTCGCTGGCGACCGCGCAGAAGCGCATGGTGGACCTCGGAGTGCGCCACCTGCCCGTGCTCGACGGCGGCCAGCTGGTCGGTGTGATCAGCGATCGCGACTTGGGCCTGCTCGGCGCGCTCGCGCCCGAGAAGCTCGTGTCGATGCGCGTTGAAGACGCCATGTCGGGCGTGCCGTATTGCGTGCCGCCGCACACGCCCGTGCGCGAGGTGGCGCGGCACATGGCCACGCGCAAGGTCGGCTCGGCCATCGTGATGGACCAGAGCAAGGTGCTCGGCGTCTTCACCACCACCGATGCGCTGGCTGCGCTCGCGGAGCTGTTGCGCGACAGCCCGGGCGAGGTCGGGCCACGCAGCGCAGTGCGTCGCATCTCCATCGTGCCACGCTGAGACCCGCGCCGGATCGAGACCAACCATGACGAAGATTCGCAAGATCGTTTGCCCCGTGGACTTCTCGGCCGGCTCGGACCGCGCCATCGACTATGCGCTCGACTTCGCCAGAGCGCTCGATGCAGAGGTATGGCTCGTGCACGTCTACGAGCTGCCGCTGGCCACCGTGCCCACGGGCGTCGCGCGCGACGCCGCCGAACCGGGGCAGCTCTTCGACTTCATCCGCGACGTCAAAGGGCACCTGAGCACGCAGCTGAGCGAGCTGGTGGCAAAGCACAGAGGCGCGGGCAACAAGCTGCACGCGCGCCTGGTCGAGGGCGCACCAGCGGGCGGCATCGTCGAGTTCGCCAAGGAGCTGGCCGCCGACCTCGTGATCATGGGCACGCACGGCCGCACCGGCCTCGCTCATCTCATGCTCGGCAGCGTCGCGGAGCGTGTGGTGCGCTCGGCGTCCTGCCCCGTGCTGACCGTCCCGATCGTCAGCTGAGCATCACAGTCGGATGCGCTCGCCGCTGGCCGGCGCAGATACGTCCGGGAAGCCCCGAGCTGCCAGCGCCTCCTGCAAGCCTGCTTGCGCCTTGGGCTCGCCGTGCACCAGGAGCACCTTGCGCAAGGGCCCGCGCTTGCGCGTCGCTTCCGCGAAGCCCACCAGATCGTCGCGGTCGGCGTGGGCGCTGAAGCCGTTGAGCACGACCACCTCCGCGCGCCGATCACGCTCGACCCCGAAGATCGACACGCGCTTGCGACCTTCGACCAGGCGCCGGCCGAGCGTGTGCTGGGCCTGGAAGCCCAGGATCTCCCGGATCATCGCGGCGTCCGCGAGCATCACCGCGCACAGATCGCGCGTCGCAGGCGTGGCGTAGATTGGGCCGCGATAGCCACGCTTCACCAGCAGCGGCAGCGCGCCGCTGTGATCGAGGTGCGCGTGCGAGAGCACCACGGCGTCGATCAGGCCCGGCGACATCGGCCGCTCGCGATTGCGCTGCACCGACTCGCGCCGTCGACCCTGAAAGAGCCCGCAGTCGAGCAGAATGTGCGAGCCCGCGGCGTGCAACAGATGCATCGACCCGGTGACCTCGCGCGCCGCGCCGATGAATTCCAGCTCCATGGCGGGCCACCTTACCGATACGTACGCACGAGACAACGCTGGCGAGCCTGCGCCGAGCTGCACGGCGTTTGCGCCCACACCCAATCGACCCGGCCGCGCCAAGTGCGCGCGCCGGCTGCGGCGCCGTAAGGCGCTACGAGTTCAGACAACCTTTGTAACAGTAACACAAAAAGTTTATTCTGTAGCTGCAACCACCTCCACTCTTGAAATGGCGGCTTCCCATGCGAATTGACGTCGAATTCCGTGCAGTCAGACCCAGCACCGTGAGCCGCGCGCGCGTGGCCCTACTCGCCCGCGCGCAGCTTTGGCTCTTGGCCTTGCCGCTCTTGTGCTCCGTCGCCCACGCGCAACCGGTGAACCCGGATTTCCAGCGCGGCATGGACGCGCTGCAAGCCGGCGACAACCAGCACGCAGCCGAGGCGCTCGATGCGGCCTATCGCGCCGATCACAGCTCGCTCGCGCTGCTCAACCTCGGCATCGCGTACACGAACCTGGGACTGCTCAACCACGCGCTCGACGCGCTCGAGGGTTACGTGCGGCAAGCCGATCCGACGGTCGATGCGCAGAACATCGCAGCGGTCCGTGCGGAGATCGATCGGCTGCGCAACAGCAACGCGGTGATCGAGCTGCACGCCACGCCAGCCGAAGTGCAGGTGGAGCTCGATGGCCAACCGGTGATCCCGCGCGCGCAGGAGCTGGTGGTCGCACCGGGCAATCGGCGCTTCGTCGTGAGCGCGCCGGGCTATCAGCCCTACGACCAGACCATGGCCGTGCCCGTGGGCCGTTTCGCGCTCGACGTCGTTCTGCAGCCCGTGCCGGCCATCGCGCCGATGGTGGCCCCCGTGCCCGTCGCGGCTGCTGCGCCAGCAGCAGCTGCCCCGCCGCCATCAGCAGCGGCCGCTCAGACCGCGAGCCCGCCGCCGCCGCCCCCCAAAGACGAGGACAAAGCCCCGTGCTTGCTCGGTGAGACGTGTCTGGGACCACTGCTGGAGCTGGGTATACCGAACGTGCTCGGCGGCGGCGCCCACCTGCGCATCGGCCGCTACCTCGGAGCGGGCATCGACTACCAGGTGATCCCGATGCTGCACCTGGGCTCGGTCTCGGCCGGCACCTCGCTGCTCACCGTCGAGGGACGCATCTATCCATTTGGCGGCGCGTTCTTCCTGGCGGGCGGCTTCGGCTACCAACACGTGCTGGCGAGGGCGAGCAAGGAGGGGGCGACGATCGAGGCCAGTGTGGGCATCCCCACGTTCAAGGCCGGGCTTGGTTTCATGGGCCACGACGGTTTCGTCGCAGGCATCGATCTCGGCCTGATGTTCCCGCTCGCCGGCACCGATGTTTCGCTGCGCATGACCGCCATGCCGGCGTCCACCACAGGGACCGCACAGGCCCAGATCGACAACACCGTGTCCCAGCTGCAGAGCGACGCCCGAAAAGGGGTACACAATGTCGTTCGCGCGCTGCCCTTCCTGTTCCAGGTGAACCTGCTGCGGATTGGCTACCTGTTCTGATCGACCGCGGCGCGGCGGCGACGCGCCGGCCCCGAGCGCAAAAGCAGGCCGAAAGCCAAGAGGTGCACCGCGTGCCGGACTTGCTAAACTGCCTGGATTGCAGTTGCATGGCTCGCGATGAAGGCTCGACACACAAACCGACATTCGCCCCGTGCGGGACTGTGGATGCTGCTTGCGGTGACCGCTGGCGTATGGCCCGGCGCCTCCGCCTGCAACGTGTACGACACGAGCATCCTGAACCGGTTCACGACGAATGAGCCGAAGACCGACGCGGGAACCAAGCCCGGCAAAGACGCGAGCACGCCGGCGGCTGACGCTGGCGGCACGGACGGCGGCAGCATGATGTGCGTGCCTACGGCCGAGATCTGCAACAAGCTCGATGACGACTGCAACGGCATAGTAGACGACCCGGCCGCCGCGCAGGCCGACTGCGAGAAGCGCGTCAAGCACGCGACCACCACCTGCCAACGCGGCGTTTGCGTCAAGATCTCCTGCGACCCCGGCTACTACAACTGCGACGGCGATCCGAGCAACGGCTGCGAGCCGATTTGCAACTGTCAGCCTTGCCCCGTCGACGACGCGGGCACCGGGAGCGACTCGGGCGTGGCCGACGCCAACTGAGCCGAGCGCTGCCCCTCCTGAGCCCTGACGAGCGCGCCGCATCGTGACCGCGTTCCTCTGGCTACGAAGATGACGACCAAGCGACACCGGCCCGCAAGCGCGTTGCTCCTGGTCGCCGGCTGCGCGCTCTTGAGCCCGTGCTCGAGCCCACGACAAGCCACTGCGACGAAGCCGCAGGCAAGCGGGCCGGGCCTGAGCACGCCCGCCGACCGCACACACGAGATCGTGCTCGCTCTCGGCCCGCGCAAGATCGACATCGCGGAATTCGGACACCTTCTCGGCCCTCCACCGCAACGCCGCGAGCAAAGGACCGAAGGGGAGCGCCGTGCCGAGTTCCTGCAGGAGCTCGAGCGCACGGAGTTGCTCGCGACCGAGGCCGAGCGCCTTGGCTACGCGCACAGCAAGGCAGTGCTCGCCGCCAAGAAGGCCAGCATGGTGCAGCACTTGATGGATGACAGCTTCGGCGAGCACGGCAGCGCCGTACAGCCCGTCCGCGATGCCGAGGTGCGCGCGTACTACGACGCGCACATCGCCGACTTCAGCTCGCCGACCCAGGTACGCGCCAGTCAGATTGTGGTGCGTAGCGAGAAGCAGGCGCGTGAGCTGATCGAGCGCTTCACCACTCAGCCGCAGGAGCGTGCACACTTCGGCGAGCTCTCGGCCAAGCAAAGCGTCGATGCCGACACGCGCAAGTGGGCGGGCGACCTCGGCTACTTCGCGCTCGCGACGCCGCCCGCGCCCGATGCCACCACCAGCGCGTCCCTGCGGCCGCACTATGTTGCAGCCGCGGTACGGAAGGCGGCGTTCAGCCTCGCGCAGCCGGGCGCGATCTATCCGACCCCGATCCACAGCGAGCTCGGCTTCCACGTGCTCCTGCTCACGAGCCTGCGTCCGGCCGCACGTTACGAGCTGCCACAAGTGCAGAACATGCTGAGGCAGAAGCTCGACACCGAACGTCGCGACGCAGCGATCGAGGCCCTGTTGCAGCAGCTCGAGAAGAACGCTCACGTGCGGGTGTACGCGGACAAGCTAGCGCTCGTGCGGATCGCGCCCTGAGCCGCAGCGAGCGCGACGCCCGCGCGGAGCGGGCTAGCTCGTGGGGCTCGCCTGGGCTTTGACCAGCGCGGCATACAGCTCGCACGACACCAGCAGCTCGTGATGCGTGCCGATGGCCACGATGTGTCCGCGCTCCAGCACGACGATGCGGTCAGCGTCGACGATGGTGCTCAGGCGGTGAGCGATCAGGATGCGCGTGCAGCGCAGCGCTGTGAGCTCGGCCTGGATGCGTCGCTCGGTGAGCGTGTCGAGCGCGCTCGTGGCTTCATCGAGCACGACGATGGCCGGCCGGTGCAAGAGTGCGCGCGCCAGCGCCAGCCGCTGACGTTGCCCACCCGACAACGAGCTGCCGCCATCGGAGAGCACGGTGTCGTAGCCCATCGGCAGGGCGGCGATGTCGTCGTGGATCTGTGCCAGCTTGGCAGCGGACTCGATCTCTGCGAGCGGCACGGTCCCGTCCAGCAGCGCGATGTTCTCGCGAATCGGAGCAGCGAAGAGCCGGGTGTCCTGCGTGACCATGCCCAGACGTCGGCGCAGGGTGGGCGGATCCCAGCGCGAGAGCGGGATGCCGTCGTAAGCGACCACGCCTGAGGTCGGGGTGTAAAGCCCGCCGAGCAGCCGCGCGAGCGTGCTCTTGCCGGAACCCGAAGCGCCGACGATGGCCAAACACTCGCCCGGCGTCACGCGCAAGCTCACGTCGCTCACGACCAGCGGACCATCGACGGTGTAGCGGAAGGACACGCGGTCCAGCTCGACCTGACCCGAGAGCTGCGCGCTCGCCGATCCGGCGTCGGTGCGCCGCTCGGTCTTCGCATCCAGCACGTCCTCGACGCGCGCCATGTAGCCCTGCAAGGTTTCCAGCTGCATGGCGGTGCTCACGAGCGAGCCAATCGGGCCGAGGAAGCCCGCTCCGAGCGACGACAAGGCCAGCATCGAGCCGACTGACAGCTGACCATCCAACACCATCTGCGCGCCGACCATCAGCAAGAGCAGCGGCCCGACGAAGCCGAGCCCGCCCATCACCGTGCCAAAGTTCGCGGCCAGCCGCCCGCGATCGAGCGAGGCGTTGAGCACATCCACGTAGAGCTCGCTCCAGCGCTCGGTGAGTCGTGCCTCGGCGCCCATGGCCTTGACCGACTCGATGCCCGCGAGCATCTCGACCTGAAAGCCCGAGAGCTTGGCCTGCGTCGCCAGTTGCTCGGCCATCAGCTCGCGATTGCGTCGCCCGACCGCGAGGTACACGAGCGCCTGCAGAGCGGCGATCACGAGCGCAAGCAAGCCGAGAAATGGCGCAGCAAGCATCAGCAGCGCGAAGTACAAAAGCACCATCACGCCATCCAGCAGCGCCGACATCGCGCCCGACGTGAGCAATTCACGGATCTGGGCGCCGCTGGACAGACGCATGACCAAGTCGCCCGCCGAGCGTTCCTGGAAGAACGAAAACGGCAGATCGAGCAGGTGTTCCAGGAACTGCAGGCTCATCTCGGCGTCGGCGTAGGTTCGCAGGTGCAAGAGCAGGTGCGAACGCAGGAGCGTGGTCAGGAACTGGAACGAGAGCATCACGCACAGTCCCGCCGCCAGCAGCTGCAAGAGGTGCGCGTCGTGACGCGGCACGATGCGGTCGACCGTGAGCCCCATGACGACCGGCCCGCTGAGCGCGACCAGCTGCAAGAGCAGCGAGGCCACGATGATCCGCGAGAAATAGCCCGGCGCAGCCAGCACCCAGCCCTTGTACCGAGCCCAGCGCGTCCTGGGCCGCAGCTCCTCCGGCACGAAGGTGGCGCTGGGCTCGAGCAGGAGCGCGATGCCGGTGAAGAGCTTGCTGAAGTCGGTGAGCGAGATCTTGCGCGTGCCGACGGCGGGATCGAGAATGCGCACGCCGTCTGCGGCCATGGCCTCGAGCACGACGAAGTGGTTCATCTCCCAGTGCAAGATGGTGCCGGCGGGCAGGAACGCCGCGTTGTCGAGGCTGACCTTCACGCCCCGCGCGCGCAGACCAAAGTGCTCGGCGGCGTCGAGGATGCGCTTGGCCGTGACGCCGTGTTTGCCGGCGCCGACGGCGCTGCGCACGTCGTCGATCGGCAGACGCTTGCCGTGGTAGTCGAGCACCATCGACAGGCACGCCACACCGCAGTCGGTCGGAGTCAGCTGCAACACCACCGACAGCCGGCCACGGCGGGGCGCGCCGAGCTTGCGGAACGCGGCAAAGCGACCCACGCGACGATCGTCCGGATTAGAGGACATCGAACAGTGCCCCCGACAGGCTCGGCAGCAGCGAGCGCAGGACGCTTTGTGTGCGCACGGCGGCCTCGGCCCGACCATGCATGCCGTGATAGAAGCGATAGTCGCGCTGGCCCGAGCGGAAGGTCGGCGCTGCCAGACGCGCATGCACCAGCACCACGGGTCCTTGGAGCGGGAAGGCGTCGCCCAGCTCGCGACCGAGGAAGCGCGCCGCTTCGTTGGGCCCGATGATCTGATCGCCCACGCGCTCGATGCGCAGCGACTGGACGTCGCGCTCGAAGCCATCGAGCGTGAGCCGCAGCTTCTGACCCGAAACCAGCAGCGGCAGGTACTGGCCCGGCAAGAGCGCGGTGACCTCGGCATCGGCGTGCTCAGCCAGCAGCGTCACCACGGGCATGCCCGGCTCCACCAGCTGCCCGGCGCGGATGCGCACGTCACCAACGACCCCCGCATGCGGCGCACACAGCACCTTGCGAGCCACGCGCGCACGCGCGAGATCCCGACGCGACCGCAAGCTCGCCACGGCTTCGCGCGCTGCGGCATCGACCGGGTCGCGCAGCACGGCGGCCAGTCGATCCGCAAGCTCGTCTTCGACGGTCTGCAGCTCCGAGCTCTCCACCGAAGCAGCAAAGCGCAAGAGCACGTCGCCCGCCTGCACGCGGTCGCCCGGACTGACAGCAACCTGCTCCACCACTTCACCGCTGGGCGCGGTGACCTCGGTGCGGCCCTGCACGCGCACGACGGCTGGGCCCGTGGCGTATTCGTCGATCTGGCCCACGCACGCGAATACCACGGCGGCCAGCGCCATGCCGACCAGCACCCTGTGCACCCAGAAGAAGGCGCCTGGCGTCAGGTGCAACACGTCGCCCTGCACGCCGCGGCGCGCGTGATGCGCCACGGCCTCGTCACGGAAGATCGAAGCAGGCGCGCTCATGGTGTGCCGCCGACAGCTGCAGGCCATGGCCCCGGTACCACGACCACGCGCGTACCCACCAGGCTCGCCTTGGCCGCCGCGCTGTCGAGGGGCAACTGCGCGCGCACGAACACCAGGCCCGAGGCGGCATCGACCTCGGGCAGCACCTCCGTGACGACTGCGATGGGCCCGCCGGTCTGACCCGCGCGGCGCGCTTGCACGCGCGCGCCGATCTTCTGCACGGCCGTGGCCTCGGCGGGCACGGCAAAACGCAGGTAGGTGTCCTCGCTGATCACGCGGGCCACCACCTGACCGGGCGCCACCACGTCACCCGGATCCACGCGCAGCGCCACGACGATGCCGGCGAACGGTGCGGAGATCAGATGCTTGCGCACCTTGCCCTGCTCGCGACGGATGCGCGCCTTGCCGACGTCGAGCCCTGCTCGCGCCTCGGCGAGGGCCGCCGCGGTGCTTGCAGCGCGCGCACGCGCGGCGACCACGGTCTGGTCTGCCACGCCCTTGCCCAGCGTCAGCACGCGCGAAAGGATGTCGCTGGCTTCGTCGTATTGCGCCTGCGCGCGAGCCACCACCGACAGCTGCCTCTCGAGCTCGGCTTCCGCCACGTGCGCCTCGCTGCTGGCGGCCTCGGGATCGATATAGACGAGCGGGTCGCCCGCATGCACCGCCTCGCCTTCGTGCACCAGCACCCGCACGACGCTGCCACCGAGCTGCGCGCCGAGGTCGGCGGTGTGGCCTGCGACCACGACGCCGAGGTAACTCTCGACCACCCGACCAGGCGACTGCGAGCCGAGGATCCTGCTCGGAGCTGGAGCCGCCGCCAGCGGCTCGGGGCCGCGGCTAGCCTGGGTCTCCGCAGGTCGCCGCAGCAGCAAGAGCGCCACTGCACCGGCGACCATCGGCAGGAAACCCAAACCTACGAACCAGCGTTCTTGCATCGGAGCCGTTCGCGTAAGGGTGTCGCAGATCGCGACTGTACCAATAAAGAACGGCCGGAACCGCGCACTGGGGCGGCTCCGGCCGTAATGTCGCAAGCCTTCAGATGAAATTGAAGAGCTGGCCGAGGTCGACCAACTTCGCCGCGTTGTTCAGAGCATCGGAGATGCCCTTGGCAGCCGTGGTGAGGATGTCAGCCGGGTTCGGCACCGGGATCTTCACCGAGCCGAGCTTCGAGTCGAGCGAGATGCCCTTGGCGAAGTCGACGGTGAAGCTCAGGCCACCGGCCACGGTCTCAAGGTCTTGTGCGCTCAGGGTTTCAAAACGGTCAGTCATGGAAGCACCTCCGAATACCGCGTGGGTATGGCCAGTCGCGGAACACGCCAGCCAGATCAAGAAAACGCAAGCCGCCTGCGACAACGAGGGGAATGGGGTTCGTGCCGCAGACGGCTTTCATACTCTTTAATGCGCCGCCCACCTACATCCGTTGTACTCACGAAAACTTCTTCTATTTTGTTGGTGCGGAAGCAAGGTCCAGCGTTTTGCAGTGCTGATGCAGACCGGCAACGTGAGTGCGCAGTACCGACCTCGATGGGCCACGCCAAACACGACGAGGCACCCAACATGACATTGGACCCGGTTCAGGCGTGCCAGCACGCGGCCAGCGCAGCCGTCGGCTGCACAGCGCGCGCGACGCACACGCTCAGTGGCAGATGGACGGCGCTTCGCAGAGCCAGTCGGTGCCGCAGATGCCGCTTCGACACGCCGCACCGATCGCGCAGCTTCCGCCGTTGTTGTGAATGGCGCGACAGACCGGGTTCTGGTTCTCGGGCACGCAAACGAAGCTCGGCGCGCACACGCCGTCTCTCACGCAAGCCGCACCATCACCGGGCAGCTTCGCGCACTTCCCCCGGACGCGCGGGTCACCGCCAGCACTGCCGTTGTCGCAGTACTCGTCGATTGGGCACTGACCGGGCAAACCAGGGAAGCAGCTGCCACCCGACGGGACCTTCGACATACAATGGAAAGCGGACAGTCCGTCGAACACGCACGACAGGCCTTCCTGGCACAGCGTGCTACCAGGCGAGCAGGCGGCACCCTTGGCGCCTACCAGTGTCTGCGCGTTGGAGTGACAGGTGCCGGCCAGAGTGTCGGTACCGTTCCAGCAGCTGAAGCCCAGAGCGCACTGCTTGCCCGTGGTGCCGGCGCAGGCCTCGCCCTGATACGACGGGGCCAGGCACTTGCCGCCCTTGCACACGAGCTTGTCGCCGCACTCTTCGTCCTTCGCACAGGTGTCGCCCGCCTCGAGCAGGTTCGCACAACGACTCGGACAGCTGTCCATCTGGCAGAACGCGTCGCCCTGGCACTCGTCGCTGATCGCACACACACCAGCCACGGCGACCGTGCCACCGACGGCGTCTTCGCAAGCTGTGGGAAAGCTGTCTGTCTGGATCTTGCAACCCAGCTGCTTGATACCGTCGAGACATGGCCCGAGCTTCGATGCGTCGTAGTTGACCTTGCCGGCATCGATCGAAGCCTGCAGGTGCGCGAGGTCGCCAGCGCTGAGATCAAGGGTGACGCGGCTCTTGCAGTCCTCGCCACCGAGCATGCTGTCAAGCTTGGATTGTCCCACGCAGTCGAGCAGCGCACCGCAGATCGCAGCCGCCAACTGCGACGCGAGATCGGCGATCTTCGGGCTCACCTTGACCGGTGGGTTCACCCCACTGGCGCCACCCGCGCCGTGCCCGCCCGTGCCGCCGCCGCCATGAGCTGCAGCACCGCCATCGGCGACTGTCACCGAAACGCCGCCATCAGCACCGAGCGTCGCCGAACCGCCGTCTGCACCGTTGCTGCTACCACTGCTGCCCGCCGCCGCGCCGGCAGCGCCGCCGGCCGTGCTCGGTTTGTCGGTCGATTGTCCGCAGCCCACGGCCACGCACAGCACGCTCGCACACACGAGCAGGGTCACAAGACGCATCAGGAACGCTCCGTGGACGCGCTGCGAGCGCGCCGCGCTGGGGACGATGACCGCGGGACGGCCCTGCGACTACTCGATGTGACCGGTCGCGAGCGCATGGCGCAAGCGCTGGCTCCAGGGCGCGTTCGGATACTTTGCAAGGAAAGGCTGACCGATGCGCCGAGCCTCGTCCAGACGGCCGAGCCTCACCAGGGCCAGCAAGCCAACTTGCTCGCGTTCAGCCGAGAACATGCTCGAGGGGAACTCGTGCTCGCCTTGCTGCGTCAAGCGCAAGGCGCGCGCCGGATCCGAGGAGAGCACACGCTGCGCGACGGACAGCATCTGCATCTCGCGCTCTAGCCGCGATTCGTCGGCCTGCTTGCGCAGCTCGGCAGGCTTGGGCTGCGCTTCGACGGCCGCTTCTTGCGGCTGTGCTTCGCGAGGCTGCACCTCTGGCTCGCTCTTGACGGTGCCGTTCGGCACCACGCGCGCGGCCGGGCTGGCTTGCACGGCGGGGCCCGAGCTGCGCGGGGCAGCGCTTGGCGCAAGCTTCGGCTCCAGGTCTAGCTTGGCAGCGAGCGCGCTGGTTGCGCGCATGGCAGGCTTGGCAGCGACGCGCGCCTGCTTGTGGTGCATGACGCTCACCGCGGGCTCGGGCGCCATGACAGGTTGGTGCGCAGCCTGCGCAGCTGACGGCGGCAGCGCCTGCGTGCTCGGGGTGATCACCGGTGCGATGGGCGCGGGCGAGTTGAGCGCAGCCGCGGGGCCTGCAGCCGGCTGGGGCGCGCTGCGATGCGACAACCACACCGCGGCAACGACCGAGGCGACGACGATCGGACCGGCCACCCAAGCGGCCACGGTCCCGAGGCTGGCGCCGGTCTGCGCCCAGTGCGGCAGGGGCGCGCCTGCATTCACGCGCGCCAGGTGCTGGGCCAGGCCGCTGCTGACATCGTAGTCGACGTCCGCGCGCCGGCCCGCCTGCAGCAGCTCACGGACTTGCGGAGCCTCGGCGGGATCGTTCCACATGGGCGTTTCGTCGCTCTTCATGTCCCAACCCTCTGCATGGTGTCCGCTACCGAGGTTGGCGGCTCGCCGTAAAACTGTTTGGCTGCCTCACGGAACAGCTGCCGGGCAGCGCGCAGCCGCGAATACGCGGTATCCACGGGAATGCCAAGACCGGCCGCGATCGAGACCACGGTCTCGCCCTGGAGCTCGGCCATCACGAACACGGCTCGCTTGTCGTCGTCGAGGACCGCCAGGGCGCGGTCGAGGATCGCGAGCTGACGCTTCTGATCGGCGTCGCGCTCGGGGTTGTGGCGGTCGTCGCCAGCCGCCGTGACGATCTCGTCGGCCGCTTTCACGAACGACCGAGTCTTGCCCTTGCGACGGTGCGTGGTCGCCGCGCGGAACGCGATGGCAGCCAGGTAGGTCGTCGGCTTGGCCGGCCCTGGATCGTATCCACCATTTCTGTGCGCGATGAGAAACACGTCTTGCACCAAATCATCAAGGTCGGACCTGGCAACCCCCATGCGTGCCAAGAAATTGGCAACGAAGGACGCATAGCGGCGGAACAGTTCCGCAGAGTCCAGGTGTCCTTCTATCGACAACGCCCGGCCACTCCCGCTTGAGTTAATGCGTGGCGGCGAAAGATCCGTCACACCACTGTCCAAATTATGCGTGAGAAGGGGTCGGATGGCGACCCCCTGTGCCCGCGGGGTCAGAAGAACCGGAATACCGGGCCAATCGTCGTGGCAAGGCCGATGGCTGGCAAGAGACGGGAGCGGTCGGGGGCGCCCAACACGCCGCGGATCAGGATGACGTGGCGGGCGAAAGGCGCAAGACCCTCGACCGCCACGCCGATGGCAGCCCACGACGCCAGCCACACCCGCGCCTGCGCCGACAGCGCCGAGGCGAGCCACGGCTCGGTGCCATCCATCGCCCTGGGGTAGCCGGTGCCTGTGGCTCGAAGGACGCCGGCGCGTACGCCGAGGCAGGCCTGCAGCTGCAAGCTCTCGACCACCTCGTGACCTGCGCAAACGTCTGCGCCTGCGGCCAAGAGCCGCAGGTCGAAGTGACCGGGCGTCTGCGGGATGATCTGGTCAGCCAATGTGCTGGCGAGCCCGGCGACGGCCACGCTGAACCAGGCATTGGGAGCGAACGACAGCCGCGGGGCCAGCGCCAGGCTCGTGTCGGTCAGAAGGCCCGTCGTGGCACCCCCGTAGACGCCCAGCTCGAGATGGGGTGGGGAGGATCGGCTGTCCTCCGTATGCGAGTCGGGACGCCGCCTCTGCTCGTAGGTCGGTAGATCCGGCGTGAGTTGGATGCCGGGTGCATGCGCCGTCGACGCCGGGGGCTCGGCGGGCACGGGGATCTCGACCACGGGGTCGCTCGGATTGCCCGCGGTCAGCGTGGCGTCGATAGACAGCGCGATGGAGAGCGCAACGGCAGAGTGCAGCTGGTCGCAGTCGACCGGCGCGTCGCTGATCGTGCGCTCGGCATGCGCGCCACCTTCGACGGTCACACTGAAGGACACCTGTGTCGAGGAGTGCGCGTCGCCCTGCACGCGCACGCGGATGCGAGCATCGACGGTATCGCGCTCGCGCCAGCGCGCCACCCGCAATGCCAGGCGCTGCAGGTCCAGGCAGGTGGCGCCCGGCTCGACCTGCATCGCGGCTGCGAGCGGCCGCTCGGGTGGGAGCGCCGCTGGCGGCTGCGCGCGCACGACGGCCGCAGGCCCGGCCGCAGCCCAGAGCGCGATCGTAACGAGCGCGCACGCCAGAGCTCGGCAGCGTTCGCTCATGCTGGCGCCCGAAGCCACGCACACGCGGTCGCCGCCTCGAGCTCGGCTTGTGGTGGGGCGCACGGCAGGGTACGAAGAAGATACACGTGATGCGTGCCC
>DASVHQ010000422.1:0-30901 GCA_036382515.1 Polyangiales bacterium | reverse complement strand
TCCTGCGCCGGGTAAGCCACGGTTCGGTGACCCTGGTGCCAGCGCGCCTGCAAGATCTTCAACATCGCGAGCTCCTCGTCACAGATCGTGACCGCAGTACGACAGATCGAAGCTCTTGTTACAGAGCGGAAAGTCCGAGATTTGCTGGTTTCGAAGCGCCATCGCGAGCCCAGCCCAGTTGTGAAACGACGGGTCCACGACCTTGTACGTGGCCAGCCGACCGCCCGCGTCGCTCAGCGCGACGTGACAGATCTCGCCTCGGAAGCCTTCGACGAGCGAGACGCAGAGCTGCTCGGCGCGGACAGCGGGCGCAGGTATGCAGATAGCTCCGGCGGGCAGCGAGCCCAAGACGTCGCGCACTAGCTCGACCGAGCGCTCGATTTCGAGCCAGCGCACGTAGGCGCGCGCGAACACGTCGCCTGTCTGGGAGACCGCGGTCGGCAGCTGGGCGAAGCGATACAGTCCGGTTGGGAAGTCGCGCCGCACATCCTGTTCGATCCCGCAAGCGCGCGCCACAACCCCGACCAGCCCGAGCTCGCGAGCCAGCTCCTGCGAGAGCACGCCCGTTTGCTCGAAGCGCGCCTGCACGGAAGGCGTGTTCCACAAGAGGTCCACCGCTTGCTCCACATCGCGGCGAGCAGCCTCGATGCGCTGCAACAGCTCGTTGATCTGCTGCGGCTCGAGGTCGAAACGCACGCCGCCAGGTCGGACCAGCCCCCGACCGAAGCGGTTGCCGCACAGGCTCGCCGTGAGGTTGAGGAAGTCGCCACGCAATCGACCACAAAAGGCTGCGGTGGGAAGAAAACCGATGTCGCCCGCGAGCGCTCCCAGCGCACCCGTGTGGTTCGCGAGGCGCTCGAGCTCCAAGCCCACGACGCGCAGCGCCGCGGCACGCGCGCTGATGCTGGCTCCACTCAGGGCCTCGACAGCCTGGCAATACGCGGTGGTGTGGCCGACCGTGGTGTCGCCAGCGAGCGTCTCCATGTAGTGGATCGTCCGCGGATTTGGCCCGCCGACGAGCGCGCGCTCGACGCCGCGATGCTGGTAGCCGAGCGAGATCTCCAGTGCGAACACTTGCTCGCCGTGACACTGAAACCGAAAGTGCCCGGGCTCGATGATCCCGGCGTGCACGGGTCCGACGGCAACCTCGTGAACTTCGGCGCCTCGAACTCGATAGAAGTCGGCGACGCCGACGGTGATCTGCGCGCCGTCGCTGCGTTCCCATGCATCGTGACCCTCGCGGCGAGACTTCGTGAACCGGACCGGCTTGAGCCAGGGGTGCCCTTCTGGACGCAGACCCCAGTTCTCGGCAAGCTCCCGCTCGAACAGATGCACCTGCGTGCACTGCGGCGTGAGCGCCGGATAAGCATCACCTCGCAGCTGCGCCCTGGCCACCTGCAGCGTTCCGTGAGCGTTCGTCGCGAGCACGACATAGAGCTCCAGCTCGCCCGACGCAGGCGCGTGTGCGAACAGCGCCGCGACGCGCGCTCCGTTCTTCACGCCGCCAAGCACCGCCTCGTGCAACACGTCGAGCGGCAGCACGGGCACCGTGTCGATGCAAACAGCGCTCGCGTTGCGCAGCGTGAGCATGCGCGTGGCAATCATTGGCCAGGCTCCAGGAATCTCGCCGCGTCTCGCAGCAGGCTCTCGAGCGGCGCCGGGATGTAGACGCCCAGGAGCAGCACCAACCCCAGGAGCACGATCGGCGGCGCCACTGTGAGAAATGTATCGCGATAGTCGGTCGCCGCTGCCTGGTCGGTCGGCTTGCCCTGGACGACCGCGAGCACGGTGGAGCCCATGCCGATGAAGACGACGATCAGGAACAAGAGGAAGGCCGCGGCGATCCCGTACTGACGGTGCTGGATCGCGGCCGTGAGGATCGTGAACTCGGAGATGAACGGGCCGAACGGCGGCGAGCCGGTGATCGCGATGAAGCCGGCCAAGAACAGCGCCGCCGAGATCGGTAACCGTTGCAGCGCGCCGCCGACCTGATGCGTGAGCTTGCTGGCGTACGCGCGGTGGATGTTCCCAGCTGACATGAAGAGCACGCCCTTGGTGAGACCGTTGTTCACCAGGTGGAGCAAGCTGCCGTAGATGGCCTCGCCGCCGATGCCGATGCCGAGCACGAGGATCCCCATGTGCTCGACGCTCGAGTAGGCCAGCATGCGCTTGTAGTCGCGCTGACGCGCCATGAACACACCGGCCACGGCCATCGACAAGAGACCTGCAGCGATCATGATCTCGCGCGCGAAGGCGGCATCCCCGGAGGCCTGCACGATGCGTACGAAGCGCAGCAGCGCGACGAACGCGCAGCTGGTCAGGCCGCCCGCCAGCAGCGTGCCGACGACACCCGGCGCTTCGCCGTAGGCGTCGGGCTTCCAGCTGTGCATGGGCGCAAGGCCCATCTTGGTTCCGTAACCGACGAACAGCAGGATGAAAGCCGAGTGCAACCACGGACGAGACAGCCGCGGGGCTTGCCGCACCAGGTCCTCGAACACCAGCGACGGTTCCAGCCCGGACACCATGGCAGAATAGGCGAGCAGGAACGAGCCGAGCAGAGCGAGCGCGATGCCGACGGAGCCGATGAGCAGGTACTTCCACGTGGCCTCGAGCGCACGAGGGCTTCTC
This sequence comes from Polyangiales bacterium, assembly GCA_036382515.1. Lineage (GTDB taxonomy): Bacteria > Myxococcota_A > Polyangia > Polyangiales > JAFGIB01 > JADGRF01. Next base: position 28,273 of record DASVHQ010000422.1, on the reverse strand, counting down.
GAGAAGAAGAGTAGCGGGCCCGACGAGAGCGTGGTGCTCTCGAGCGCGACCCACATCAGCCCTAGATGATGGGACTCGAGCATCAGGGTCATCATCGCGAGAAACGTGGGCATGCAGGCGCAGAACATGCGGTTCGGCCGCTCGGCGCGCGCGCGCAGATAGCCGGGCGCGTAGACCGAGCACAGAAAGAACAGCACGCTCACGAACGCCAGCACCAGCCGTCCGAGCCCATCGAGTCGCAGCCACTGCCCCGAAACGCGCGAAGCGGAGCCCATCAAGGTGACCGCGGTGAGCCCAAGGTGCAGTGCCCCCGTCACCGGCAGCAACCACGGCCGCACGCGGTTGGACGGAACCAGCAGCGCGACTATCCCCAGCACAAGCGGCGCGATGACCAGACCGAGGAGCATGCTTCAGTCCTTGAGGGTTGAGAGCCGCGATGTGTCGAGCGACGCAAATTCGCGGTTGATGTTGTTGATCATGATGCCGAGCACGAAGATCGCCACGAGCAGATCGAGCAGCACGCCCAGCTCCACGAACGCGGGGATCGCCTTCGCGAGCAAGAGGCCCATGATGAAGATCCCGTTCTCGAGCACGAGGTAACCCACGACCTGCGAGATGGCCTTGCGTCGCGTGGTGAGCAGCAGGAAGCCCGTCAACACCGTGGCGAGCGAGGCAGGCACCACGCGCGAACCGGCGTGGTCGGCGGCGAGTGGGAGCATGCCAGCGAATGCAATGGCCACGCCGGTGGCCAGAGCGCCGAGCAAGAGCGAGGCGACGTAGCCGACGAGGGGCGTTGCCTCGCGCCGCACCGCAGCTTCGCGCATCGCTCGGTGCAAGAGCCAGGGGACGAGCCCGGCCTTCGCGGCGATCGTGGTGACCGCCAGCGCCGCGGGCCAAAGCCCTGACTCGCTCGGCACGGCGAGCGCGAGCCCGCCCAGCACCAGGCCCTGCGCAGCCGACGCGTTGATCGACGCGCGCAGACGGCTGGTGCCGAGCAGCGCGAAATTCAGCAGGAGCACGATGATGAGCAAGGTGTCGACGAGCATGACTGACCTAGCGTACGAGGAGCACCACACCGAACGCAGAAAGCAAGCACGCCCCGACGAGCAGGCGCGGCACGTGGATGAGTCGCAGCCGCGCCATCACCGATTCGACCACGCCGATGAGGATCGCGAGCACGAACAAGCCAAAGACGAAGACGACCCAATCCGTCCATGAGCTGCCGGTCTCGAACGGCAGTGCGATCCGCGTGACGATCGCGCCCAGCAGCATCAGCTTGGCTGCTGCGCTGTAGAGGATCATCCCGAGGGCCGGCCCGCTGTGGTCGAGCACCATGACCTCGTGAACCATGGTCAGCTCGAGGTGCGTGTTGGGATCGTCGAAAGGGATGCGCGAGCTCTCGGCGAGCAGCACGATGAACAGGCTCACAGCGACCAGGATCATCGACGCACCGGTCGACGCCCACGCGCCAGGCATGGTGGCGCCCAGCATGGTCGACAGCGAGAGCGAGGCCGTGCGTCGGGCGAGCGTCAAGAGGCCGAAGAACAGTGCCGGCTCGGCGAGACACGAGAACGTGGCTTCGCGGGCGCCGCCCATGCCCTCGAACGACGAACCGGTGTCGAGCGCCGCGGCCACCGTGAAGAAGCGACCCAGGCCCAGGAGATAGGCGAAAGCGACCAAGTCACCACTGAACGCGAACGGGGCGGCATGGTTGCCGAATGGCATGATCATGCCGGCCAAGAGGCACGTGGCGAGCCCGACCACGGGGCCTGCGCGGAACACCCAGGTGGTGGTGGTGCTGAAGACAGAACCCTTTTGGAATAGCCTGACCAGATCGTAGTAGAGCTGAAGCAGCGGCGGTCCGTTACGGCCGGCGAACGCGGCTTTGGTCTTGTTGATGACGCCCAGCAAGAGAGGTGGCAGCGCGATCAGCAAAAGCAGGTGGAGCGTGGTGTCTATGGGAGTCATGGTGCGCTTCCTACGGCCACAGATGCAGCGCGATCACGGTGAGCACGACGTAGCCGAGGTAGAGGTGCACGCTGCCCTGCTGGATCCAGCGTAACCAGGAGAACGCGCGTCCGATGCCCTGGATCGACGGTAGCAGCAGGCGATCGAGCACAGCGTCCGGCGTATGCGTGTGGAACGTCGTCGGCCTGGGGAACGGTCCACCGAGCTCGCTGCGATGCACTTGCGGGCGCAACGCCCAGCTGAACAGGCCGACGGTCATTTCGGCGAACGACGAGGCCGAGTACTGCATGCTCGGAGCGGGCGCCGCGTAGCCGCAGTCCCAGGTGCCTGTCGCGCTGACGCTGCCGCGTGACACACGCACTGACAGCAGCGCCCAGCACGCAGCCACGAGCCCAAGCAGCGCGAGGGCGAGCAGGGTGATCGCAGCAAACGGTGCCAGCTGCGCGAGCCGAACGACCTGGCTACCGCTCGCCGGCAGCCACGCCGCAGTGGCAGCCTCGAGCGTGGACGCCGTGAGCGCGGGCAAGAGCCCGATCAGCACGCACGGTGCGGCCAAGAGCAGCATCGGGCCGAGCATGCGCGGGCCGCACTCGTGGGCGTGCTTGGCGTGCGCAGAGCGAGGATGGCCGAGGAAAGTAGCCCCGAACACTTTCACGAAGCACGAGAGAGCGAGCGCGCCGATCAGCGCCAGCGCTGGCGCCGCGAGCGCACCGGCCAGCCACGCTTGGTTTCCCGTGCTGGTCGCCGTGCGCAACAGGCCGAGGTAGACGAGCATTTCGCTGACGAAGCCGTTGAGTGGCGGCAGACCGCAGATCGCCACGGCGCCCACGAGAAAGAAGCTCGCCGTGCGGGGCATCGCTCGTAGCAGACCGCCGAGCTCGTCGATCTCGCGTGTGTGCGTCGCGTGCACGACGGCGCCCGCGCTGAGAAAGAGCAACGCTTTGAACAGGCCGTGATTCCAGACGTGCAAGAGCGCGCCTGCGAGGCCGAGCGTCACGAGATCCGCACGACCCAGCGAGCGACCGAGCATTGCGATGCCGAGACCGATGACGATGATGCCGATGTTCTCGACGCTGTGGTAGGCGAGCAAGCGCTTGATGTCGTGCTGCGCGATCGCGAACACCACCCCGAGCACGCCCGACACGACTCCGAGCACCAAGAGCAGCGTGCCCCACCACAGCGGCGGCTGCTCGAACAGCGACGTGATGCGGACCAGACCGTAGATGCCCATCTTGATCAGCACGCCCGACATCAGCGCCGAAACGTGACTTGGCGCGCTCGCGTGAGCGCCGGGCAGCCACATGTGCAGCGGCATGATTCCGGCCTTGAAGCCGAAGCCCACGACCGCCAGCAAGAACACCGCCGAGGCGACGCCGGGGGCGCTGCCCGATGCGGGCGCGACGAACGCGAACTGCCCGGTCATGACACGCAAGAGGCCGAACATGGCAAAGAGCGCGAGCGTGCCGAAGCGTGTGGCAATCAGGTACACCAGGCCCGCTTCGCGCACGCTCTCTTCGTGATCCTCCGTCGTGACCAGGAAGAACGCCGAAAGCGCCATGATCTCCCAACCGAAGAGGAAGAGGATGGTGCTGTGGGCGACGAGCAGCAGCGCCAAAGCTGCCGTGAGTAACCCGTAGAACAGCCGCAGCTTGCGCGCGTTGTCCGGATGCTCGGACCCCGACCAGTACTCCAGGCCGTAGATCGCACCGGCGCCGGAGACCAGAAACACCGGCAGCAAGAACACCGCCGCGATGCCGTCGGTGTGCACCTGCAACGCCGCGCCGAAGCATTTCCACGGCAAGCTGGTTGGACTGGTCGGCGCGGCCAGCGCGCGCAGGCCGCCCAGAGCACCGATGATCGATGCGCTCACGAGCAGCCCGGCGGCCACACGCGCTGCACCCGCGGAGCGGCTCGCACAGAAAAGACCGGGCACGCCGCTGAGCGCAGCGAGGGCGATGGCTACCAGCACGAGGGTGTCGCTCATAGCCCTCCCCCGTGCCGGGACGCCCAGGCCAGGCCGAGCACCACGGCCACCACGATGTAGAGCAGGTAGAGCTGCAGGACGCCTTGCTGGAGCCAGCGCAAGCGCGCGAACCGATTGCCGCACCAGTCGATGAGGCGCTCGTAGACCCCGCGCAGGAACGGGTCCGATATCTCCGCCCGGCTTCTGGACATGCGTGGAAAGAACCCGGTGGGCAACCGATCGATGGCTCGCGCACGCAAGACCCGCGGGAACAGCCCGTCGACGAGCAGCTGCGAGAACGAGCGCCCCGTGTACTGCATGCGCGGGCTCGGCGCTGCGTAACCGCATCCCCAGGTTGCATCGCTGTGCTGCTGCGGTTTCCAACGCAACCAGACGAATAGCCCGGCGATCGCGCCACCACCCAGCCATACGGCGAGGTTCAGCAGGCCCAGGCGCGGCAGCTCCGCATCCGTGAGTAGATGCAGCTGTCGCCCATCAGAGCTCCCCATCAGCTGTGCGATCACTCTGGACAGGGCTCGGACGGGCAGCGCTGGAAAGACCGCGACCAGCACGGCCAGGCACGCGAGCACGGCCATGGGCACCCACATCGAGGCGTGCGCCTCGTGCGCTTGCCTTGCCGGGTTGCTGCGCGGCTCGCCAAGAAACGCCACACCGACCAAGCGCACGAAACACAGACTCGAAAGCCCCCCGACGAGCGCCAAGAAACCCACCGACAGCAGAGCCGCAAGGGCGCCGTTACCGCCGGGCGCCAGGCTGCGATGCATCAGGCCCAGGTAGAGCAGCCATTCGCTCACGAAGCCATTCAGCGGAGGCAGCCCCGCGATCGCAACCGCCCCGACGATGACGAGGGCGCCCGTGATGGGCATCCTGCGCAAGAGGCCGCCGAGGTGTTCGATGTCTCGCGTCCCCGTCGCGTGCACGACGCTGCCCGCGCACAGGAACAAGAGGCCCTTCATCAGCACGTGGTTCCACAGATGCAAGAGCGCCGCGGCGAAGCCAAGCACCGCGACGCGTTCGTCACCGAGGCGCTTGCCCCAGAAGCCAACGCCGAGCGCCAGCACGATCAAGCCCACGTTCTCGATGCTCGAGTACGCCAGCACGCGCTTGAGGTCGCGCTGGTACGAGGCGAGCGAGATCCCGAAGATCGCGCCCGTCAAACCGACCGTGACGAGGCACGGCGCCCACCAGGCAGCCTGCTCGCGCAGCAGTAGCAAGATGCGCAGAAAACCGTAGAGACCCATCTTGATCATGACGCCCGACATCAGAGCAGACACGTGCGTCGGGGCAGCGGCGTGGGCTTCCGGCAACCAGAAATGCAGCGGGATCACGCCCGCTTTGACACCGAAGCCGAGGGCGGCAAAGGCGACGATCGTGGCGGACAGGCCCGGCGCCACGCTCGGCATCCGCGCGAACGCCTCGAACTCCAGGCTCCCCGCGTGCTGACCGAGCAGGCTGAACATGCCGAGCAGGAACGCCGCGGCCGCGTGAGCTGCAACCAGATACACCCACGCTGCACGCCGGACCGCGGCGCGCTCGTGCTCGAAGCTGATCAGGAGGTAGGTCGAAGTGGCCATCACCTCCCAACCGCCGAAGAAGGTCACGGCATTTCTGGCGGCGAGGATCAGCACCATGCTGGCGACCGCGGCATTGTAGAAGAACCATGGCGGGCCCATCGGGCGCTGCGCAGCGAACGGCCGCAGGTACTCGCGACCGTAGATGCTGGCGACCACCCCGAGCCCGAGCACCGCAAGCAGGAAATAGCCGGAGAGTGGATCGAGCCCAAGTGAGAAAGCTCCGTAGGTCCCCGTGGTCTCGACGTGAACAGTCCAGCTCTCGCCTTGCAAGAGAGCGCGCGCTGCAGGAACCACGCCCGCGACCGCGCCGAGCAGGACACCGCACACGGCCAGCGCGGAGGCCAGACGCTCACGACGACCGGCCGCGAGCGCGAGCAGACCGCCGCCCATGAGACAGCCCAGGCAGAGCGCGATGAGCCGCGCCGAGCTCACGCCGGTGTCTCCAGCGACGCTGGCGTCTGCGCAGCCATCAGCTTCGCTTCGACTTGCTCGACCGCCTGCAGCAGCCGCTCCGGCGCCGCGTGCTCCGTCACGAGCGCAGCCAAGGCAGGATCATGCAGAGCCCCCGACAGCCGCGCGAGCAAGTGCAGATGAGCACGAACCGTCGGAGTCACGAGGGTGAAGACCGCATGTGCAGCCGTCGGCTCACTCGCGCCCAGAGGCACGGGTGAGTCCAGAAGGCACAGTGTCACCAGGGGCCTCGGCAGATTCAGCAAGATGGGGTGCCGCACTTGAGGCAAGGCAACCCCGCCGCTGTTGACCGTCACACCGGCGTCCGGCCGAGCCAGCAGCACCTGTAGCAGAAACGCCTCGTCGGTCGGATCAGGAATCGAAGCGCTACGCAGGATCGCTCGCAGGGCGGTTTGCCGATCGTGGCCAGCGCTCAGGAAGTGGATGCCCCCGGCGGTCAGCGCCTCGTGCAGTGTGGGCAGCGGCACGCCCTCGCCGAGCTGCTCCGCCATGAACTTCGTGGAGACGTGCAAGCGCTTCTTGCTGGCCCACTCGAGCAGCTCGAGTTGGTTGAAGCGATAGCGTTCTTTGACCGCGTCGCACGGGATGTCACCGTCGTCGATCCACTGGTAGACGGTCCGCTCCGGAACGCTGAAGAGCTTCGCTACATCTTGGACGGTCAGCTGCATCGTATCGTGTCCCCCGAGGCGGCGCGCCGCGCCCGGAATCCGACGCACGAGTGGATTCGCGATCATCTCATATCGGGCCGGATCGGCCGAGAAACCGCCCGGCCCTGCGACCGCCGTGTGACCGACGGCACGCGGTGCAGCAACCGGGGCCCGCACAGTGCAATGTGGCGCGCGGCAGCATGGCCGCGTATCCGGCCTTATAAGCAAAATATGTGCCGTGCTAGCAGCCAGCGCTGCCTGCGCATGCAGCGCACTCAGCTCAAGGGCCGATCCAGCAGCGCGCGCATGCGGCTGCGGCTCTCGTCCGTCGCGAGGCGATCGCTCACCGCCTCCAGCTGACGGCTCGAGAGCACCACACCCTCGAGCTCGACGAAGAAGCCGCTGGCTCGGCCACTTCGGCGTTTCATCCACAAGTGCAGTTCATCGGTGGCCATGGGCGCGCTGCGCACCAGGTGGTACGTGGAAGGGATGCGACCTCCGAAGCCGTGATAGGTGACCACGCAGGTTCTGAGTGGAGCCAGGTCGAGCCAGCGTTCCACGGTCGCGAGGTCCTGGTGGCAGCGGTGCTCCGAGAGCTCCACCGTGGCATCGAGGTGCTCGTCCAGTTGGTACAGGTTCTCGCCGAACGGGTTGAAGAAGTAGAACGCGTCGAAGCGCGTGGCGTCGACCGACTCGAGCGTGCCGTGCATGCACTCGACCGGGGCATCGTAGCGGGCCGCGGCCGCGCGGGCCGTCTCGACGAGATGGCTGCGTTGCTCGATCCCGGTGACGGTGCGATCCGATGCCAGGCTCGCCACGATGCAAAACTTCCCGACACCGGAGCCGACGTCGAGCACCCGAGCCGCACCGAACTCCGCGAGCCAGCCGGCGGCCGTGAGCGCGACGTCGACCGGCGTCCAGAACCGCCCTGAAACGAGTTGAACGCTCGGCGGATAGATCCGGTCGAAGAGAGAGTCGTGAACGCGCGCACCACGGCGGATCGCGTTCGTCACGAAGCTGCTGGGTGGGTTCATGCGGAGTCCTATCGGGCGAACCATTAGCAGGCACCGTGCCAAATACAACGCCGCGCGGGCACCCGCATGAAACACCCGACCGCCCCGCAGGCCTGCCAGGCGACGGTCATGCCCCGGAGTGTGGCGCACGCGCCGCCCTCCGCCGCTGCGGGCGTGACTCGGTGCTGCTGGATCGTCGCTTCGCGCCACTCAGCTGGGCCGCGTGTCGCTGGATCGTCCGAACGCTGATGTCGAGACGCTCGGCGGCGCGCGTGCGATTGCCGTCTTCGGCAACGATCACGGCTTCGACAATCTCTTCCACCATGGCATCGAGCGATTGGTTGAGAGACAGCATGATCGCGTCCGCTGCAGGCGCCCGGCTCGCATTGGGCAGCGATCGCTGCAGCGTCTCGGGTAGATCTCGGATCCGCACGGCGCGTCCAGCACGCAGCAGACACAGCATCTCGACCACGTTGCGCAGCTCGCGCACGTTGCCCGGCCACGCGTAGGTCGAGAGCAGAGCCTTCACGCTGCGAGTCAGCTTGGGAGGCACGGTGCCATGCCGCGCCGAGAGTTGGGCCGCGAACTGCTCGGTCAGCGGAGCGATGTCGGCGCGACGCGCTCGTAGCGCCGGAACCGGCAAGACGATGCCCTGGATTCTGTAATAAAGATCGGCACGAAAGCGCCCGATCCGGACATCGTCCTCCAGCGGCCGAAGCGTGGCGAAGATCAAGCGCACGTCGGCTTGCAGCTTGCTGGTGCCGCCGACACGCATGTAGCGGCGGTTCTCCAGGAACCGAAGCAGCTTGGCCTGCATCGTCAGCGGCATCTCGCCGACCTCGTCGAGGAACAGGGTTCCGCCCGCGGCGGCCTCCACCTTGCCTTTTGTGCGTTCATGCGCCCCGGTGAAAGCACCACGCTCGTGCCCGAACAGCTCGCTCTCGAACAGCGCTTCCGGGATCGCAGCGCAGTTGATCGGCACGAACGGCCCTTGCCGCCGCGCCGAGAGCTCGTGGATCCGGCGTGCCAGCACTTCCTTGCCCGTGCCGCTCTCGCCGATCAGCGTGATCAGCACCTCCTTCGGCGCGACCAGCTGCAGCATCCGATCCACGCGGCGCATGGCGCCAGAGCGCATGACCGGCTCGAAAACCACGTCGATTTGTCGCGTTTTTGAGCTCATGGACTTCGTCTGTATACCACCTGGTCGCGAACCCTCAAATCCCCCGACCCGGCGGTCGCTTGGATTGTCGCCCCCAGCGCGGGCCGGGCAGCGAAGAACGCCACGACTGCAACACTGTGTTGCATCTGACGGTGTCGGCTCGGGGCCCGGGTGTGCGCCGGTGCGCAGCGAAAGCGGGGCGAGTCGCGCGACCGACGCCGCCGCTCCAACGACCTGTGCATTCATCACAACCTGCCGGGGCGTGTTGGGAGGGCAGGTCGCTCCCGGGCTCGTTTCGCAGGCCCGAGGCGCTGCGTGCGAAGCCGCGGCGGTGGTGCCGAGGACGCTCTCCGAGCCCGAGAGCGACCTGCCGACCCCAAGCGCCCTGGCCGGTTGTGATGAATGCACAGTCCAACGACCCCATCGTCCCGCGCCCAGTCCTCTCGCGGGGCAGCTCGGTCGCCAAGCTGGCTCCACCGAGGCGCTGGCATCCGGCGCGCAGCCGACGCAGGATCTCGATCACCTTGCGCGCCTCGCATGGGCTCGGCATGGATTCTGCATTACTTTCGACCCGCTTCACTGGGGACCCATGTGACCGACACACCACCAAGCTCGTACGACGACGAGGACGACTACTACTCCTGGGACGACGATGACAGTCAGCGTCCGCAGGCCGAGCCGACGACACACTGGTCGCCGGAGCAGATCGCTCAAGCGTTGCGTGATGGGCAACCGCCACCGGACAGCAGCTTCGACCGCTTGCTTCCGCCGAGTCTGCGCCAGGTCTCGCGCCAGCACTGGACGCCGTTACACATCGCCGTGCGCGCCGCCACCTGGCTCGACGCCGTCGGCGTGAGCAGCGTGGTCGACATCGGCGCAGGCCCAGGGAAGTTCTGCGTTGCGGCTGCCCTCGCCGGGAACTTCGAGATCACGGGGCTCGAACAGCGCCCGCGCCTCTTGGCGGCCGCACGTGAGCTCGCACGGACCTTTGCGGTGGACGATCGCGTGAGCTTCGTGCAGGGCGCGCTCGGCGAGGTCGCCACACCGCTCGCGGACGCATACTACCTGTACAACCCTTTCGGAGAGAATCTCTTCGGCTGCCGCGAACGCGTCGATGAGGATGTCGAGCTGGGCCGCGAACGCTACGACCGCGACGTCGCGACCATCGAGCTTTTGCTGCGTCACGCCCCGGTCGGGACGTACGTGCTCACCTACAACGGCTTCGGCGGCAAGCTACCCGCGAGCTATCGAGAAGTGCGAAGCGACAGCCAGCTGCCCAACGTGCTGCGCCTGTGCCGCAAGGTGCGCCGCAACGCGGCCGACAGCTCGTCCGAGCGTGAAGCCGAGCGTGATGCCGACCAGCACGCCACGACACGGTTGCCCCTGGGGATCTCAAGCGACTCCCAGTAGATCGAGGATCGCGTTCGCGAAGGTCAGCGGGTGGGGCGGACAGCCGGGCACGTAGAGCGTGGGGCCCACGCGCTCCAAGAAAGTGCGCTCGATGCACTCGCCCTCGGCGTAGAGGCCGCCGGAGATCGCGCAGGCGCCGACCGCAACCACGAAGCGCGGATCGGGCATGGCATCCCACGCCAGCTGCACTGCCGCGGCCATGTTGCGCGTCAACGGCCCGCTGAGCACGAGCGCATCTGCGTGACGCGGAGAAGCCACCCACTCGATGCCGAAGCGCTGCACGTCGAAGTTGACGTTGGCGAGCGCCCCGAGCTCCAGCTCGCAGGCGTTGCAGCCACCCGCCGAGACCTGGCGCAGCTTCAGCGAGCGACCGAAGAGCTGGCAGAAGGTGGCCGAAGCCCGCGCGCGCACCAACTCTTCTTTGCCTTCGCGGACCGACAGCTGCATGCGTGTGTTGCTCGCCATGCGCGGGTCGGGGCTGAACGCGATCTTGTTCTGCGGACACGCCGGCACGCACTCGTCGCAGAACACGCAGCGACCTAGATCGAGCGTCACCGGAGAGAGCGTGATGGCGCGCGTCGGACAGACGTCGGCGCAAGCCCGGCACTCGCTCGGGCAAGGCTCGCCCGCGATCACAGGCAGGCCGCGAAAGCCGAGCGGAACTGCCTCGCGCAGATCGGCGATGTACTGAGTGCCTTGCGAGGCGCGCACGCGAAGTGACTTGAACAGGGTCATAGATCGTGCCCGCAGTACGAGAGGTCGAAGCTCTTGTTGCAGATCGGGAAGTCGGAGATCTCGTTGTCCCGGACCGCAATCGCCAGGCCCATCCAGTTGCGCAGCGACGGGTCTTGCACCTTGTAGTGCACGAGCTCACCGCTGCCACCGGTCTCGAGACAGTGCACGACCTCGCCGCGAAAGCCCTCGACCATGCTCACGACGAGCTGGTCGGGCGCGAGCGCGGTGAGCGCCTTGCGAGGCTGATCCCAGCGCGGATAGAGCGCGAGGATGCTCGACAACCAGGCGAGGGAGACATCCATTTCCGCAATCCGGACCAGGGCGCGAGCGTAGCAATCGCCCTCCTTCGCCAGGCAGGTCGCCACGGGTAGCACCTGGTAGGCACCGCGTGACATGCCGTCGCGAGCGTCGCAAGCCACGCCTGAGGCGCGCGCGGCCACGCCGACGATCCCAAGAGCCAGCGCGCGCTCGTGGGTGAGCACACCGACCGCACGCAACCGGTGCTTGACGGTGTGGGCCGTCACGAAGCATTCGTTGATGATCGCAAGGTCGTTGCGAAGCAGCTCGAGGTTCGCGAGCAAAAGCGGCACAAGCTCCGCGGACAAGCGCAAACCGACGCCACCGGGGCGCAACGCACCGCGGCCGAAGCGACTGCCGCACAGGCGCATCAGCGTGTTGATCGCGGTGGTGCGCAGGCGCCCGTAGCTGGTGGCGCCCTGCAAGAAGCCGATGTCGGCGGCGAGACCCGAGAGCGTGGCGAGGTGCATGGCGACTCGCTCGAGCTCCAAACCAACCGCCCGCGCGACCTCGACCTCGATCGGGAGCTCGCAGCCGCACAGCTGCTCGAGCGCAGCGCAATACGCCCAGGTGTGCGCGACGCTGCTATCGCCAGCGATGGTCTCCACCAGCGGCGCCAGCTGCGTTGGCTTGCCCTGCAGCAGGCGTCGCTCGACACCGCGGTGCTGATAGCCGAGCTGGATCTCGAGGTGGTGCACCTGCTCGCCCAGACACATGAAGCGGAAGGAGCCCGGCTCGATCACGCCCGCATGGATCGGGCCGACCGCTACTTCGTGCACCTCCTTGCCTTCGATCCGATAGAACGGGTAGTCGTTCATCGCCGCCTGCGGCTGGCCCTCAAAGCGCAGTGGCTTGAGCCACGGATGCCCCGCGACGCGCAAGCCGGTTTGCTCGTGCAGCTCGCGCTCGAAGCAGTGCAGCGCGGGGTGCTCGCTGGTCAGCGCGTGATAGCCGAGCTGCGCCTGCACGCGCGTGCGCAGCACCTGCAGCGTGCGGTCCTCGGCCTGCAACACAGTCGTGATGACGACCTCGTCGTCCGCAGGCCGGCCGTACATGGTCAGCAGGCGCTGGCCACTTTGCAGCTTGCTCACCAGATCGGCTCGCCAGGCCTTGATATCAGCCACGGGCAGCGCCGACGCTGTCACCGTGTGCACGACGACCGATGCGTTCACGGGCCCTCCACGGACGCGGCCACGCGCTCGATCAGCGCCTGGGCGACGGGCGGCACGTAGAGCCCGAGCACCACGAGCGCGACCACGAATGCTATCTTCGGTGATGCGGACAACAGCGTTTGACGCGGCCAGTCGTGCTTCTCCTTGGCCTCGCCCCAGATCATCGGAAAGATGGTGCGGCCGGTCGCGACGAAGCTCATGGTGATGAGCACGCAGAACGCGGCAAACACCAGGAAGCGGCCCGAGCTGACGAGCGCGGACAAGATCAAGAGCTCGCCGAAGAAGCTCCCGAACGGTGGGAAGCCCAGCAGCGCGAACGTGCCCACCATCAAGAACATGCCGCTGTAGGGCAGATCCTTGATCAGTCCCGAGATCCGGCGCGTGTCCTTGGTGCGGTAGTGCGCCTTGATCTTGCCTGCCGTGAGGAAGAGCACCGCTTTGATGAAGGCGTTGCTGAGCAGGTAGAGCAAGAGCCCGTACGATGCGGTCTTGCCGAGACCCAGCCCGATCGCGATCACGCCGGCGTGGTTGATCGACGCGTAGGCGAGCAAGCGTTTGATGTTGCGCGAGGCGATGATGTTGAAGGTCGACACCACCATCGAGATCAGGCCCATCGCGACGAGCACGGCAGCCACCAGCTTGGGCTCGGAGGCCCTGTAGCTCTGGAGCACTCGCAGCAAGAGCACGAGCGCGCAGTTGAACTGCACCGCGGCGAGCAGCGCCGTCACGGCCGGCGGAGCTTCGTCGTAGGCCTCCGGCAACCAGCTGTACATCGGCGCGAGACCCAGCTTCGTACCGAACCCGAGCAAGAGCAGCGAGAGGCCCAGGCGGCGCCACAGGCTGGACGCACCGCTTGCCGAGGCAGTCGCGTGATCGAGCAGCACGCCTTCTGCGTGAGCGCCGACTTGCACGCCACGGGCGACGCACATGAAACCCAAAAGCGCGAGGCCGAGGCCCACCGAAGAGAAGAGCAGATAGCGCCATGAAGCCTGGCGCGAGGCGCTCATGCCCGGGCGCACGATCAGCGGCGCTGCCGCAAGCGTCGTCGCTTCGAGCGCAATCCAGGCCGCCAGCAAGTGATTGGCCACGAGCACCGCGTTCGCTGCCGCGAGAAACCCCAGAGCGAGCGCCACGAACCGACCCATGCCGTCGCGCAGGCTGGGCGCCATGGTCACGCGGTTCCAAACGTAGATGGAGATGCCGAAGAAGATCGGGTTCACGACCGCGAGAAAGAGCCGTGACGTGGCGTCGACACGCACGAAGCCAGCAAGCAACACAGCGCCGTCGGAGCCGACTGCGAGCCTCACCGCAAGCACGGACACCAGCGCTGCGACGCCAACGAGCAGCAAGCTCGCACGTGCGCGCACGCCGGGCGCAAGCAGCGACAAGCTCGCGACCAGTGGGACCAAGATCAGCGCAAATACGCTCACAGCGTGACCTCCGAGACATCGTCGCCCAGGCTCGCGCATGCTTCGTCCACGCTGCCCAGATACCAGCGGTAGAGCACGATCGTCCCGACGAAGACCAGCATCTGGCCCAGCTGCACCGCCACGAGCTGCGCGTGGTGTTCGCCACCGAGCTCGAAGAACGCGATGGCATTTTCGATCCGCAGCGCGCCCATCATCTGGCTGAACATCGTGGAGCGTGTGGCCAACACCAGAAAGCCGAGCATGATCCCCGCGACCGCGACAGCGACGACGTTCTGTTCCGTTTCAGGCGCGGGCACGAGCGCCTGCGCGAAGTTGGAGGCCACCAGCACGCTGCCGAAGGCGAAGGTCCATGACAGCAGGTTCGGTGGGATCAGATCGTGGCGAGCCGGAACCTTGCGCGCCCGCAGCACTCGATGCAGCGCATACGGCGCGGCGATCCCGCGCAACACGGCGAGGTCGGCCAGCGTCAGCCACTGGCTCGGCGTGGTCGGATGGGGCTGCATGCGATACGCAAGCCACGCCATGAGCAAGCCTTGAAACGCCAGCCCCCACAGGCTCGTGCGCCATGTCGCCACCAAGAGCGGAACCAGCATCACGCCGAGCAAGGCGATGAACAAAGGGCTCACGGCACGCCCCCGGTCTGCCAAGCCGTGGCGAGCAGCGCGAGCAGCCCGGCGCTGATGGCTGCGACGATGTACTGAGGAACCGTGCGCAGCTTGAGACGCGCGATCAACGCTTCGATCGTACCGACCAACACGGCGATGCTCAGGCTCGCCAGCACGCAGCCGAGTGTCGGCAAGAGCCCGGGCCGGTTGACCCACGGGTTGAGCAGATTTGCGACGAGGCAGGTTCCGACCAGCAGCTTCACGGCGGAGGCGACCTGAATCGCAGCGAGCTCGACGCCGCTGTGATCGAGCACCATCACCTCGTGGATCATGGTGAGCTCGAGATGGGTGGTGGGATCGTCGACCGGCATGCGCGCCACCTCCACCTGGATCACGATCACGAGGGCCACGATCGCAGCCAGCCACGCCACGAGCGAGGCGCTGTCGTGCGGTCGCAACGAAAGCGCACCGTGCAACGTGTGAGTGTGAGTGAAGGCAGAGAGCGCACCGGCGACCAGAAAGAGCGCCGGCTCGAGCAGTGTGGCGAACGTCGCCTCGCGCGCTGCACCCATGCCCTCGAAAGAGCTCCCCGTGTCCAGCGCCGCGAGCACCATGGCCACGCGACCGAGCGCCCAGACGTACGCGAACCAGACGAAGTCGAACTGAAACGAGAAGAGCGGTGCCGAGCCTGAAAGCGGTGTGATCAGCGCCGAGGCCACGGCCGTGATCAGCAGCACGTACGGAGCGATGCGAAAGACCGAGGTAGTCGTGCTGCTGAAGATCGGCGCTTTGCGAAGCAAGCGCCGCACGTCGTACACGAGCTGGAAGATGGGCGGCCCCTTGCGACCCGACCACAGAGACTTGATGCGGTTGATCACGCCCGTGAGCGCAAACGGCAGCACCAGCAGCACCACGACGTTCGCGAGCCACGCGCTGATCATTGCGCGCCACTCTCCAGCAAGAGCACACCGAGCAGCACGAGCACGGCGAGACCGGCCGCGAAGGCGAAGCGTGGCTGCTCCGGGATACCCTCCGACATGCGCACGACCAGCTCTTCGCCGCGGCCGAGCACCTCGAAGATGCGCCGTTCTACGGCATCCACGTGATTGGTGGCAAGCTGCCCCGAGTGTTGGGGGAAGAGCTCGCTCGGCAGCCGCTCGCGTCGCAGCGCGGGCAGCATCGGCTCGAAGATGCGTGCAAAGTGGGAAACGAACGAGCTGCCCGTGTACTGCATGCGCGGTGAGCCCGCCGTGTAGCCACAGCCCCACGTCGCTGAGTGCCGGGCGCTGCGCACGCGCAGCCAGCCGAACACGCCGGCCAACACCAAACCGCCCGCGAGCAGCCGGTTGGCCAAGAGTGCCGCGCCCAGAGGTGCCAGTGCGGTGTCGGCGCTCGTGCCGATCGGAAAGAGCCGCAGGGCGGGGCGCACGAGCGTCATGCCGACCGCCGGAACCAAGCCGAGCACGACGACCGCCGCGGCATGCAACCACATCGGCACGAGCATCCAGCGTGGCGCCTCTGTACCCACTTGAGCGCCAGGCTCACGCGGGCTGCCGAGAAACGTGACGCCGAACGCACGCGACATCGACAACGCGCTCACCGCACCGACGAACGCGAGCAGCGCCGCGGCCGCGACCAGCACGAGGTCGTCTTGGCTGGACGGCGCGCGGCCAGCGAGCAAGCCCGAGTAGATGAGCAGCTCGCTGACGAAGCCGTTGAGTGGCGGCAAGGCGCAGATCGCAAGGCCGCCAAGCAGAAACAGACCCGCGGTGTGTGGCAAGCGCTTGGCCAAACCGCCGAGACGTTCGAGATCGACCGTGTGCGTGGCCCGATACACGGAGCCGGCCGCGTAGAACAGCAAGCACTTGAAGCACGCGTGGTTGAGGATGTGCAAGAGACCGCCTGCGAAACCGCACAGCGCGAGCGCCGGCACGTCCCAGGTCCAGCCGAGGTAGCCCACACCGAAGCCGATGGCGGCGATGCCGACGTTCTCGGTGGACGAGTAGCCGAGCAAGCGTTTCAGGTCGCGCTGCGTCGCGGTGTACAGCACGCCGAAGCCTGCCGAGATCGCGCCAAAGCCCAGCACCGACCAACCCATCCACTCCTCCGGCCTGCCCATCAAGAGCGTGAAGCGCAGAAAGCCAAACAAGCCAGCCTTGTGGATCACGCCGGACATCAGCGCCGAGACGTGTGCGGGCGCCGCGGAGTGCGCGCGCGGCAGCCAGGTATGAAACGGGAAGAACGCAGATTTCAGCGCGAACGAGACGCCGAGCAAGACGAAGATCGTGCCGCGCAGCGGGCTCGGGTGCGAGAGGAAGTCACCGAACGCGCGGAAGTCCATCGAGCCCGTGCTGCTGTGCAGCAGCATGAAGGCTGCGACCAGCACGAAGAGCCCGACGTGCGTCGACACCAGGTAGTTGAAGCCGGCAAAGCGCACCTTCTGATTCTTGTAGTCCCAGATGACGAGCAGCCACGCTGCGACCGCCGCAATCTCCCAACCGAGCACGAACACCAACGCGTTCTGCACCGAGTAGATCAGCACGAACGCGACCGACGTGAGGTTGAGCAACGCGAAGTGCGGCCCGCCGTGGCGGCCACGATCGAAGTACGGCTTCAGATAGCCCGCGGCGTACACGGTGCCGAGCAGCGTCATGGGCAACGACCACGAGAGAAAGAACGCGCTCAGCCCGTCGATGCGAAACACCACCCGCTCGATCGGCGGAGGCCACGGCCAGGCTTGCTCGATCGGCGCCGCGCCGCGCAGCAGCGGCAGCACGCTGACGAGGGTAAACGCACTGGCGACGGCTTGAGTGACGAGCGACACCCAGGCACTCGCGCGGTTGGAGCGCAGCGCCACGCACGCCACAGCCCCGATCAACAACACCGCCAAGCCAGACAACAACAACGTCGGCACTACGATCGCTCCGCGTGCGCATGCGCACGAATGGTGTCCAGGATGGTCCAACCGAACGCCGGCCTCGGCAGGACGATGGGTGGCAACGAACGATCGTCGGCAGCGAGCGCGGCCTGGAAACGCTGCGGAGCGCCCGTGACCAGCACGATCGGCAGCTCCGGCCGCGTGCTGCGCAGGGCGAGGATGCGTCTCACCACCGCGGCCTCGACCAGCTCGTCGGGGAAGATCACGACGGCCGTGGTCGTAGCCGTCACTGCGCTCGGGTCGCGCAAGTCACGCCTGCCCTGCGAAGCCACGCCGACCCCGTTGAAGTACGCGCGCAAGCCCTCGATCGTCTCGGGGTTGTCCGCGACGATCATGACTTCAAGCTGTCGACCCGGGAGGTTCGCCATGCCGGCCCGAGCGCTAAGCAACTTGCGGTCCAACTTCGGAGACGCGGCAAAACACGCGATCTACCGAGCATGCGGGCGCAAGATCCTCCACGCCGCGCGAATACGACAATTTGTCGCTGAATTTGCGGCTAGCCCGAAGTGATATGCGCCGTTCGCCGTGGCTTCGAGCGTCGGCGCGCTGTGGATGCGACGGTTCTGCGCGAGTCTCGCGTGGCGGATGGCGTTG
Organism: Polyangiales bacterium; assembly: GCA_036382515.1. Taxonomy (GTDB): domain Bacteria; phylum Myxococcota_A; class Polyangia; order Polyangiales; family JAFGIB01; genus JADGRF01. The sequence goes on along the minus strand of DASVHQ010000422.1, from coordinate 10,276 downwards.
TGATGCGCGCGCCGACCGGCCACGCGCAGCGCGGCCTGTCCGGGCGGACACAGCGCGCAGGACCACCAAAGCCCCAGGGGTCAACACCCCGACAACGTAACGTGGTCGGACGACGGCAAGCTCCTGGTCGCATCGCACGTGGCCGGTTTGGCCGCCATGGGGACGTGCGGGCACATCCGCAGCGGGGCTTGGCCGGCCGCGTTCGAGATCGTGGAGGTCGACCCGCGTACGCTTCACAAGACGACTTTGGTGCACCGCCAAGGCGCGCCCATGGGTGCTGCCACCGTTGCGATTCCGGTGGGCGACGAGCTCTTCCTTGGCTCCAACGCTTCAAAATCCGCACGCCCAAGGCGAATCGCTGGTGATCTCACAGGGCACATCGACGCGCGCGAAGTAGGCGCCTGGTCGCGCGCCGCCCGCTGCATACAGGATGCCGGGCTCTGGCCACCACACCTCGTGCAGCTCGCGCACATCGCTCGCAATGACAAAGTGGTCGCCGGACATGAAATGCAGCTCGAGCCTCCCAAGGCCGGTGCCGGGGTCGACTCTGGTAAGGTACGCGAGCGCGGCGGCGTTGGCTCCGAACACGAAACGGAAGCCTGACCGCGGGACCCCCTGCGCACGCACCAGCACTTGCATGTTGTCGCTTCTGCGCAGACTGAAGGTGCCGTCCGCTTTCAAGACCGCCATGCCATTCTGGTAGGTGCTCAATGCGGCGATGCCGGTCTCGATGGTTGTGATGCTCGCGGCATCCTTGGTGGTGGTCACCGTCCACAGCTCGGTCGTTCCGTCCGGCTGGCGCGCCTGCAAGATCAGCTTGCCGTGGGCGGACGTCCACACATTGTCCAGACGGAAGCTGACTCGTTCGCCGATCAACTCCAGCTCGCTCGGAGCGCTTGCCTGCGCCAGCCACAGCTTAGAGGTGGTGGCTGTGGCTTCCTTGAACCAGAGGCGCCCGGCTTGCGCGATCAACTGGTCGGGGACGTGGTCGTAGGTGAACGTCTTTCCGTCACCGTCACGTACCACCAAGTTGCCCGACGCACACGGCGACGAGTACCCGATGGCTTGGGACAGAAAGCCCCCGAGCGAACGGACATGGCAGGCGTCGTCCGCGACCTTTGTCTCGCTGCCTTTCCGCCGAAGAAACAAGCCGTGCTCATCGACGTACGCGATGTCGCCGGTGTCTGCGAGCGGCAAGAACTCTTGCACTGCCGAGCCGTAACGCGCGAGCTCTTTGCCCTCGAGGTCGCGCTGGACGGCCTGTCCGCCTTCCACGAGCCACACACCTGCGTCGTAGGAGCGCAGCGCGGTCACGTCGCTGGCGATGGTCGTTTGGGTCTGCGCCCAAGGGTCGACAAACATGAGCCTTCGGTCGGAAGTGATGAACGCGAGGCTCAAGTGCATGAGGTCAACACTCGCCAGGTACTGCGCATTCGACAGTGAGATGTCTGACACCTCGAGGGCTGTGCGTTGGCAGTCCACGCCCACGAAGCCAAGCCGGCCTCGCCCGTCGGCGTTCAGCATGTCCAAGACGGCGATGCGCGCAGGACTGGGCGAGCCCAGCACGAAGCTTCCGCCATTGAGCGGCCGCACCGGTTGGTAGCCAGAGAGCATGCCAAGATGGCAGGGCGTGGCGAGTTGCGGCGAGATAATGACGACGTCGCCATCTCTTGTGTCACTGTGTGCCACGACGTGGAACCGTTCGACCTGCGTCCCACCCCAAGCCAAACCATAGTACTGGCCCGAAGCCAGCTCCAGCGTCTCGACCTGGATGACGTGGTTACCACCGCTGCATCCGGTCACGACATTCGCGAAGGCCGCAAAGGCTGCCAAGCTTGCAACGGTTAGCCAGAGCTTTCCGGAACGACGTGTGCAAGCGTACGCAGCGGATGGCATCTCCCACAGCGTTACTGCGAAGCCGCGTGGATGCAAGCGCGCATGCCTTTGTCGTCGGCGCGTGGCTGTGCCTGTGGTTGGCTTGGTATAGCGGCGCGGCGCAGGCGCAGGCGGTCGATCGACAGCCACCCTCTGTGGTGCGCTTGCAAGCAGTCGTGCTGGGCAGTGATGCCAAGTGGCCTCAGAAACCCGGAGCGGACGCAAGCGAAAGCACGAGCTCCGAGCACACGCTGGAAGTCTTCGTGGTGATCGATCGCGAAGGTCATGCACAGCTCGACGACCTCGAGCCCAGCAACGCCAGCTTGCGCGCCGCGATCACGAGCGCCCTCACCCGCTGCGAGTTTCGCGCGGCCACGCTCGCCGGCGAGCCGATCAGTGCGCGTGTGCGCATCGCGCTGCCAATCACACGGATCGAGCTTCCCACTGTCGCTGTGCCGCAGCCGACGCCGAGCCCAGCGCCGGCTGCGGAGAAGCCCAGCGTATCCAGCCCAGCGTCCGAAAGCCCTGGCGAGGCTCCCATCTACGGTGCGACTGGACGGGTCGCGGTGGTCCAACCCACCCAACGTCACCTCGAGCCGAGCGAGACGCGCGATCTGCCGGGCGCCTTCGGCGATCCCTTCCGCGTCATCGATGCACTGCCCGGCGTCGTTCCCGCGTTGAGCGGTCTGCCTTATGTCTACGTCCGCGGCGCACCACCAGCGGGCACCACGTATTACTACGACGGCATTCAGGTGCCGCTGCTCTTTCATCTAGCGCTTGGACCCTCGGTCGTGCATCCAGCCATGATCGGACCCGTCGACTTCTATGCCAGTGTCGCGCCCGCGCGCTACGGCCGGTACACCGGCGGCGTGCTGGCAGGCGGCTACAGCAATCGCCCGCCGCCAACCGCTGCAAGCGGAGAAGCGGAGCTGCGGCTGATCGACGTCAACGGCATGGTCGAAACACCGGTCGGCGGAGGCACACTCAGCATGGCCGGTCGCTACGGCTACCCCGGTCTCATCCTCAGTGTCTTCAGCCCCAACTCGCGACTTTCCTACTGGGACTATCAGACACGTCTGGATCTGCCACTCAACACCACCGACCACTTCCAGCTCACCTGGTTTGGTTCGTTCGATCGCGCCGGCTCGACCACGCAGAGCGGCGGCGAGAACGCGCTCACCCTGGAGTTCCATCGAGCAGAGGCACGCTTGATCCGGCGCGTCGGGCGTTGGCAACTCGGCTCTGCGCTGCAGCTCGGTTACGAGCGCTCAGAGATCGATCAAGGTCTGCAAGCCCATTCGGCACGCATCGGACCACGGCTCTTCGCCGAGTGGCTCGGCGGTGGCGGAATGCGCGTGCGTGGCGGTGCGGATTTCATCGGCATCGCCGGCGGGCTGCACGCGCCGAAGAACCAAGATCAAGCGAGCTTCGGGATCACGACGCCGCTCTACGCGGATGTCGCCGCGCGCGGCATCATGGGAGCCTACGCGGAACTGCACGCGCCGCTAATGCCGAGGCTCTCGCTGGATGTGGGCTTGCGCAGCGACGTGTGGATGACGGGACACCGCGCCGAAGCTGCGGCCGATCCGCGCGCGACGCTGACCCTTCGCTCGCATCCGCACGTCGCCTGGCACGTGGCGGGCGGTCTGGCGCACCAGCCGGCGGTGTTTCTGGTGCCGCTGCCGGGCATCGCAGACGTCGGCACCGAGTATGGGCTGCAAAGTGCAGTCCAGAGCGAGGCGGGCGTCGCCATCGATCTGCCCGGCGAGTTGCGTCTGGAGTCCGAGACGTACCTGCAGCGGTTTAGCAACATGATCTTCCCCGATCTCGCGCTCGAACAAAAGACCGAGTGCGGCACGCTGCCCGCGGACGTCGCCAAGATGACGCCGCTGTGCAACGGCGGCTACCCGCGCGCATCGGCTTGGGCTTATGGAGTCGAGGCACTCTTGCGACGCCAAGTGAGCGAGGCATTGTCCGGGTGGCTGAGCTACACGCTCGGCTGGGCGAGTGCGGAATCGCAAGACGGCATGGCCTTCACACCCAGCTTCGACGTGCGTCACGTGGTCAACCTCGTCCTGCAGTACCGCCTTGTGGGTGGTTGGTCCGCTGGCGCGCGCCTGTACTATCGCAGCGGAAAGATGGCCGGCGCGACCTTCCTACGGGATCGCCCCATCCGCTACGAGCAACGCTTGCCCGGATTCTTTCGCGCCGATATGCAGGTCAGCTATGCCTGGACCACGAGCTGGGGGAAGCTGCGACTCGCGCTCGAATGGTTCAACGTAACGTTGTCGCGAGAACCCACCGACATCCAATGTCGCGACGGCGTGACCATCGGCAAAGACCCGTTGAAAGCCACGCCCTGCAGCGTGACGCTGGCTCCGGCACTCTTCTTCCCGAACCTGGGATTGCGTGCGCACTTCTAAGCCGTCACGAAACCCCTTCGCGTCGGGCCCTAACCAGGAACGCATGGAGCGTGATGTACCCGAGCGCCATCAAGCTCACCCCGTTCTCGTCAGGAGGTAGCTGCGATCACCGGCTCGGTGCCAGAACAACCTGGTCGGTTTTCAGGGTGGCGAGGCGATCCCACGCAGGGATTTGGCGAAGCCCTCGAACAGCTCGGCGAGCGGAGCCGCGAGCTCTCTGGGCGCGTCGATGCGCACGCCGCCGTCGGGCAGCCGCGATAGGGACAAGCGCGAGAGCGCCGTGCTGACATCCACGAAGCCAGGCGTGGACGCGTCGGAGGCAGGCTGCTGCCCGGGCTGCGCGCTCGCCGCTGGCGCGCGCGGCTGCTCGAGGGGTTCTATGCTCAGCTCGGCCTCGTCACTGTCGCCGTCACCCACAGACAGCGGCGCCTGTGCGCCATCGACCAGCTTCTTCACGCCGTCCAGGAACGAGCTTCCACCCTCGAAGCGCACCTCGTCCGTGGTGCCGTCGAACAGCGAGGAGAACACCGCGCGCTTGTTGGCTACGAGCTGTGCGATGCGCGACTCGATCCCCTCGTTGGTCACGAGGTTGTAGACATCGATGGGCAGCGTTTGGCCCAGGCGGTAGATGCGGCCGATGCGTTGCTCGAGCACCGCGGGGTTCCATGGCAGCTCGAGGTTGATGCAGCAGCTGGCTGCACGCTGCAGGTTCAGGCCGACGCCGCCCGCGTCGCTCAGAAACAACACGCGTGCCGTCGGGTCATCATGCAGCTCGACGATCGCGCGCTCGCGTTGCTTGCTCGACTCGGCACCGGTGAAGAACGCCGCGCGCAGCCCGGCCTGTTCGAGCAGGTCGCGCACGCTCCACTCCGAAAGCCGGAGCATGTTGCGCCACTGGCTGAACACGACGGCCTTGCGCTCCTGTGAGATCACGACATCGCTGACGAGCTCGCGCAGCGCGGCGAGCTTCGGTGTGAACAGCGTGTTGAGCAACGCCGGGGTTGCTTGCCCGCTCTGCACGCAGCGTGGCCACTCGGTCTCGAAGTCGAGCTGCGCTAAGCCGTTGCAGATCATGCGCTGCGTGGTCAGCAGCTGCATCAAGCGCAGGAACTCGGGCTGGCGGAGTCCGCGTCGGGAGCTCAGCTCGATCAAGGACGCGATCGGTCGCTTGAGCTCGTCATGTCGCTCGCGTTGTGGCTCGGTCATCTCGACCGGGACGCGGGTGTCGGTGCGCGCCGGCAGCTGCGAGAGCACTTCTTTGCGTATGCGCCGCAGCATCACCGGGGCAAGCCGTGTGCGCAGCGTGTCGAGGTTGCGCGCGCCGGACACACCCGAGGCGCCGTCGCCCTGGCTCAGCGTGTGCCAGGGCAAGAGCCGCCACTTGGGCTCGAGCGCCACGTCATCGACGAAGTCCATGATCGAAGCAAGCTCGGGGAAGCGGTTCTCCATGGGGGTTCCGGTCAACACCAGCCGATAACGTGGTTGCAGGGCTTTTACGTACGCGGCCGATTTGGTTTCCCAGTTCTTGATGCGCTGCGCTTCGTCGAGCACCACCATCTCGGGCGCGAAGCGCTGCACGTGCGCGAAGTCGCGCAGCAGTTGCTCGTAGCCGATCACCAGAAAACCGCGGGCACGCCGCGCATAGAGCTGTGCGCGTTCGGCGGGCCCGCCCTCGACCACTGTCAGCGGCGCCGTCGTGGTCGCGTCCCACTCGCGCTTCCACTGCGACTTCAGGGCCGCGGGCACCACCAAAAGGCCATGTTGCACGCGTCCGATGTTGAAGAGCGCATGGCACGCAGCGATGGCTTGCGTGGTCTTGCCCAGGCCCATGTCGTCCGCGAGTAGGAGGCTGCCTGCGCCGAGAAAGCGGGCGACACCTTCGCGCTGGTACGGGTAGAGCTTGCGCCGCAGCTTGCGCAGCGTGCCAAGGGCGGCCTTCGTATCAGCGACGCTCTGGGCGATGCGCTCCGCGCGCGTGCGTTCCTCGGCGAGCAGCGTCACCACCGCTGGCTCGGCATCCAGACGCCCGCGAGCTAACGCTTGTTGCAACTCGGCGACGAAGTGCAGACGTGTCTCGGGCGTGCGCAAGAGGCGCGCGACCGGCCGGCCTTGCTGGAAGCTCGCCGGCCAGCTGGCCTTTCCACCACCGAGCAACTCCAGCCGCGAGAGCCGGTCGGCGGGACCTGTCAGTGGCTGCTGGTGAAACCACACGAGCTTGGGCTTGCGGTCGGGCGTGACGGGCTTGCCAGCCGGGACTTTCAGGGCACCCCGCTTGTGAAGGGCATCCAGCACGACCAGCGAGTGCTTGCACAACCCCAGCGAGCTACGCACGAAGTCGGCGCAGGCGCAGCTGACGCGCAGCGGCGCAACACCGAGCAGCGCCAGCTCGTAGCTCTTGCCACTCGCCGACTTGCCACGCTTGGCGCGCGAGCCCACGCGATAGATCCCCAGCGGCGAGCGCCCAGCTGGGCGCTTGCCGATCTGCACATGGTCGCGCTCCGCGAAGCCGTAGCGGCGCGCCAGGGCTTCGAGTGCGGCTCGGCGCACAGGCCAATCCGCATCTTGCGTGGTCCAGGTCACGGCTTCGGCGATGAGCTTGGGCGGGATGTTCCCGAAGTGTCCCTTCGCGAGCGCTTCTAGAGCGAGCGACGTCTCGCTCGCATCGTTCTTGATTTGTTCGGTGGCCACGCAGGGCCTCGTACACGAACTCGGCGCGTCAGGGAAGGACGCTGTCGTCCACCCAGTCGCGCCCCGCCTCCAGGTCTTCGATCAGTGACCGCACCCCCTGGTCGTCCGCCGGGTTGAGCCAGCAGATTCGCTCGAACGTGCGCAGTGCTTCGGCGTGCCGCGAGAGCCGCCACAGGCACAGCCCGTAGCCGTGAAGGCAGCGCAGATACGGCCGGTTGTTGAGCAGGCCCCATGGCAGCGCGCTGTCACTCGTCGCCGGCGACAGCCGCCGGCAGCAGCCTGTGCCCTTCGAATACCGTGAGCACGTCGATCCCGTGGTCGCGGACCAGGCACACGATGCGATAGCCGCCGAGGATGACTTCCCCAATCTCGTCGCGTTCCAGCTCCGGCACGCGACGCTGCGCGAGTCTTCGGGATCTCGCGGTACGCGGCGGCCATCGTGTCGATCACGGCTCGGGCTTTTCGCACACCCATCGCCACGCGCAATGCTCCGCGTTGACGCAGTGGCAATCCGGCCTGGGTTGGCACGTCGTCTGCCCGGACATATGGGCAGGCATCTCGGCGGGCGCGCCAGGGCAATCGAACTTGGGTTGGTTGTTGTTCGCGCTGCCCGAAAGCATGTTCATCACATACGGCAACGCCAATACGGCGAGCAGCAACCACACCGGCCAGAGCTTCCGCAGCTGGCTGCCGAGAGCCGGTTGCTGCTTTGTCCGCGTCGAGGATCGCGCAGGGGGGCCGTGTCCGGGTCGGGTGGATGGTCGGGCCGTAACCTCGAGCGGCGCAGCCGCCGGCTTGACCGAGGCGCGCAGCGGATACATCGGTCGCCGACGGTCGCTCATTCCCGCTTTTCATCTTCTCAGGGGTGACTGGGATGTTCAAGGCCGCGCGGCCGCTTCGCCGCTTCAGCGCACAACACCAGCGCCCCTGGCGGTCGTAGTAGTAGTGCAGGTGGTTGAACGCGAAGAACAGGCCGATCACGAAGCCGGAGAAGAGCTTGGCGGCGACGGACGCACGGAGGAAGGTCATGGCGTCGGCCACGGGCGTGAGGCTCCCCGCTTTGTCGAGCGGGTCGAAGAACAGGTACCAGAACACGCAGAAGAGAAGCACCGGACCCACGCGAGCCAGGTAGCGTAGCAGCGCGTGACCTCCACGTCCGTACGAGCCGAGTGTGACGCGGTTGAATAGGCCGACGGCGACCATCCAGTGGTGCAGGACGTAGGTGAAGAAGAAGACGCTGAGCGCGCTGGGAAAGAACCCGTTGCTCGGGTTCATCGCCAACACCGGGCTGCGCATCGGCACCGCGCTGCAGACCGAGGTCGAGTGGATCGACTGGCATCGGCGCCTGGTGCACTACTCAGCCAGCGCGATGAAGGGGCGGCGCGCGCACACCGTGGAGCTCAACGCGTCGTGCCTCGCATTCGTGCGCACAGCGCTCACAGCCTCCGGCGCCAAGCCCTTCCCGTACAGCTACTGATGCGTGATCAAGCGTTGGCCTGCCGCTCGCGAAGCCGCGGGCTTCCCGAACCTGCGCATCCACGATCTGCGTCACAGCTTCGTGTCGAACCAGCTCGCGGTCGGCACGCCGATCCACGTGGTGCGCGACATGGCGGCGCACCGCTCGCTCGCGGTGACCGCGCTCTACGCACACCAGACGGACGAAGCCCGACGCGCAGCCGCAGACCGGTTGCAAATCTCGGTTGCGCCCAGAGCGGCGCCGCGTGCGAGTCTGGAAAAAATTGGCACCAAGATTGGCACCAAGGAAAGCGTGCGATCTCGCAAGTCCGCGAGATCTTTAGTGGGCCATGAAGGATTTGAACCTTCGGCCAATGGATTAAGAAGGGCGCGCGCAGGTCACCCACCAACGAAAACAAGGGGTTTTCTGCACGTTGGGTACGCTCAAACATGGCGATACTCCGCCAGTCGAGCGACGTTGGCCACGTCGTTGGCCAGTTCAGGAATGGCCTTCGAGATGTCCGGGAACGGCTGATAGCGCGTGTCCTCGAGCATGCGCGCGCCGCGCTCGTAGCGCTGGATCATCGCGGCCGACATGTGCCCCGTGCGGTCGGAGATCCAACCGTAGCCCTTGCCCGCACGATGCGCCCACGTAACGAACGTGGCCCGCATGTCGTGGAAGCGCAGCGGCTCCACGTTGCCAGCCTTCGAGAACAGCAGCTCGCGAGTCACGCCGGCGGCCTTCAGGTCAGCACGGAGCGTTTCGGCTTCGCGCCCTTCCCTGCATCCGAGGTCGGCCACGATCAAGGCGTCGCCCTTGGGGTTGCCGTTGTGCTCGCGCCAGCGCGTGAGTAGCAGCACGAGCGTTTCCGGCACCTCGAAGTGCTGCGCGGTCCCCGTCTTGCTCACGAGCGACACGATCGTGCGCTCCTGAAAGTTCACGCTCCCCCACGTGAGCGCGCTCAGTGAGCCCTTGCGCAAGCCGGTGTAGACGGCCAGCGCGTAGTACACGCGCCGTGCGACGGGCACGCTCTGGCAGCCAAGCACCGACAGCAGCTCGGCCGGATACAAGAACCCGTAGAGCTTCGCCGCGTCCTTGCTCGGCCGCAGGTCGACGGACACGGGGTTGTCCTTGCGGAGCCGACCCGGCTTGATCGCCAGGTCGAAGAGCCGCCGCATGACCTGGTAGACCTGGAACCGGGTAGCCTGCCGCCAAGGGCGCTTCATGCGCGTTTCGGCGGCCTGCGCGGCCTTGGCCATGCAGCGCTCGATGTCCTGCTCGGTGATGTCAGCGACGGCCAGACCGCCGATGTGCGGGTAGACGTGCGCGGTCAGTCGCACCTTGTCTGCCCCGGCCGACTTCTTGGGCTTGAGCCCTCGCACCTGCCCGTGGATCTTGTAGAGTTCGTTCGACGTCCACAGCTCGCCGAACTGCTTGACGGTGAGCCGCGCCGACAGACGCTCTTGCTCGCGCTGGAACGCCTGCGTGCGCACCTGCTCGGAGACCTGCTCGGCGTACTGCGCGGCCAGCTCGCGATCGCCTTCCTTGTCGGTCAGGAAGCGGCCCTCGGGAGTCGAGAGCTTGAAGCGCTCGCGTTGCTTCTGGCCCGGGACGCTCACGCGCGCGAACCAGCACCCGTGCTGCCCCCGGCCCACCCATTCGGGATAGCCCTTGCCGTAGCGGCTTGCGGTTGGATCAGGCATGGCTCGCACCCCCCGCCACCAGCTTCAGTTTCGGCCGCTTGGCTTCGGCTTCTCGGCACGTCGACTCGGTCAAGGATTCGGCGGCGGCCAATTCCCGCAGGCGCGTCGCGCCCGGCGCAAACTGGCGGATG
>DASVHQ010000421.1:0-49838 GCA_036382515.1 Polyangiales bacterium | reverse complement strand
GTGCGTGAGCTGCGCACCGTGTTCGACACCGACACGGGCCTGGTGCGCGCGGTCGACGGCGTGTCGTTCCAGCTGCGCAAGGGCGGCACGCTGGGCATCGTCGGCGAGAGCGGCTGTGGCAAGAGCGTGATGTCGCTCTCGGTCTTGCGCCTCATCCCCGATCCGCCCGGTCGCATCGCCTCGGGCGAGATCTTCTTCGAGGGCAAGAATCTGCTCGAGCTTGCCGAGCGCGACATGCGCGCGCTGCGCGGCAAGAGCATCGCGATGATCTTCCAGGAGCCGATGACCTCGCTCAACCCCGTGTACACGGTGGGTCAGCAGATCATCGAGGTGCTGCGCTTGCACGAGGGCCTCGGCAAGGCCGCGGCGCGCCAGCGCACCGTCGAGCTGCTCAAGTTGGTCGGCATCCCGTCACCCGAGACACGCGTCGACGCCTATCCGCACGAGCTCTCCGGTGGCATGCGCCAGCGCGTGATGATCGCGATGGCCATCGCCTGCAAGCCCAAGTTGCTGATCGCTGACGAGCCGACCACCGCGCTCGACGTCACGATCCAGGCGCAGATCCTCGACCTCTTGGCGCGGCTGCGGCGCGAGCTGGGCATGAGCATCATGCTGATCACCCACGATCTGGGCGTGGTCGCGGAGTTCGTCGAGGAAGTGATGGTCATGTACGCGGGGCAAGTGGTCGAGCATGCGCCCACGGCCGCGCTCTTCGAGCGGCCTCTGCATCCTTACACGCGGGGCTTGCTCGCGAGCGTCCCGGGCACGCTTGCGGCCGCCGAGCAGGCGACGGGCAAGGTGCGGCTCTCCACGATCGAGGGCATGGTGCCCGATCTCGCGAGGCTGCCGCGCGGTTGTCGCTTCCGCGAGCGTTGCCGGCAAGCCGTGGAACAGTGCGCACAGAACGAACCACCGCTCGTCACGCTACGAGACGGTCGCCGCGTGGCCTGCTTCGTGACGCAAGCGGCCGAGGAAGGGACGCCCTCGTGAACGCCCCGCAAGCACCGCTGCTCGAGGTGCAAGATCTGGTGACGCACTTCCAAGTCGGCGGCGGCTTCCTGCGGCCCTCGAAGCAAGTGGTGCGCGCGGTCGACGGCGTGAGCTTCGACATGGTGCACGGCCAGACGCTGGGCCTGGTGGGTGAGTCGGGCTGCGGCAAGAGCACGCTCGGTCGCACGATCTTGCGGCTGGTCGATCCCACCGCGGGCAGCGTGCGCTTCGAGGGCCAGGACATCACCACGCTCTCGCAGTCGCAGCTGCGCCCGCTGCGTCGGCGCATGCAGATCATCTTTCAAGACCCCTATGGCTCGCTCAACCCGCGCATGACCGTGCGCGCGGCCGTCGGCGAGGCGATGCGCGTGCATCACCTGGTGAGTTCGCGCAGCGAAGAAGAGCAGCGCGTGGCGGCGCTGCTCAAGCGCGTTGGTCTGCGTCCCGAGCTGATGAGCCGCTACCCCCACGAGTTCTCTGGTGGCCAGCGCCAGCGCATCGGTATCGCCCGCGCGCTCGCCGTCGAGCCCCACTTCATCGTCTGCGACGAGCCGGTGAGCGCCCTCGACGTGTCCATCCAGGCGCAGATCGTGAACCTGCTCATGGACCTGCAGGATGAGCTGGGCCTGTCGTACCTGTTCGTCGCCCACGACCTGAAGGTGGTCGAGCACGTCAGCCACCGGGTGGCGGTGATGTACCTCGGCCGCATCGTCGAGATTCTGCCCAAGGCGCAGATCGTGTCGGCGGCCCGACACCCCTACACCTTGGCTCTGCGCAGCGCGGTCCCTGAGCTCGACCCCAAAAAGCGCAAACCGCGGACTCTTCTACAGGGCGATGTGCCCAGTCCGATCGCCCCGCCGCCGGGCTGCACCTTCCATCCACGCTGTCCAATTGCCGAAAAAGGCTTGTGTGATCGGGAGCGTCCCCTGCTCAGCGAGCTTGCGCCCGGTCACCTGGTGGCCTGCCATTTGGCTGATCGGATCCCTGGCCGATCCACCGAAAACCCCGCGCCGGCACCGAGTCAATAGGCCTTTGTCCGCGAAAAGTCCCCGGTTTTTGGGTATTGACCTGGGCAAGGGGCGCCGGGTAAACCATGCGACCGTGCTCATGTGCCATGTTCTCCAGTCTGTGCGCGGCATCACGCGGCAGACGCTGAGGTGGCTATGTGTGCTGTGTTTCGCTGGGGCATGCGGGGCCGGAGCCACGGCCGAGGATGCAGAGAAGTCCATGAAGCAGTACGAGCTTGCAGTCGGATTGCAGGGAGAGGGCAACCTCCCGGGAGCGTTTCAAACGCTCTACGGCGCCCTCAAGCTCGATCCGAGCAACGCCAAGGCTCATCTGTTTCTGGCCAACCTCTTCCTGCTCAACCGCGACGACAACCCGGTCGGCTACGACAAGGAAGCGATCGCCCACTTCAACAAGGTGATCGAGATCCAGGCCACCGATGCCGCTTCTCCCGAGAACCTGGCGGCCGACGCCCGCAACGGGCTGGGCGTCCTCTACATCCATCAGGGTCACTACGACGAAGCACTGAAGGTGCTGAACGCCGCGGTGGGCGATCTGTTCAATCGCGAGGCGTACATGGCCTGGGGCAACCTCGGCTGGGCCTACCTCGAGCTTTCCGATTATCCAAAGGCCATCGACGCCTTGACCCACGCGGTCAAGCTGCGTCGGGACTTCTGCGTTGGACACTTCCGACTCGGCAAGGCGCTGCTCGCGACGCGCGAATACGCCAAGGCCGAACAAGAGCTTACAGCCGCGATCGAAGGTGATCCGCGCTGCGCGACGTTCCAGGATGCTTGGCACTTACGTGGTGAAACGCGCATGAACCTCGGCAACCGCGACGACTCGCGGGCCGACTTCGAGCGCTGCGTCGAGCTGCAACCCAAGTCCGATGCGGGCAAGGCTTGTGGCCGTTATCTGGAAGCGACCTATTGAGACTGGGTTGCGCGCGGAGAATCCGGATGGAGTCACTGGGAAGCTATCTGAAACGGGAACGCGAGCTGCGTCAGATCTCCATTGCTGAGGTCGCGCAGACCACGCGCATCCCAGCGCGCATGCTCGAAGAACTCGAGAAAGACCGCTTGGAGGCTCTGCCCGCGGATGTGTTCGTGCGCGGCTACCTGCGCGCGTACGCGCGTGCCGTCTCGCTCGACGAAGGGGACGTGCTCGCGCGCTACAAGAGCAAGCCCGAGCCTGAAGCCCCCGCACCGTTGCCCGCGGTCTATGCGCCCGAGCCTGGTCGGCGCTTCGGCATCGCCGTCGCCCTGGTGATCTTGCTCATTTTGTTCACGCTTGCGCTCTCCGTCGTGCTTCGGCCGCGCCACCGCGACGCGCCGATCGAGCTCTCAAAAGTCGGTGCGCCGTGCGGGCAAGAAGCGAACATGCCGATGCTCTCGTCGTCCGCAGTGTCGACTACGGCGAAGCCGATCGCATCGTAACGCTGCTGACGCCCACGCTGGGCAAGGTGTCGGTGCTGGCGCGCGGCGCACGCCGCAGCAAGCGTCGCTTCGCGGGCACGCTCGAGCCGTTCACGCTGCTCGACGTGGAGGTGTCGTTCGGTCACGGGGAGCTGGGCAGCCTGTGGGGCGCGCAGGTGAAGCAGGCGTTTCCGGCGATCTTGCGTGATCTACCGCGTCTGGCGGTCGCGGGCTGCGCGCTCGAGCTGGTGCGTGAGCTGCTGGCCCCGCGTGCGCCCGATGCCACGATCTTCGAGACCACGGTGCACCTCTTGCACGCGCTCGAGGCGGAGCAGGCCGAGCCGATGGCCGCGTTGCTCGCGTACCAGGCGCGCGTGCTGGCGCTCGCGGGCTTCGCACCGCAGCTCTCGGCGTGCGGGCTGTGCGGCAAACAGCCGGCGGCCGGACGCAGCGCCGGCTTCGATCCTGCTCGCGGCTTCCTGGTCTGCCAGAGCTGTGGCGGCGCTCGGGTCCGCGCGGCTGCCGCCTTGCGCGTGCGCCTGCAGCAGGCGCTTGGTCCGCAGTGGCTGCACGCCGCGCTCGCCGCCTGGTCGGAGCCGGAGCTGCGCGTGGGCGAAGAGCTGCTCGCCAGCTTCATCGAGCACCGCATCGACCGGCCGATCGGCAAGAGCGCGCTGCTACAAAGCGCCCGCAGGCCAGGGCCAGCCAGCACGAGCTGAGCGCAGACGACTTGCACAAGCCACGTGGCCGCCCTACGAAGCTGCTCCCATGTCGCCCAGCACCAGGAACACCCCCGTCGAAGTGCGAGCCCCGCGCGGTGGCCAGACCGTCGAGATCGACTTTGCGGACGGTCATCACGGGGTGTACCCGAACGAGACTTTGCGCGGCTACTGTCCGTGCGCGACCTGTCAGGGCCATCAGGGCCCGGTCAAGTTCGTGCCGGGAGGCAACGTGGAGCTGAAAGAGATCGACGAGGTCGGCGATTATGCGCTGCGTATCACCTGGGGTGACGGGCACGCCACCGGTCTCTACAGCTTCGCGTTTCTGCGGGATCTGTGCAGCTGTTCAGAATGTCTGCCGGCCCCGAACGCCCAGCGTCGCTTCGCACGCGGCTGAGGCAGGCCGGGCCGTGTGGGCGGCACCCCTTACGCACCTACAGGTTTCGGGGTCGCTCGGTGCTTTGCTACCATGGCCAGATATTCCGCCCGGGTCGATGATGCGCGTTGCGTTCATCACGGTGTGCGGATGGTAGGCATCATGCAGCGCGTACTCCTGGTCGACGATTCGAGCGCAACCCGCGCCTACGTGCGAGCCGCACTCGAGGCGGGCGCAGACGTGCACGTCACCGATGCGGCCAGCGGCTTCGAGGCGCTGCGCATCTTGCCGCGCGAGCACTTCGACTTGCTCGTGGTCGACATCAACATGCCGAACATCAACGGTCTGGAGCTGGTGTCGTTCATCCGTCAGAGCGAGGCGCATCGCGACACGCCGTTGCTCATCATCTCCACCGAGGCCTCCGAGCGCGACGTGGCTCGTGCCATGAGCCTGGGCGCCAGCGGCTATCTCGCGAAACCCTTCACGGCCGACGCGCTGCTGCAGGCCGTCGCCAAGCTGCCGCGGCCTGCGCCACGTCAGAACGGTTGAGCCGTGAGCCAGGGCAAAGAAGGCGACAAGGCGCGCGAAGAGTTCCTGGCCGAGGCGCAGGAGCTGATCGAGACCTTGTCGCGCGACCTGCTGATGCTCGACGAAGGCCAGCGGCGCGGCCAGCGTTCGGCCGAGACGCTCAACGATCTGTTTCGCGGCGTGCACACGCTCAAGGGTCTGTCGGGGATGTTCGGCTTCGAGCGCCTCGGGCGGCTGTCGCACGTGCTCGAGGACTTGATGGAGAATTTGCGCCTGGGTCGCATCGACCTCACGCAGCAGGTGCTCGACGTGCTCTTCGAGGGTGTCGAAGGCTTCTCGCGGCTGCTCGGCGAGGCCAAGGCTGTCGGCGAGCCGGCCAACGTCGACATCGACGGGTTTGCAGAGAGCGTGCGTGCCCTGGCGCGAGCCAAGGCGACGGCCCACGACGTGCTGGACCAGTACGAGCTCGACCCCAGCATGCTCGGCGTGCTCACCGAGTACGAAGAGCACCGCCTGCGCACCAACTTCGAAGAGGGCCTGAGCGTGTTTCGCCTGCGTGTGCGCCTGGCGCTCGACGTGATCGACACTGCGCTCGAGCAGCTCAAGGAGCGCGTCAAGAGCATCGCAGAGATCATCACGTATCTGCCGAGCATGGAGGGCGGTGGCGGGGACGTGATCGAGATCGAGATGCTGCTGGCCACGCGCAAGGCCGAGAGCGAGCTGCGCGCAGCGCTCAATCGTCCGGATGCGAGCCTGTCGCTCGTGCTGCGCAGGGCGTCGGGGGCCGAGGGAAGTGACGCGCGCGTCAAGAGCCTTGCGCCGCCGTCAGCGGCATCGAATTCGCTTGCCGCACCTGCACCACGGGCCGCAGCGCTGCAGCGCAGCGCGCCCGAGCCTCCGAGCGAGCTGTCGTTGCGCTCGCTCACCAGCGCCGTGCGCGTCGACATTCGCAAGCTCGACAACCTGATGAACGTGGTGGGCGAGCTGGGCACGGTGCGTGCGACGCTCAGTCGTCTGGTCGACAAGCTACGCAGCAGCGTAGACCAGACGCTGTGGAACGAGGCCCACCGCGTTCAACGCGCTTTCGGCAGGCACCTGTCGGAGGTGCAAGAGGGCGTGCTGGACATCCGCATGGTCCCGCTCGCACAGCTCTTCGACAAGGTGGCCGTGATCGTGCGGCAGGTGGCGCGCGAGCAAAAGAAAGAAGTGCGTCTGCTGATCACCGGCGGTGACACCGAGGTCGACAAGCTGATCGCCGAGGAGCTCGCCGATCCGATGATGCACATGGTGCGCAACGCGATCGATCATGGTGTCGAGAGCGCGACGGGGCGCGCCGGTGCCGGTAAACCGGCCGTTGCGACGCTGGCGATCAGCGCCTACCAGAAGGGCAACCACGTCGTGATCGAGCTGTCGGACGACGGTCGCGGCATCGACAGCGCGATGATTCGCGAGGCCGCGGTGCGCAAGGGTCTGTTGACCGAGCATGCCGCCAGCGACTTGTCACGCGACGAGCTTTTGCACGTGGTCTTCTTGCCCGGCTTCAGCACCGCGACGACCGTCACCGATCTCTCCGGTCGTGGCATCGGCATGGATGTGGTGAAGACCAACATCACGCGTCTAGGTGGCTCGGTCGACCTCACGAGCGAAGTCGGTGTCGGGACCAAGGTCACGATCACGCTGCCCATCACGCTGGCGATCATCAGTGCGCTGCTCTTCGAGGTGCGAGGTAGGCTGCTCGCGATACCGCTGGCGGTGGTGCAAGAGGCGCTGCGCTTGCCGGCGTCGGCGGTGCGCACGGTCGAGGGGCGCGAGGTGCTGACCTTGCGTGGCACCACGCTGCCGCTGTGCAGGCTCGGGGATATCTTCGGTTTCACGGCGACCACCCAGGAGCACCGAGACCTGTTCGTGGTGGTAGTCAGTGTCGGCAACAAGCGCCTGGGGCTGTGTGTGGACCGGTTGTCGGGTCAGCAAGACATCGTCATCAAGGGCCTGGGTCGTTCGCTCTCGCAGATCCGAGGCGTTTCGGGTGCGACGGATCTCGGTGATCAGCGCCTGGTGCTGGTGCTCGACGCGGCTGCGATCATCGAAGAAGTGCTGATCGGACGCAGCACACCCCTGTCACTGGGAGGGCTGCAATGAGCGGCGACCGCATGCTGTCCGCCTCACCGGCGACGCCACGTCTCAGTGGGCGCGTCGAAGAGGCGGGCATCCGGGAGTTCCTGGCTTTCATGGTCGGCAGCGAGTGTTACGCGCTGCCGCTGTCGTGCGTACGCGAGATCATGCGCGTGCCTCCCATCGCAGAGGTACCCCGCGCGCCGGCCGAGGTGCTTGGCATCGTCTCGGTGCGCGGACAGGTGACCACACTCTTCGATCTGCGCAAGAAGCTCGATCTGCCGTGCGCCGCCATCGGCCAGCGCACACGCGTGCTGCTCATCGACCAGGGCGACGAGGTGCTCGGTCTCTTGTGCGATCGAGTGCTGCAGGTCTATCGTCTGAGCGAAGACGAGGTGGAGCTGGCTTCGGTGCTTGGGGGCGAGACCAGCTCGTACGTGATGGGCATCGGCAGGCCCGGTCAGCGCAAGACACAGGGCGCTGGCGCCGCGCGCGTGGCCTCTGCGCGTGCGGCCGCCGCCCAGCAGAGCGCGGCCGAAATCTTGATCCTGCTCGACCCGATCGCTCTCTTCAAACGGCATGCCCATGAATAGTCGATCGACCGAACAGGCGCTCGTGGGCTTCGATGTCGGTGCTGTCTCGTATGCGTTGCCGATCGAGCGCGTGCGCGAAATCATTCGCCCCTTGCCCATGCAGACCTTGCCACATGCGCCTGCGATTGTGGTCGGCGTGGTGGACCATCGCGGCCACGTGGTCACCATCATCGACTTGCGAGTGCGCTTCGAGGTCGAGGACGGCGAGCAGACCGGGCCGGCGCGCTGGCTCATCGTGAACCGCGGTCCGCGGCTGCTCGGGCTGGTCGTCGATCGCGTGAACGAGGTGTTCAAGGTGCAGGATGCCGAGGCGCGCAACGTGCCAGAGCTGGGCGCCGGCAGCGCGCAGCGGGCGATCACAGCTGCGTACTCGCACCATGGGCGTCTACTCTTCGTCGTCGACGTCGACCGCATCACGAACGTCGTCGATGAGCTGCCAGAGAATGTTGGGTTGCTCGCGCCGGAGGCCAGGTGACCCAAGCCGAGCTCCGAGTTGCGCTCGCGGATGCCGACGTCGAGGTGCGGCGCAACGCCGTGCTGGCCGCGGGCGCGCACGCCGATCCCGCGCATGCAGGTCCCTTGCTCGATGCCCTCGGCGACACGGATTGGCGTGTGCGTCAGGAGGCGGTGCGTATCGTGCGTCAGCTGGCCATGGAGTTCGATCTCCTGCCCGGACTGATCGACGCCGTGTGCCAGGGCAGCAACGTCGGCCTGCGCACGGCGGCTCGCGAGGTCTTGCAGAGCCTCGGCGCAGCGGGTGCGCGCGCGGTGATCAAGGCGCTGCCGCAGGTCGAGCCGAACGCACGCAAGTTCTTGATCGACACGCTGGTCTGCGACGGCGTGGACGAAGTGCTTTCGACGCTGGTGGAAACGCTGCGCGGCGACGATTCGGTGAACGCGGTGTCCGCCATGGACGCGCTCGCCAGTCTCGGCGGTCCGCGCGCAGAAGCAGCCTTGCGGCAACGGCTGGCCACGGGCGAGACCTTCCTGCGCGCGGCTGCACTCGATGCGCTGCAGAAGCTCGAGGTGCGTGTGCCCTGGAGCGAGCTGTCCCCGCTGCTCTCCGATCGTGTGCTCGGCCGCATCGCGCTGCCTTCGCTCGGTCGCTCGGGCGATGCGCGCGCGGTGCGGCCGTTGCTCGATGCGCTCGAAGATCGCTCGAGCCACGTGCGGGTTTGCGCGGTGCAGGGGCTGCAGCGTTTGCTGGGCAGCGACCCGCAGCTGTCGGAGCCGATCGGCGCCGGTCTGCGCGCGGCGACGCCGCAGGCGCGGCACAACATCGTGGAGCTCGCGCAGCAAGCCGAGGAGCTCGCGTGCGCGCTGGCTGCACTGTCCTTGCTCGGGTGCGCGCAAGATCCCGCTGCCGTCCAGGCAGCGTTGCAGCTGTTGGAGCGTTCGGTGCCGGCGTCCGACCTGACGGCCGCGTTCTCGGGCTGGCAAGAGCGTGCGGCCGCGGCTGCGCTGGAGCTCGCAGGGCCCCTGGCCGCGCATCGTGCTGCAGCCTTCTCGCTCGCCTCGGCCATCGTCACCGCCACACCGCGGCGCGGCAGCGATGCAGCACGTTCTGTGCTCGCCGACACGCTTGCGGCGCGGCTGCGCGAAGCGATCGACGACCCGGACGTCCACGTGCAGGTGGCTGCGCTCCAGGCGCTCGGTGCGGTCGGTGAAGCGGCGGACGCTGCGGGGCTCGTGAGCAAGGCGCAAGCCGAGCAGCATGATATCGCGATCGCGGCCGCCGGTGCGCTGCGCGTGCTCGCCGCACGCGACGCCGCCGCGGTTGCGCAGGCGCTCGCTGCCGTGGTGATCTCGGGTGCGGCCGCCGCAACGTTGGCCGAATTGCTCGTGACGTTGCGGCTGAGCGACGCGCTACCCAGGCTGCGCTCGGCGCTGCTCTCGGACTCGGCCGACAGTCGTGTCGCCGCGATCGCTGGCCTGTCGCTGCTCGGCGGTGAATCGGCGGTCGAGTTGGTTGCGCTCGCGTTGAACGACGAGGACCCGCAAGTGCAGGTGGCAGCCATCGACGTCCTGCCTCGCATGCACGACGGCACCACGCGCGCCATCGAGGCCTTGCTGCTCTTCGACAGCAGCGCTGCGGACGTCCAAGTCGCTCTGGCGGGTGCGCTCGCCGCGTTCGGTGATCCGCGTGCCGTGACGCGCTTGCGCAAGCTCGCGCGCGTGGGGCCGCCCGGTGTGCGCGTGTTCGCGATGCAAGGTTTGCAGGGCTTGTCCGATCCGGCGTTCGATGATCTCCTGGTCGAGTCACTCGGTGATTCCGACGCCGAGGTCGTGAAGCAAGCGCTCGCGGCACTGGCTGCCGCCGGAGGGAAACGCAGTGCTGCGCGCATAGCGATCGCCCTCGACCATGCAGCTTGGGACGTACGGCAAGCAGCGGCCGTGTTGCTCGGGCAGAGCGGGGATTCGGGCGCGCTCGCCGCGCTGCGCGCGCGTCTGCTACTGGAGCGCGATGCGCTCGTGCGTGACGCGATCGAGCAAGCGGTGGCCGTGTTGGAGGCACGCTAGTATGTCGTCGGCGTCGCTGGCGCAGCCCAGGCTCGAGTCCACCGAGTTTCGCTTGTTGCGCGAGCTGATCAACGAGCTGGCCGGGATCATGTTGTCGGAGGAGGCGCGGCTTACCGTCGAGCGCAAGCTCGGCGAGCGCGTGGTCGCGTTGCGACTGCCCAGTTGGAACGCTTACTACCAGTACCTGCGCTACCACCCGCAACGCAAAGCGGAGATCGAGCGCGCGCTCGAGGCGGTGACCACGAACGAGACGTACTTCTTTCGCGAGCAGCCGCAGCTGCGCGCGTTCGAGCAACAGGTGCTCGTGGATCTGAAGCAGTCTGCGCGCGTGCGTCGTAGCTTGACTCTGTGGAGCGCCGGCTGTTCCACCGGCGAAGAGGTATACACGCTCGCCATCTTGGTGGCTCGTTCGGGTCTGTTCGAAGGCTGGGATGTCCGGATCTTCGGCAACGACATTTCCCGACGAGTCCTACACACGGCGCGCCGGGGCGTGTACGGCGAGTCGAGCTTTCGCGCGATGGGCAACGATTACCAGGGCTACTTCGTGAGCACGCCCGAGGGCCGGGCCGTCGACCCGGCGATCCGAGCCATGTGCCACTTCGGCCACTTCAACCTGCTCGACGAGGCTCGCGTCGCGATGCTGGGTCGGGTCGACGCGATTTTCTGCCGCAATGTCCTGATATACTTCGACAATGCTTCCAGGAGCCGCGTGATCCAGGCGTTCTTCGACCGGCTGCACCCCGAGGGCTATCTCATGCTGGGCCACAGCGAGTCACTGCTGAACACGTCCACGGCCTTCGAGCTGGCGCATCTGCGCGGCGACCTTGCGTATCGCAAGCCCGCGCGCACCGACTCGACGCAGCCCGGGAGAACTGCACGATGAAAGACTTGCGCGTGCTCGTGGTCGACGACTCCGCGATCAACCGGCGCATGCTCTGCGAGCTGCTCACGCAGATCGCGGGCGTGCAGGTGGTCGGTGTTGCAGGTGACGGTGACGAGGCGCTGCGTTTGGCCGTCTCCCTCACGCCCGACCTGATCACGCTCGATCTCGAGATGCCACGCATGGACGGGTTCACGTTCTTGCGGCTGCTGATGGCTGCGCGGCCCACGCCCGTGGTCGTCGTTTCGAGTCACTCCGCCAAGGAGAACGCGTTTCGTGCGCTCGAGCTCGGAGCGATCGACTTCGTTGCCAAGCCGCAGGCACTGCTCACCGGGCAGATCGACAGCGTGCGCGAGCAGCTGGTGCGCATGGTGGCGATCGTGCGGCAGCTGTCACCGGCAGGCATCTCCGGCCGAAGCCGCAGCTCCGTGCCGCCCGAGCGCGGCCCCGCGGAGCGCGTCGTGCTCGACACGCGTGCTCTGCCGCCTGCGCGCACGCCGGAGAGCGTCGTGCTCTCTCGCCTGGTCGTGATCGCCGCCTCCACCGGTGGTCCCACGGCCTTGCTGGATCTCTTCTCGCAGCTGCCTGCGAAGTCGAACGTCGCGATCGTCGTGGCGCAACACATGCCCGAGCGCTTCACCCGCGCATTCGCCGAGCGGCTGGACCGCATCAGCGCCTTCGCGACGCGCGAAGCCGAGGGCGACACCTTGCTGCGCCCGCTGCAGGCGCTGGTCTGCCCGGGCGGAAAATCGATCGAGATCGAGGCACGCGCTTCGGGCCTCGTCGCCCGCGTGGTGGATGCCATGGCGGGCGAGCGCTATTCGCCCTCGGCGGACCGGCTGTTTTCGAGCGCGGCGAAGGTCGCGGGCGAGCGCACGCTGGGCATCGTGCTCACCGGCATGGGCGACGACGGCGCGCGCGGTGTCGTCGAGATCAAGAACGCGCGCGGCACGGTGCTCGCCGAGTCGGAAGACACCGCGGTGATCTTCGGCATGCCGCGCTGCGCGCAGCAGACCGGCGCAGTGGATGCCCTCCTGCCACTTCCTGAGTTGATTGCCCGCGTGGCCGCGCTGTGCGCGGGCACGCCAGGAGCTGCGTGATGAGTCACAGCGAAGCAGGAGCACGATCATGACACGCGTCCGACCGCGCAAGCGCCGCACGAGCGAAGCGCCTGCCGATCTGCAGGCCGAGCGCCAAACCTTCGTTCGCAAGTTCTTGCGCAAGGGCGTCGAGATCACCGAAGACCTGATCCGCGAGAACCAGGAGCTGCAGACGCAGGCGCGCAAGCTCGAAGACGAGAACTCGCGACTGCGCTCGCAGCTCGCGAGCAACGATGCGATGGCCGAGCTGCTCGCCAAGATCAAGCAGCTCGAACGCGAGCGTAAATCCCTGGTGACGCGCTCCGACAAGCTGGAGCGCGCCTTCAAGCAGAACGAGGCCAGCGTTCGCACGATCGAGCGTGAGCTCAACGACCTGGCGAGCCTCTACGTTGCCAGCTTCCAGCTCGGCGGCACGCTCTCACTGCGCAGGGTGGTGCGCCACGTCTGCGAGCTGCTCGAGCAGTTGGTGGGCGCGCAGGAGTTCGTGATCTACGCGCTCAGCGAGGACGGCCGGCGTGCACTGCCGATCGCCTTTCGCCGCACGGGCAAGAAGGAACCGCTCGCAGTCTCCGCCGAGGACGGACCGATCGCAGACGCTTGCCTCACCGGTGTGGCGCGCATCGCCGATCCGATGACGCCAGTTAGAAAGGGCGAGCCGCTCGCCGTGGTGCCGCTGGTGTTCGACGTCGAAGTCGTGGGGGTGATTAGCATCCACACGCTCTTGCCGCACAAGTCGGCGTGGGAACCGGTGGATCACGAGCTGTTCAAGTTGCTGTCTGCACACGGGGCGACGGCGCTGATCGCTGCCAACCTGTTCGAACGGGAAGGGAACGTACGTGCAGCTCTACGTGATCTGCACCAAAACTTGCACGGCAGCGAGCGCCCGCCGCCTCCCGCCGTCTCCAACGCGAAGATGGGTGATTGAGCCATGTCCGGTTACTCGTGCCTTGTGGTCGAAGACTCGCCGATGATGCGTCAGCTCATCGTGTTTGCGCTTTCGCGCATCAAGAACATGACCGTGACAGAAGCGGATGACGGCATCGTCGGCCTGAAGAAGCTCGCGACCGAACGCTTCGATCTGATCATCACCGACATCAACATGCCGATCATGGATGGTCTCAAGCTGGTGCGGAAGATCCGCACCGACGAGCGCCACAAGGACGTGCCGGTGATCGTGATCACGACCGAGGGCTCGAAGGAAGACCGCGAGCGCGCCATGGCCCTCGGAGCGTCCGCGTACATCACCAAGCCCATCCAGGCTCCGCAGGTGATTGCCACGGTCAAGGAGTTGCTGCGGCTGTGAGCGATGGTTGCGGGCGGCTCGTGCGCCGACTAAGTTCCGGGGATGGTCGCGGTCAAGGTGTGCGGCGTGACGAGCGTGTCGGACGCGCTCGCGTGCGTGAAGCTCGGAGCGGATGCGATCGGCCTCAACTTCTACGCCGGTTCGCCGCGCTGCGTGCCGGTCGATGTCGCAGCTGCGATCGTCTCCGCAGTCGGCACGGCGGTCGTGACCGTGGGCGTGTTCGTGGATGCTCCGTACGAGGAGATCGCGCGCGTGCAGGCCAGCACTGCGTTGCGCTGCGTGCAGCTGCACGGCGACGAGCCGCCCGCGCTGCTCGAGCGCTTTCTGCCGCACGCGTACAAGGCCATCCGCATGCGCGGCCGTGCTTCGCTCGACCTCGTGGCGAGCTATCCCGGAAGATTCGTGCTCCTGGATGCGTACGTTCCGGGCGCACAGGGCGGCACGGGCGCCACGTTCGACTGGCGCCTGGCGGCCGAGGTCGCGCGCACGAGGCAGGTCACGCTGGCCGGCGGGCTCACTCCGGACAACGTGGCGGCTGCAGTCGCCGCGGTGCAACCGTTCTGCGTTGACGTCGCGAGCGGTGTCGAGTCGGCGCCGGGAGTGAAGGATCCGGCCAAAGTGGCCGCCTTCGTGGCCGCCGCCAAGGGCTTGCAAACGTCGCCCTCATAGCCTATGTCGCAGCCAGTCATGACGCTCGAGACAGGCATGTTCGGCCCGTTTGGTGGCCGTTTCGTCGCGGAGACGTTGATGCCCGCGCTCGACGAGCTCGAGCGCGCGTACAACGAGGCGCGCGCCGATGAGGCGTTCGAGGCGCGGCGCACGCACTTGCTGCGCGACTACATCGGCCGGCCCACGCCGCTCTACTTCGCCGAGCGCCTGTCCGAAGAGATGGGGCTGCAGGTCTGGCTGAAGCGCGAAGACCTCTGCCACACCGGCGCGCACAAGATGAACAACGTGCTGGGTCAGGTGCTGCTCGCGCAGCGCATGGGCAAGCCGCGCGTGATCGCCGAGACGGGCGCGGGCCAGCACGGTGTGGCCACGGCCACAGCCTGCGCGCTCTTGGGTTTGTCGTGCGAGGTGTTCATGGGCGCCGAAGACGTGCGCCGTCAGGCGCCGAACGTGCGACGCATGGAGTTGCTCGGCGCCACGGTGCATCCGGTCCAGTCGGGCAGCCGCACGCTCAAAGACGCCATGAACGAGGCGATGCGCGACTGGGTCACCAACGTGCGCAACACCTACTACTGCGTCGGCACCGTCGCGGGCCCGCACCCGTACCCGGTCATGGTGCGCGAGTTCCAGCGCGTGATCAGCGTGGAGGCGAGAGCGCAGCTGTTGGCGGCGACTGGTCGCTTGCCGGATGCTGTCGTGGCCTGCGTCGGAGGCGGCTCGAACGCCCTGGGCATGTTCGCCGAGTTCATTGCCGACCCGAGCGTGAAGCTCTACGGAGTGGAAGCGGCCGGGCACGGCGTCGAGACCGGTCAGCACGCGGCCACGCTCACGGCGGGTCGGCCTGGCGTGCTGCACGGCATGCGCTCGTACGTGCTGCAAGACGCGCACGGCCAGGTGACTGCCACGCACTCGATCAGTGCCGGCCTCGACTACCCCGGCGTGGGTCCCGAGCACGCCTGGCTCAAAGAGCAGGGCCGCGCCTTCTATCGCAGCGTGACCGACGACGAAGCGCTCGCGGCGTTCCACCTCTTGTGTCGCACCGAAGGCATCATACCCGCGCTCGAGAGCAGCCACGCCATCGCGTTTCTGCGGCCTCTGGGCAAGGAGCTGCCGGGGGCGACCGTCGCGGTCTGCCTCTCCGGTCGCGGCGACAAGGACTTGGCGACGGTCATCGAACTGTCCACGCAAAAAGGGCTTTTGAAACGTGGGACGCCTTAGCGAAGCCTTTGCACGTGCGCGGCGCGAAAATCGCCCGGCGCTGGTGATCTACCTGTGCGCCGGCGATCCGGACATCGCCACCAGCCTGCGCCTGATGAAAGCCATCGCGGCGGCAGGCGCGGACGTGATCGAAGTGGGCGTGCCGTTCAGCGACCCCACTGCCGACGGGCCCGTGATTCAACGCGCCAGCGAGCGCGCGCTGGCCGCCGGTACCAACTTGCCCATGGTGCTCTCGGCGGTGAAAGAGCTGCGTGCCGAGACAGAGGTGCCCGTGGTGCTCTTCGGTTACTACAACCCGATCCTGGCGCACGGTGAGGCGCAGGTTGCAGCTGACGCAGCACAGGCGGGCGTGGACGGCTTTCTGGTCGTCGACCTACCGCCCGAGGAGGCCAAGCCGTTCGTCGCCGCGATCCGGCAGCATGGCATGTCGTTCGTCCCGCTGATTGCCCCCACCACCTCGGATGCGCGTTGCTCGCTCATCGCGGGCTGCGCGGATGAGTTCATCTACTACGTGTCGCTCACGGGTGTGACCGGTGCGGCGACCGACCTGGGCGCAGCCGCCGAGCGAGCGATCGAGGTCGGTAAGCGCACGGGCTTGCCGGTCGCGGTGGGCTTCGGCGTGAAGACACCACAGGACGTGCAAGTGCTCGCTGGGCGCGCCGATGGCGTGGTGGTCGGCAGCGCGATCTGCGTCGCGATCGAGCAGGCCGCGACCGCCGACGCGAAGGTCGCCGCGGTGACCGAGCTCGTACGTTCGCTCAGAGCCGCCTGCGTTCGCTGACCGGGTTTGCGGGCTCGTTCAGCCGACCGGTGCGCGGCTTGGCTGGCTCGCTCTGCACCTCGCCCAGCCCTGCTGCGGCGGCGCGTGCCACCGCTTCGCGCACGCCGTCGTCGCTGATCCGAGCCAGCTCGCGCGCGACGTCATCGGGCAAGACCGAGGCCGGCACCACGGGCTCCGGCGCCGGCTCCCGCGGCAGCAGCGTGCTGGCGTTCGGCAGCGGGCCCACGCGAAACACCAGCTTGCGCACGCGTACCTCGGGCACCTTGCGGTTGAGCGCGGCCAGCAACGACTCACTCTCGAGCTGCAGCGAGTTGGCCCAGGCGCTGGTGGCCGTGTGCACGGTGAGCGTGCCCTTCCACAGCTTCACCGGCTGGGCGTTGTGCACGATGCGAGCCGAGAGCGCTTTGGCCCAGCCGCCGAACACGCGCACCGCCTGCAGCTCTTCCTTGGTCTTGCCCGGATACGCCTGCATCAGCAG
Organism: Polyangiales bacterium; assembly: GCA_036382515.1. Lineage (GTDB taxonomy): Bacteria > Myxococcota_A > Polyangia > Polyangiales > JAFGIB01 > JADGRF01. The sequence continues at coordinate 33,151 of DASVHQ010000421.1, read as the reverse complement.
CGCCGAGAGTCCCTGCATGCCGCCGCGCCTACGCATGCGGGCAGCATAGCACGCGCGGCCCGCTCACTCCGGCGTGTTGATCGCGTGCAGGTCGAGGCCGCCGGGCAGCATGTAGCTCGTGTACGTGGCGTAGCCGTACAGGATCAACTCGAAGATCGCGCCCGAGCTGATCACGTGCGTGCCCGGCTGCACCGGGACGCGCGCGACGGTCATCGAGGTACCCTCGATGGGAGTGAAACCGCTGACGAGGCCGCCATCCAAGATCACCACCTGGCCGGCGCTCGCCACGATGTTGATGAAGTTGTCGGTGTAGGTGGCCGGGGTGAGGAACGAGTAGCGGCTACGCCACTGCTCGATCGGGATGCCCAGCGACAGCGAGGGATCGCCCTTGGCGAACGCTCCGGAAGCCCCTTGCTTGCCGTTCCAGTCCTGGCCCAGCAGGTACTGCCCAACGGAGATCGCTTTGGTGCCGGTGACCTCGAATGCGGTGAGGCTCGTGAACTCCACGTATTCGCCGCGCTTGAGCGTGATCGCTGCGTGCACGCTCGCGGGCGTGAAGGTGAGTTGATTGTTGTCCGCGCTCGAGAGGACGCGGAACATGTTCGGAATGTCATCGCCGCAGTTCACTGGCGCGCTCACCGTCATGTAGAGGTCTTTGCCCCACGACTCGACGGGAAACATCGTCTCCTCGAGGTGATCGCAGGCCCACTTGTCGTAGGGCACGAAGGTGCAGTCGTTGCCGGAGATCACGCTCACGCTGGCCGCAGCACGGATCTGCGTGCCGGTGAGGTCGTATTCCTTGGGGACGTCGCAGTAGGTGAGCTTGCCGCGCAGCGAGGTTTCGACCGGGCCGCCCGAGCACGCGCCAGGCGCGTCGCTTGCGAGCTGCAGCACCTCGCCTTGCTTGAGCGTGACGTGCAGCGTCGAGCCGGGGGAGAGCTTGGGGATCTTGCCGTCGGTGCTGGCGCGCGTGTACGCGCTGCTGATGATCTCGACGTCGGTGGGCGTGGCCTGCACGCCGATGATCGCGACGAAGCCCGAGAGGTTGCTCAGTCCGCCCTTGCCTCCGAGCGGGCTCGGCTGGAGCGACTGCAGTAGCGTGGCGCGCGAGAGCACGCGGTAGTTGCCCGTGAGCGAGCTGACCGGCAAGAGCAAGGATGCGTCGTTGGTGTACGAGTAGACCTTGCGGCCGGTGGCGTCCTTGCTCTGGTACTCGAGCGGATTGAACTGATACACGGTGACCGGAACGTCCGAGACGATGTGGTGGGCAGCGCCTTGCACCTGCACCGAGGGCAGGTCCATCGTGGGGTCGCCCTTGAGCTCGAGGTTGCAGGGCAGCTCCACGGTCTTCACTTCGGCCGGGGCCACCTGCACGTCGCGGCCGCTGCCGTTGCTGTCGATGTGCACGTGCGCCGTGACACCCTCGGTGTTCGAGATCGCGACGGCGAACGGGAAAGGCTGGCAAAGGCCGTCGGCGTCGGTGAGATCGTAGAGCAGCTCCGAGTTTGCGGTGGGCAACGCCCAGTACTCGCAGCCCACGTACGAGTGCTGACTGACCGCAGCGCTGCACAGGTCTTCGCACTTGCCGTCGTCGATCGAGCAGCGCTTGCCGGCGCTTTCGTCGCAGGTCTCGGCCAGCGCGTAGCCGCTGCCGTCTGCCTTGCAGGCCATCCGCTCAGCGTTGCCGCCGCAGCGGGTGGAGTTCGGCAAGCAAGCGAGGCAACCGCCGCACTTGCCGCCCGCGCACTTGCCCGGGGAGCAGACCTCAGCGCTCTGCCGGCAGTTCTCGAGCTTGCCGAGCTTGCCGCCGTGGCAGTGAGCGGCCCACTGCCCGTAGCAAAGCACTGGCTCTTCGGTGGCGGGGCACTTCACGTCGGGCGCGACCTCTTGCATCGGGTCGAGCGTGCTGCTGCCGTCGGCGCACACCAACGGTCCATCGCCGGTGGGCACCGTTGGCGCCAGCGGGGTCTTGCCTTTGCAGCTGACGAGCAGAGCGAGCGTGCACGCGAGCGCACAGCCAAGGTGGACGTGACGGTGCTCCAAGATGCCCCCGAGTTTAGTGTGTGCGCCGGATTTGTGGAACGGGCGCAGGGCCCGCGATCGCGGCCCGTCGCGGGCACGCTGGACGCGTGTCGTGGAACGTCAGCGGCGCGCGGTCTTGAGCATCTCCCGGGCGGTGGCGCGCGTTTGTTGTGTGATCTCGATGCCGCCGAGCATGCGCGCGATCTCTTCGCGCTGTTCGTCGGTGGAGAGCCGCACGATCTCGGAGCGCGTGCGGCCCTTCTCGACGGTCTTCTGTACGCGATAGTGCGTGTCAGCGTACACAGCGATCTGAGGCAAATGCGTGATGCAAATCACCTGATGGTGCTTACTCACCTCGCGGATCTTGCGCCCGATCACTTCGGCGACCGCGCCACCGACGCCGGCGTCGACTTCATCGAACACGTACAGGCCAGAAGGGCCCAGGCCCGCAAGCACACGCTTGAGCGCCAGCATTGCGCGCGAGAGCTCGCCGCCGCTGGCGATCTTGGAGAGCGGCCGCGGGGTCTCGCCCGCGTTGGTCGCGATCAGGAACTCCACGCGATCGATGCCGGTGGTCGACAGCCGCGCACCATCCACCGACAGCTCGCCGTCGCGGCCCGCCGCGGGCTCCACCTCGACCGTGATCGTGGCGCCGCCCATCGCCAGCGACGTGAGCTCCTTGCTGACAGCCTTGCCCAGCTTGTTCGCGGCGAGCTTGCGCCCAGCCGACAGCTCCTCTGCGACCTTGCGTGCGCGCGCGACTGCGGCGGCGAGGCTCGTGCGTAGCGCAGCGCGGTGCTCTTCGCCGTGCTCCAGCTCGGCGAGCTCGGTCTTGCCGCGGTCCTTGTGTGCGAGCGCGGCTTCCACCGTGCCGCCGTACTTGCGCGTGATGCGTGAGAGCGCATCCAGGCGCTCTTCGATCTCGACCAGGCGCGCTGGGTTGTGCACCACGCCGCGCGCGTAACCCCCGAGCTCGCGCGCCGCGTCCTGCAGCTCGCTGTGTGCCGATGCCAGCTGGGTGGCTAGCCGCGTGAGGCGCGGGTCGAGCGTGGCCGCTTCCTCGATGCCGCGAACCACGCGCGCGAGCTCGGTGGAGAGCGCGTCGTCGCGCCCGTAGAGTGCGTCTTCGGCGCCGAGCGTGAGCGCTGCCAGCCGCTCGGAGTGACGCAAGCGGTCGCGCTCCTCGACCAGCGCCAGCTGCTCGCCGGGCTTGGGGTCGAGCTCCTCGATCTCGCGGATCTGGTAGCGCAGCAGATCTTCGCGCTCGTCGCGTTTCTGCGCGCGCTCTTCGCGTGCGGCGACTGCAGCCGAGGCCGTGGTGAGCTCGCGGTACGCGTCGGCCATGTGCTCGCGCAGTGGGTCGAGCTCGGCGAAGGCGTCGAGGAAGTTCACGTGGCTGCGCGCATCCACCAGCGTGTGGTGCTCGTGCTGTGAGGAGATATCGACCAGGCCCTGCGCGAGCTCGACCAGCTGCGAGGCCGAGGCCAGCCGCCCGTTGACGTAGGCGCGCGTGCGGCCGCCGCTGTGCACGACGCGGCGCAACACCAGCTCGTCGTCGGCTTCGACGCCCATGTCTTTGGCGCGTTGTCGCAGCGCCGGATGGTCGGCCACGTCAAAGAGCGCCTCGACCTCGGCTTCGTCGGCACCGGTGCGAACGACCTGCGGACCGCCGCGCCCGCCGAGCACCAGGGAGAGCGCGTTGACCAGGATCGACTTGCCGGCGCCGGTCTCGCCCGTGACGACATTCATGCCGGCCGGGAGCTCGACTTCGACCGAATCGATGATCGCGAGGTTCTTGACGCGAAGGCAGAGCAGCATGCAGCACCCGTGCGCAGAAGCAGAAGCGGGCAAGGCGTGGCCCAGCCCGCGGCCGACGGCTCTAGCATGCTCGGCTGGCCCTGGGGAGAGTGTTCGGCGAGGCTCGCCCGTTTTCGGCTCTAGGGAGCCACCGGCGCTACCACGATGCACGCGCTTTGCGACGGAAGGCCAGCGGGTCCGCGTCGGCGCAGCTCGCTGCGGGCGATCGCCGCATGCAGGTCGAGCGCGACGCAGTCCGGCGCCTCGCCGCGGAGCGTGAACGCATCCGGCAGGCTCACTCGGTTGCCGCACTGCAATGCCGCCGTTGGCTGCAACGGGAAGAACGCCTCGCCCGCCTGGAACACCACGAGATCCCAGCTCGCCTGCAGGCTCTCGGGACAGCTGCCCAGCACGGCGAAGCGGTCGCCGGGAGCGAAGCGTTGCGGGTCGAGCGCGGAGGTAGCTGTCCATGCGGTCACCGGCATACGCCTGCGAGTTGGCGCACAAAGCCACAATCGATGTCTTCGCTCTTGCCGCAGTGCTGCGCGTCGCAGTGCAAGAAGCACTCGGTCTTGGGTAGCTGGCATTTGACCGAATGGCAGTCGTCGTCCGCGAAGCACGTGCTTCCGGCCTCGCGGCTGCCGTCAGCTGCGCCGCAGAGCGAAGGCGTCACGGTCAGCCACACGTCGCTGTGGCCGCACGGCTTGCCGTTCTTGCAGTCCTTGTTCGCGCAGCACTCGGAGCAGGTTCCCTGGCAACACACGCCGCTCTTGCACTCGGCGCTGACAGCGCAGGCCTGCCCGCGCTCGCGCTGCGCCTTTTTCACGCATTCGCGCGCTGCGCCGCCGGGGCCGACGCCAACGCCACACACTTCACCGGAGGCGCACTCCGTGTCGCTCGCGCAGCTGGCGCAGCCTGCGTGCGTGACGGGCAACGCTGCGTTGCAGTCGCCGCTCTCGCATTGCGCGTCGGCCAGACACCAGGTGCTCTCGCTGCTGCTGGCTTGCTTCACGCACGCTCGGTGCGCTCCCGCGTCGCCGGTCGCGACTCCACACAGCTCCTCGCTTCCGCAATCCGTATCGGTCGCGCAGCCGCTGCACAGCTTGGCGGCTGGCTTGCCGTCGACACTCTTCGCGAGCCCCGCTCCGTAGCGCTCGGGTGCGGTCGTGCACACGGCGCTGTCGCACTGATCCGCCGATTCGCAGCCCGCACCCAGTGGCCGGTGCAGCAGCGCAACGGCCTGGCCGCTGCAATCCTCGCTGGCCGTGGCCTTGATCTGCGCGAGCACCGCGCGGCCTTTGCCCTGCTTGCGCAGGATGAAGCGCAGCTTGTCGTACCAGGTTGGCGCCTTCACGAGGTAGCTGAGCTTGGCCCAGTGACTCTCGGGGATGAGCTGTTTGTACTCGGAGCTGCCATCGTCGCGGAAGTCCATCTCCAGCCACACCTCGGCCTTGGCGTCCACGTCGGCGATCACCTCGAGCTCGATGCAGCTGACGGCGTCGTGCATCACGGCCTGCGAGAGCACGGCGCCATCCTGCAGCGCCACGCCGTAGTCGTAGCTGTGCCAGGTGCCCACGCGCGTGACCTTGCCTGTGGCCTCCCAGGGCGCGCACAGCGCAGCGCCGCACCACAGATCGAACGAGGGGTCCTGTATCAGGTTGTCGCCGCAGGCCACGAGCAGCGCGATCCCCGCAAGCAGCAGGCGTGATGTTGAAAAGGACTTCTTCATGGCTCGCTCCAGGTGCGGTAGCGCAGGCCCAGCATCAGCTGGACACCGCCGCTGTCGTGGCCGTCGCCGAGCTGGTTGCTCAAGATCGGCGCGTAGGCATACGTGAGTTGGCCCAGGAAGCCGAAGTGTCGCCACGGCATGTAGAAGAGACCCGCGCTCGCCGCCAGCTGCGCGCCGAAGTGCTCTTCGGTGTGGTCCACGAGCTTGCTGTGCACGTAGCCGAGACCTCCGCCCAGCTGCGCGTAGAAGCGCAGCTGCGCGCCGAACGCGTCCGCCTGCGCCCGCACGTGAAGGCCGAGCGCGTAACTCGACCAGGCGAAGCGCTCGCTGACCTGGTTGCTGGCCGTGGACAGCAGATCGCGCTTGTAGACGGCGTTGTCGAAGTTGCGCAGATCTCCGAGCACGCTCAGGTGCGGCGCGAGCTGTCGGGACACGGCCAGCGACCAGCGCAGCGGCGTGCCGCCCGCGAGGATCTGCTCGGCGAAACCGAAGTCGTTTAGCCTGTGCGTGTAGTCGTCGTGGCTGAAGTGGCCCAGGCCGAAGCTGAGCTCGAAGGCCCACTGCTCCAGCGGGCCGCGCGGCTGGCTCGTGGCCGCTGGCAGATAACCCTTGGCTCGCGCCTCGCTGGCTGCCAGCGCAGAGCAGGCGCTCGCGACCACGCGCGTGACCTGCTCGTCGCGCAGCTCGATCCGGCACTCGGAGATGCGTTGCCCAGCCCCCAACACCACGTTGTAGGTGATGGCTGGCAGCGCGAGGCGCAGCGGCGATCCCGCCACCTTGTGCAGCTCGGCGAGCACGCTGCCTGCGTGCTCGATCAGCGCCTCGCTCGCCAGCTCGGCCGGGTCGGCCTGTGCGTAGCGCAGCGGTGCTTGCCCTTCACCGCCGGGGTCTTCGCCGACCAGGAGCGCATAGGTCTGGGGCACGGGCCCCGGGGTCACGGGCGCCTGGGCGCTGCCCGGTGCTGCCCAAAGCAGCAGGCACAGCAGGGCCATCAGGTGAAGTCGCTGGTTCAAGGGGCGGGTCTCCGTGGGGGTCCTCCAGTTAACACGCAACCGGGCCCGGCCGGGAACCCGGCGCGCCAGCTTTCTGCGCGGCTGGCGCGGGCCCGGCATTGGCGTTTGGGCCTGGGCTGCGGTAGACAGCGAGCCTCCGCAAGCCCTTCTCGCCATGACAAAATCCAGCGATATTCGCAATGCTTTCCGCAACTTCTTCGCCAAGCGCGGCCACCAGGTCGTGGCCTCCGGTTCGCTCATCCCGCAGAACGACCCGACGCTGATCTTCGTGAACGCCGGCATGGTGCCCTTCAAGGACGTGTTCACAGGTCAGGAGAGCCGGCCGTACAAGCGCGCCACCTCGTCGCAGAAGTGCATCCGGATCAGCGGCAAGCACAACGACCTCGAGAACGTGGGCGTGACCGCGCGCCACCACACCTTCTTCGAGATGCTCGGCAACTTCTCGTTCGGCGACTACTTCAAGGAAGCGGCGATCGAGTACGCCTGGGAGCTGATCACCAAAGAGCTCGGCGTCGACAAGCATCGCCTGGTCGTGACCGTGTTCGAGGGCGACAAGAGTTCGCCGGCCGACCAGGAAGCCGCAGACCTGTGGCGGAGGATTGCCGGTCTGCCCGAGCAGCGCATCCTGCGCTGCGGCGCAGCTGACAACTTCTGGTCGATGGGCGACACCGGGCCCTGCGGTCCGTGCACGGAGATCCACTATTTCTTCGGCGATGGCGACCCCGATCTCTCGCTCTTCGGCAAGGAGCCCGGAGCCGACGGTCGTGGCTGGGTGGAGCTGTGGAACCTGGTGTTCATGCAGTTCGACCGCCAGAAAGACGGCACGCTCCACAGGCTGCCGGCGCCCTCGATCGACACGGGCGCGGGCCTCGAGCGCCTGGCCTGCGTGCTGCAGGGTGTGGTGAGTAACTACGATACCGATCTCCTGCGCCCGATCGTCGATCTCACATCGCAGATCGCCCGTAAGAAGTACACGGGCACCTTGGATGCCGACGACGTGTCGATGCGCGTGATCGCCGACCACGCGCGCACCACGGCGTTCTTGATTGCCGAAGGCGTGTTCCCCGATCGCGCCGAACGCGAGTACGTGCTGCGCCGCGTGATGCGCCGCGCGATCCGTCACGGCCACAAGCTCGGCGTCGAACGCTTGTTCTTTCACGAATGCGCACTCAAGGTCGTTGACCTAATGTCGGGCGAGTATCCCGAGCTGGGTGAACGTCGGTCGTTGATCGAGGACGTGACTCGACAGGAGGAGTCTCGGTTTCGCCAGACGTTGAAGCGAGGCCTCGATCGCTTGCACGTGTATATGCCGTGGCCCCTGGACGAGGCGCCTGCCGTGGAGCGGCGGTTGTCCGGAAAAGCCGCGTTCGAGCTGTACGACACCTACGGCTTCCCACTGGATATGCAACAGGTCATCGGTCTCGAAGAAATTTTCAGCGTTGACGTTGACGGATTCACGGTCGAAATGGAAAAGCAGCGCGAACGCAGCGCGGGCTCGAAGCTCGGTGAAGAAGCCGTCGAAGGCGTGTATCGCACCGTCAGCTCAGAGGTCGGCGAAGTGAAGTTCCTGGGCTACGACGCGGAGCAAGCCGAGAGCAAGGTCGCCGCGCTGATCGCGGGCGGTAAGCGTGTCGAGTGGTTGAGCGAGGGCCAGCTCGGAGAGATCATCACAAGGGAGACTCCCTTCTACGGCGAGTCAGGTGGTCAGGTCGGTGATGTTGGCGCGATCCGGTCGGAGTCCGTGCCGTTCGACCGATTCGAAGTGACCGACACGCACAAGCCCGTCGCCGGTCTGACCGTGCACAAGGGGAAGGTCACAAGCGGCAGTTTCAAGGTCGGCTCGGCCGTCACCCTCGAGGTCGATCACGCGCTGCGCTCGGCCACGCGCCGCAACCACAGCGCGACGCACCTCTTGCACCTGGCGCTGCGCGCCGTGGTCGGTCAGCACGCCATGCAGAAGGGCTCGCTCGTGGGGCCCGATCGCCTGCGCTTCGACTACAGCGCGGCCGCGCCGCTGACGCGGGTGCAGATCGAGGAGATCGAACGCAGGGTCAACGAGCAAGTGCTGAAGAACGTGCCCGTCACCACCGAAGTGTTGCCGATGGCGGAGGCCAAACAGAAGGGCGCGATCGGGATCTTCGAAGAGAAGTACGGCGAAGTGGTGCGCATGCTGCGCATCGCCGACTCGATCGAGCTGTGCGGTGGTACGCACGTGGCGCGCACCGGTGACATCGGCGGCTTCAAGATCGTCTCCGACAGCGGTCTCGCGGCGGGCGTGCGTCGCATCGAAGCGGTCACCGGCATGAACGCGTTGCTCTACACCCAGCAGCTGGAACGCGAGCTCGGGCAGACGGCCGAGTTGGTCAAGGGCTCGCTGTTCTCGACGCGCGAGAAGGTCGAGAAGCTGCTCGCGCAGCGCAAGGAGCAGGAGCGCGAGATCGCGCAGCTCAAGAAGAAGCTCGTCTCGGGCGGCTCGCGCGACCTCGCGGCCGATGCTCGCAAGGTGGGCGACGTGACGGTGCTCGGCGCGACCACCGACGTGGCCGACCCGGTGGCGATGCGCGAGCTCGCCGACCAGCTGCGCGACAAGCTTGCGCCGGCCGTCGTGGTCCTCGGCGCCAAGGCCAGCGACGACAAGGTCGTGCTGATCTGCACCGTCTCCAAGGAGCTGACGGGCCGTTTCAAGGCCGGGCAGCTCATCAAAGAGATCGCGGCCATCGTGGGTGGCGGCGGCGGCGGGCGGCCGGATTTCGCGCAGGCGGGCGGCTCCGACCCGTCCAAGCTAGAGCAGGCGGTGGCCAGCGTCTATGCGCTGGTCGAGCGCTGAACGGGTTGCAGCAGCAGCGGAACTCGCAACCTTTGGACAAAGTCCCAGGCGATTTGCGATGATGGGGGGCGTTCTGCTGACCGCGCTCCGTGTGCTGCCACCCGATGTCCACGCCTCACACCCAGATTGACGCTGCCCTGGCCACGCTCGGCGAAGTCCCGAGGGATCTCGGCGCATTGATCGCGCGGTACGCCGGCTCGGACTTCGAGCTCGGTCACGTTGACCGCATGCTCGAGGCGCTGGTCAAGCACGTCGCCGCACCACCGAATCCGTCGCCCACGGTGGTGGGCATGGATGTGCCTGCGGCGTCGCCGTCCAAGCAGGGCCGTGAGGCGAACATGGCAGCGGTGGAGTGGGCCATGGATATGCCGCCACGGCCGCCGCCATCAGCAGCACCAGCCGCCGTGGGTGTCGGGACGGGAGCCGAGCCCACCCTCGAAGCCGCGCACCAAGCGATCGCATACGAGCCGTCGTCACAGGCCTCGAGCCACACCGCTCGGCACTTGCCGTGGGAGAGCGAGGCGCCGGCCGCAGCGCAACGAGCCTCGACCGCACCGCGCGACCCGCCGACCGCGCCGCCCGACGCACGCAGCGAGCTGGATCTGGCAGCCGCGGGCTCGACGCAGCTCACGGCTGCGCTGGCGAGCGACACACCGGCGGCGGCCGTACCGGAGGCTGCAAGCACCGAAGATTCGCGGCGCGACACGCTCGAGGATGGCCCGATCGTGACGCCGACTCTGCCCGACGCACCGGCGCTCGAGCTGGCTGCAACGCCTGGCCCCAGCTCTGCCACCGAACAGCCGGCACAGAGCGAAAGCGCAGAGGCGTCGCCTGCAGCGGCGCGGCCGAGCGAAGCGCCCGAGGTTAGCACCAGCGATGACGACGGCGACGAGTTCGAGATCATGGTGGACGACGAGCTGCTCGAGATCGCGGAAGACGATTTCGTGATCGTCGACGACGAAGAGAAGAGCTGAGCCCTTCGGCTGGGCTCAGCCGAGCGCGATCGGCTCGCGCTCCTCGATGGCAGCATTGGGTGGCAGCTCGCTGAAGCTGAGGACGGCCACGGCAGGTAGCTCGGGGGCGAGCAGCTCGCGCAAGAAGCGCCGCACGTCGGGCTGTGTGACGAGCACTGGTGCAACGGTTTGTTGCACGGCGACACGGCGCACGGACGCGATGATGTCGCGCGCCAGGTCCGGAGCCAGCGCGAGGTAGTGCTCGTGGCCGCTGTGCTGCACGGCGTCACGCACCGTGTCCTCGATCAGTGGGTCCAGGCGATGCACACGCAAGACACCGCCCTGCTCGTGTTGCTGCACGATGGGCTCGCGCAGCGCGCGCCGCACGCGCTCGACGAGCTCGTGTTCGTCGGCCTGTGTGCCCTGGTTCGCGCAGGCAAGTGCTTCGAGGATGCGCGGCAGTGGGCGGATGCTCACGCCCTCGTCCAGCAAGGCGCGCAGCACGCGAGCGAGCGCGGGTAGCGACACGAGCTTGGGCACCACGCTGTGCACCAGCGTCGGGCTGTGCGCTTGCAGCTCGTCGAGCAGGCGCTTGACCTCGTCGAGACTTAGTAGCTCGCCGGCGCGCTGCAATAAGAGCGGCGGCAGGTCGGCGGCGAGCGCTGCGGTGAAGCGCCCCGGATCGGCCGGCGCTACGCCACGCAGCACGCCGACGTGTGCGAGCTCCACGACGTAGGCGTCTGGCGCGAGTGCCGCGTTGGTCGAGATCCGCGCGGGAGGCAAGCGCACGCCCAGACGCTCGTGCAGCTGCCCTGCGCTTTGCGAGAGCAGCTCGCGCAGGCTGCGTTCGGCGTCAGTCTGCTGCAAGCGTGCGCGCAGCGCCGCGCCCAACTCGATGTGGAGGACGCTGGACGAGGCCGCGCTCTCGGCAGCCAGCGCGCTCGCGCGGGTCGCGACGCGCGCACGCGAGAACAGGGCCCGCGAGCCGAGCCCGAGCAGGCACGAAAGCACAAGGAAGGGCAGGGCGGGCAGCCCGGGCACAAGGCCCAGCAGGAGCAGAAACACGGCGCCCGCGGCGAGCACGCGCGGATTGCCGAGCAACTGATCGGCGATGTCGTTGCCCAGCGACACGTCGTGCTCGCGCGACGCCACGCGCGTGACGACCAGACCCGCGCCCGTGGAGATCACGAGCGATGGGATCTGAGACACCAGGCCGTCACCGATGGTCAGCAGCCCGTACGTGCGCAGGCTCTGCACGAACGAAAGCTGGTGCATGCCGACACCGATCGCAGTGCCGCCCAAGAGCGAGATCACCGCGATCGCGATGCCAGCGACCGCATCGCCCTTCACGAACTTCATTGCGCCGTCCATGGCGCCGTAGAACTGACTCTCTCGCTCGATGTCCGCGCGGCGCTGCCGAGCCGCGTCGATGCCGAGTGCCCCGGCGCGCAGATCGGCGTCGATGGCCATCTGCTTGCCGGGCATCGCGTCGAGCGTGAAGCGCGCGCCGACCTCGGCGACGCGCTCACCACCCTTGGCGACCACCAGGTACTGGATCAGCGTCAAGATCAGGAAGACCACGGCGCCCACCACGTAGTCGCCGCGCACCACGAAGTGACCGAAGGCCGAGATCACGCGACCCGCATCGGCCTGCAGCAAGATGAGCCGCGTGGAGGAGACGTTCAGCGCCAGGCGATAGAGCGTGGTGAGCAGGAGCACCGTGGGCATGGTCGTAAACGCGAGGCCATGCGGCACGTACATCGCCGTGACGAGCACGAGCACGCCCAGGGCCAGGTTGCCTGCGATCAAGAGATCCAGCAGCCAGGTGGGTAGCGGCACGATCATCATGCCGACGATGGCGATCAGCAGCAGGGCCAGGGCGGCGTCGGCGTAGGGTCCGCGCGCGCCGCGTGGTGAAGAGTTGGTCGCAGTCATCGGCAATCCCCCTCTGCGCGGCGCGCGGCTAACTCAACTAGCGCAGCTACAGCTCGCGGCGTCCATCGAGCGCGCGCGCCAGCGTGACCTGATCGGTGTACTCGAGCTCTGCGCCGTGTGGCAGCCCACTGGCGATGCGCGTGCAGCGCACACCCGAAGGGCGCAGTTCTTGCGCGAGGTAGAGCGCCGTGGCCTCTCCCTCCACGCTCAGTGGTGTGGCGATGATCACCTCGCCGATGTTCTCGGCTGTGACGCGCGCCAAGAGCGGCGGCAAGTCGAGCGCCTCGGGGCCCACCCCATCGAGCGGCGACAAGAGCGCGTGCAGCACGTAGTAGCGACCGCGAAACCCACCGCCGCGCTCGACCGCTGCGAGATCCTGCGGGCGGGCCACCACGCACAGCACCCGGCTGTCGCGTGCGCTGTCCGCGCAGATCCGGCACAGCGTATCCGTCGTGTAGTTCTTGCAGCGCTCGCAGCGCTGCACGCGCGCGTGAATCTGGCAGAGCGCTTGCCCCAGCGCCTGCGCGTAGTCGGCCGGTGCTTGCAGCACGTGGAACGCCAGGCGCGCCGCCGTGCGTTCGCCGATGCCTGGCAGGCGCGACAACAAGCTCACCAGCTCCGCGATCGGATCGGCCATGGCTCTGGCGTCAGACCAGGCCCGGGATCTGCAGGCCGCCGGTGACCTTCTCGATCTCGGCTTCGACCATCGCGGTGCTCTTGCCGATGCCTGCGTTCACCGCGGCCACGATCAAGTCCTGCACCATCGAGAGGTCTTCCTGCTTGAGCAGCTCGGGCGCGATGCTGAGGCTGACCAGCTCGTGCGCGCCGTTGATCACGACCTTCACCTGGTCGTTGCCCGCACTGGCTTCCACCGTTTCGGCTTTCAGCTCTTCCTTGCGCGCCGCCACTTTGCGCTGCAGGCGGCTTGCCTGGCGCATGAGCTCGCTCATTCCACCGCGAAACTTCATGTCAGCTCCTCTCGGCTTTGCGCCGCTTCATCACTCGGGATCCACCAGGACTTCGACGTTGCTCTCGGACTCACCAAACACTTCCATCGCTTCGCGCACGCGCGGGTGGCTGAGCGCAGCTTCGCGCCGCTCGGCGACACGTGCCTTGCGCGATTCTTGCTCGGCTTCTGCGAGGGTCGCGACCTTCGTTTGACCGCCACCACCACCGGCGCCCGCGACCTGAAGCTCCGGACGCGCCCCGAGCACCTGCTCGGCCATGCGCAAGATCGCTTCGCGCGCCGCCGGAGCCTGAGCCTGACGGCCGAAGAACGAGCCCTCCGGAAAGCCGATGCGCAACACGCGCGCGCTCACTTCGAGCGGCACGCCGTGTTCGAGCACCGCGCCGAGCGCCGGCTGCGATGCCTTGAGCTGTCCGACGATACGCAGCCATGCTGCCGGTAGATCGGCATGGGCGAGCCCCGAGTACTCGCGGGCTGGCTCGGCCGCGGGTGCCGGCGCGGGCTCGGCCGCAGGCGTCGGTTCGGCTGGTGCAGGCCGAGCATTGACTTTGAGCGCCACGGCCGCTGCGGGGTTTGCGACGACGGCGCTGGCAGCCGGCGTGGCCGCGGTGGCCACGGTGGCCACCGCGGCTACCGCTGCAAGCGCAACTGCCGGGCCTGCCGCCGCCATGGGCTGCAGTGGCGCGATCCGTTCGGCGCTCGCGGCACTCGACATCGCCGCCGCCAACGGCGGCCGACTCGGCTCGCGCTTGAGCGCAATCTCGGCTCGCGCTGCGGCTTGTGCACGCGCTGTCGGTTCTGCACGCGGTCCGACGGCGCTGGGCCCCGAGCCAGCAGCGCCCCGTGCTGCGCCCGCCGAAGGCCCGCCACGCTCGGGCGACCCGAAGCGGCGATCTCCACCCGCGCCGCCCGGTCCTGGCGGGCCGCCCAGGCGTTCTTCCAGAGCCTTCATGCGATCGATCAGCTCGCGCAACTCGAGTAGCGGTGCTCGATCGGCCAGGCGCACCAGGCCCATCTCCAGAGTGATCTGCGGCGAGCCCGAGTGCCCCACCTCCTCGACCAGCTTGCCTATGCCCGAGAACGCGCGCTCCAGCTCCTGCGGGCTCTTGCTGTTCGCGATGCGCTCGGCCTCGGCTCGCTCGTCGGCGGCCAGGTCGACCAGATCTTCGGAGTCACCGAGCACGCGCAGCACCACCAGATCACGCGCGCACTCGAGCAGCTGTCGCGCGAAGTGCAGCATGTCCAGGCCCTGCTCGCCCACGTCGCTCACCGTGCGCAGACAGGTCGCCGCGTCGCCGTTGAGCATGGCGTCGACCGTCACGAACACGTGCTTGCGGCTGGCGATGCCCAGGCCCCGCGCGACGTCTTCGCCACGCAGGCCGTCGCCACCGAGCGCCAGGAGCTGGTCGAGCACGGTGAGCGCATCGCGCATCGACCCCGCGGCCTCGCGCGCGACGATCTGGATCGCGGCGTCGTCGGCCTCGATCGACTCCCGGTTCAGGATCTCGCGCACGCGACCCGCCACCACCGCGTGGGGGATCAAGCGAAAGTCGTAGCGCTGGCAGCGCGAGCGGATCGTGACCGGAACCTTGTGCACCTCGGTCGTGGCGAAGATGAACTTCACGTGCGACGGCGGTTCTTCCAGCGTTTTCAGGAAAGCATTGAACGCGCCGGTCGACAGCATGTGCACTTCGTCGACGATCACCACCTTGAAGCGGTCGCGTGCAGGGCGAAATGGCAGCGTTTCCTGCAGCCGACGCACGTCATCGACGCTGTTGTTGGAGGCGCCGTCGATCTCGAGCACATCGAGGTCGCTGCCGGTGGTGATGTCGCGGCAAGGGTCGCAGGCGTTGCAGGGTTCGGCGCTCGGGCCGTTCTCGCAGTTGAGCGACTTGGCGAGCAGGCGCGCCGTGGTGGTCTTGCCCACGCCGCGCGCGCCGGTGAACAGGAACGCATGCGCCACCCGGCCGCCGGCGATCGCGTTGCCGATGGTGCGGCTGACGTGCTCCTGACCCACCAGATCCGCAAAGGTCTGGGGCCGGTATTTGCGTGCTAGGACGGTGTACGACATGGCGGCGGCGGCGGGAAGATCGCGACGCGGAACCTAACAGATGTCGAGCCCGAGGTCAGCGCACTCTCGCAAGTGTGCGTTTTCTGCTGGGGTTGCTCGCGGTTTTTCGCGAGCAGCAGCGCCTTGCGTTGACAGTGCAGGGGGTCGCCCGTAGAGTCTGCCCCGTGCTCGCAGGGAGTCGAAGGCTCGAGCAGTTCGGCCATAGAGTCCCACTGTCTCCGGCGAGTGACTCGCGTCACGAAACACACGATTCACGACGGGCTCGATGGCGAGCCGGACTGTCACGGTGGCAGTCGGGCTGGCAGTCGGTGAAGCTCCCATGTGCCGCGCTTCCGGCAGCCATGAGCAGCAGCCCATCGTGTGTCCAGTTGCCGAGCTAGCCCACAGGGCAACGTTCGGGGGATTGATGGCGGCATGCATACGCAGCGGACCAAGTACGTTTTCGTGACCGGTGGTGTGGTGAGCTCGATCGGCAAGGGCCTGGCCGCTGCCTCGATCGGTGCGCTGATGGAAGCTCGCGGCCTGCGCGTGACGCACATCAAGCTCGACCCCTACATCAACGTCGACCCCGGCACGATGTCGCCCTACCAGCACGGCGAAGTCTACGTGACCGACGACGGCGCCGAGGCCGACCTCGATCTCGGCCACTACGAGCGCTTCACCTCGGCGCGCATGACCCGCGCCAACAACTTCACCACCGGTCGCATCTACGACGCGGTGATCAGCAAGGAACGCCGGGGTGAGTACCTCGGCGCCACCGTGCAGGTGATTCCGCACATCACCGACGAGATCAAGGCGCGCGTGCGCGAGGTCGCTGCCGGCGTGGATGTGGCGATCGTGGAGATCGGTGGCACCGTGGGTGACATCGAGAGTCTGCCGTTCCTGGAAGCCGTGCGTCAGCTGCGCACCGAGCAGGGCTCGCAGAACACCATCTCGGTGCACGTCACGCTCGTGCCCTTCATCGCCGCCGCGGGCGAGCTGAAGACCAAGCCCACGCAGCACTCCGTGAAGGAGCTTCTGGGCCTGGGCATCCAGCCCGAGATCCTGATCTGCCGCGTCGACCGCGAGCTGCCCGTCGACCTCAAGCGCAAGATCGCGCACTTCACCAACGTCGGTGTCGACGCCGTGATCGCCGCGGCCGACGTGTCGTGCATCTACGAGCTGCCGATCAAGCTGCACAAAGAAGGCCTCGATCAGCAGCTGGTCGAGCGCCTCAACATCTGGTCGCGCCAGCCCGATCTGTCGAACTGGAAGCGCACCGTCGAGAAGATGACGCAGCCCAGCAAGGGCACGGTGTCGGTCGCGTTGATCGGCAAGTACGTGCACCTGCGCGACGCCTACAAGTCCTTGCACGAAGCACTGGTGCACGGCGGCCTCGCCAACGACCTCAGCGTGCAGCTGCACTACGTCGACAGCGAAGAGCTGCAGCGCACCGACGACATGGAGAAAGCGCTCGGCGACTTCGATGCCATCCTCGTGCCCGGCGGCTTCGGTGACCGCGGTCTCGAGGGCAAGATCAAGGCGATCCGCTACGCGCGCGAGCACAACGTGCCGTTCTTCGGCATCTGTCTCGGCATGCAGATGGCGGTGGTCGAGTTCGCGCGGCACGCGTGCGGGCTCGACGGCGCCGGCACGGTCGAGGCCGATCCGCAGACCAAGCACCCAGTCATCCACTTGATGCCCGGTCAGCGCGGCATCCAGGACAAGGGCGCCACCATGCGTCTGGGCGCCTACCCGTGTCAGCTGGCCGACGGCTCGCTCGCGGCGCGCGTCTACGGCACCACGCTGATCAGCGAGCGCCATCGCCACCGCTTCGAGGTCAATAACCAGTACCGCGAGACCCTCGAGAAGGCCGGCATGCGCCTGTCGGGTCTGTCGCCCGATCAGCTGCTGGTCGAGATGGTGGAGCTACCCAACCACCGCTACTTCATCGGCTGCCAGTTCCATCCCGAGTTCAAGAGCAAGCCGCACGCGCCGCACCCGCTGTTCACGCACTTCATCCACGCCGCGCAAGAGTACGCCCGTGTCCGCCCGCGCAAAGAAGGCGGGACGCACGCGAACTTGAACTAGGCGTTGCGGCGATTCGGCGCGCGATCGGCGCGTTGTGCGCTGGCGCGTGTGCTAAGCAGCCAGCGCGATGACGCTCTGGTTGATTCTTGCAGCGGCCGGCTTCGCGGCCGGCGTGATCAACGCCATCGCTGGAGGGGGCTCGCTGCTCAGCTTTCCGGCGCTGTTGCTCACGGGCATGTCGCCGATCGTGGCCAACGCCACCAACACCGTGGCGGTCTGGCCCGGCTCGCTCTCTTCGGCGTGGGCTTATCGAGGCAAGCTTGCCGAGCACCGACAGCGCGTGTGGCTGCTGGCGTGGCCGTCACTCATCGGCGGCCTGCTCGGCTCGTTCATCGTCCTGCACACCTCCGAGCGCGTGTTTGCCGGTCTGGTTCCGTGGCTGATCATCTTCGCCTGCGTGCTGCTTGCGCTGCAGCCGCGCATCGCACGGCTGCTGCCGCCACGCGCCGTCGGCGGTCGGCACGCGCTCTCGCTCCTGTGGATCGCTCAGTTCCTGATCGCGATCTACGGCGGCTACTTCGGTGCCGGCATGGGCATCTTGACGCTTGCGGCGCTCGCGATCCTGCTGCGCGGCTCGCTGCAAGACGCCAATGCCATCAAGGTCTTCCTCGCGCTGCTGATCAACGGCATCGCAGCACTCTACTTTCTGGCCTCGGGTGCCGGCCGCTTGCCCGAGGCCGCCGTGATGGCGCTGGCTTCGCTGGCCGGCGGCTACGTGGGTGCCCGGCTCGCGCAGCGCTTGCCGGCGGCGCTCATGCGTTGGCTCGTGGTGGTCTATGGGCTGTGCATCGCGCTGCGGCTTGCGTACACGCTCTGAGCCGCGTCCGCCGCGTCAGCGCTCGGCGCGCAAGGCTGGCTCGATACAGTCGGGCCCTTCGCGGCGCGGATCGTTGCCATACCCCGTGGTCTCGTAGATCTCGAGCGCACCGTGCCAGGGCTGCAGCAGCGTCTGCAGCTGTGCGACGTCGTGGTTGTCGGGGTCTAACCAGGCGTTGTAGGCGGACGCTGGTAGCACCACCGGCATGCGGTCGTGGATCTTGCTCGCCTCGGGGTTGGGCGTGGTGGTCATGATCGCGAACGAGTCGATCACCTCGCCGTCCTCGGGGTTCATCCAGCGCTCGTAGATCCCGGCGATCCCGAACACCCCGTGCTCCGGCAGCTGGAACAGGAAGGCGCGCTTGTGTCCGCGTGCGCCCTGGTACTCGTACCAGCCCGTGGCCGGCATGAGGCAGCGCCGACGCTTGAGCGCATCACGGAAGAACGGCTTCTGGGCGGCTTCCTCGGCGCGCGCGTTGAACGCCGTGGGTAGCTCTTTCAACGGCTTCTTCCACCACGCCGGGATCAGCCACCAGCGCGCGTGCACCAGCTCACGCTCGTGCGCGGCATCCACCCGCACGATCCAAGGTGCGCCCACGCCGCCGTAGCCGGGCGAGATGTTGAAACGCGCTGGCAGCTGGGCCGGGTGATGCTGCAGCGCGAAGTGAGCGACCGCTGCATCGATGTCGGTGTTCAGGACGGTCCGGCCGCACATGCCTGCATTCTAAACAGGAACGCCCGGAGCGCGCTTGGTTCGCGATCCGGGCGTCACTGTTCACTTCGTGAATGCGGCCAGCCGGCTGCCGCTACGCACGCTCAGTTGTGCTACTGGCAGATCGACGTGGGGCCAACGCCGCCGCCGGAGTACGCCAGGCGGGTGCCGCAGCGGCTCGGCATGCCCTGGAATGCAGGAACGCAGCAGCTGACCGTGCACATCGGTGCGGTGCCAGCGACCGCCGCGCAGGTCTCGACGCCGCACCTCGTGGCGGGTTGGGCCGTGGTGCTGCAGGTGCGCGGCGCCTGGCAGGTGCTCACCTGGGCGCCCTGGACGGCCGTGCGCGTACCGCACGTTGTGCCGCCCAGACCGGTGCAGCAGTTGACCGTGCAGGCCGCCGCCGAACCGCTGACGGCCGGGCAAGCCTTGCTGCCGCACATCGAGACCGAGCTCACGGCCGAGTCGCAGGTCGGTGGCGCTATGCAAGCGCTGATCTGGCTGCCCTGGACGGCCGTGCGCGTACCGCATTGGTCGCCGTTGGTGCCCGTGCAGCAGTTGAGCGTACAGGCTGGGGCCGAGCCCTTGACGGCTGGGCAGCTCATCGTGCCGCACGTCGAGACCGAGCTGACGCCGGGATCGCAGGTCGCCGTCGCGCCTGCCGCGCCGGTGCCCGCGCCGCCAGTGCCTGCAGTGCCGGTGCCTGCTGCGCCGGTGCCTGCTGCGCCGGTGCCCGCCGTGCCGGTGCCCGCCGTGCCGGTGCCGCTCGTGCCCGCTGTGCTACCCGCGGTGCCGGAGTCGGTGCCGCTCCCGGTTCCGGCGCCAATGCTGCCCGAGCTCCCGGCGCTGCTATTTCCCGCGCCGCCGCCCGTGAATCCAGCCGACCCGAGGCCTGGGATCCCCGAATCCATAGTATTCGCCTTGGGAGTCGAGGAACCGCAGGCCGCCAACAGCAGCCATCCGCACAATCCCAATCCCAGAGCCAACTTGTTCGTCATTGTCGATATTCCTTGGTCGAGGTTCACGTACCGCTGTGTGCGGTCCCACCGCCACGGAGCGGTACCACCTTGGCCTATTAGTGTCCGCTGGCCGGCGTGGCGGCTCGCCCAACTGGCATTCGCGCGAGTTGGGCCGGTCTCAGGTGCGGCGCTGCTTCACCACTTGGGCGAAGCGCCGCAGGACGAAGCTGCCGTCGGCCGTGTCGGTAGCACTGTTCCAAAGCGCGTCGGCGTCGAGACCTTCCGCCACGATCTGCTCGCGGCGCGCGTCGATGTAGCCGCGCACGATGTTGGCGTCGAATTCGGGGTGGAACTGCACGCCCCAGGCGCACTCGCCGACGCGAAACACGTGGTGCGGGTCGAGGCTGGTTTGGCCGAGCAGCTGGGCACCCGCGGGCAGCTTGGTCACGGACTGCATGTGACAGACCGGGACGTGCAGCACGTCGGCGAAGCGACCGAAGAGCGGGTCGTTCTTGGCCGCGGCGTTGAGGGTCACGTCGGTGGTTCCGATCTCGCGACCGCGCGGGTTGTCGCGCACTTCACCGCCGAGCGCATGCGCGAGCAGTTGGTGCCCATAGCAGATGCCGAGCACGGGTTTGCCGAGCTCGACGCAGCGGCGCAGCCACTCTGCCGTGCGCTCGCTCCACTCGGCGCGATCGGTGACCATCGACTGCGAGCCGGTGACGACCACGCCCGGCACGCTCTGCGGATCGGGCAGCGGGTCGCCACGGAACACCTCGACGACCTGAACTTCGTTTTGCTGCAGGCCCGCACCGCAGGCGATCCAGACCTCGAAGTCACGGCGCTTGGCGGCGACCGCGGCGACTGTCGTTCCCACTTTGATCACCACGAGCGCAGTCACGGCCCACTATGGGTAACCCGCGGGTGCGCGCACCGCAATGCCAGCGTGCCAGTCGCGACATGGAACCGGCGGACAAGGCGGTGTACAAGCAAGCGGTGCCACCCCAGGTCGCCGCCTGTGCGAATCACGCGGGACGCGAAGCGATCGGCATCTGCGTGCAGTGCCGCACGCGCGTGTGCAGCGAGTGCGCGACCAAGGTCGAAGGCATCAACTACTGCGTTTCGTGTCTCTCGGGGCTCGCCGTGGAGGGTGGTCGACAGCTGTCACCGAGGGTCGCGGCGTCGGCAGCGATGGCCTATGTGTCGGCAGGAGCCTACTTCATCACACTGTGGGCTCTGGTCTGGGTCTTCCTCGAGGTCGTGTTGCCGGGGGGGCGGTGAGCGCGTTGAGCGATCCGCGGTCAGCGCCACTGGGGGTGCGCGCCCTGCGTCAGCTGGGGCCCGTCGATACGCTTGACACCGCGCTGGCGGTGGTGCGTCACGCGCCGATCGCACAGCTCACGGGCGCGTTCGGCGCCGGCCTGCCGCTCGCGTGCGTCCTCGTGGCGGTCTACTACCTCGAGCGAGTCGAGGGCGTGCAGAGCCTGCGGCCGCTGCTGGCGGCGGCCCTGGTCATTGCGTATCTGTGGCGCGCGCTCTGGCTCGGGCGCATCGCCCGCAGCTTTGCGCTGGTGCTGCGACCCGCGCTGCCCATGCCCGAGGATGCAGGGCGCGCGCTCGACGTGGTCTCCACCGCGTCGGTGCTGGGCCTCGGGTTGTGGGTGTGGCTGTGGCCGCTCGCCGGGCTCGCCAAGATCTCGCCGTTCGCGGTGCTGGCCCTGTTGCCGGTGCTCGCGGTGCGTGGGGCGATCGCGCCTTCCTGGCTCGCGCGTGCCGCGTGCGGCCGTGAACGCGGGTTTGCTGCGCTCGGGCTCGCGCTCGACGACTCGGCGGGGGTGCGCTCTGTGATGCTGCTGGTCGAAGCCATGCTGCTGCTCGGAGGCTTGCTTTTGCTCTTGAACCTGTATGCGCTCCTGGCCTTCGGCCTGATGCTCGCAAGCTCGCTGCTCGGACTCGACGTGGCGTTCGTATCGGCCTTCCTGTCGTTCGACAACGACGTCGTGCTGCTCGCGCTTTTGGCAGGCACGTTCGTGCTGCTCGAGCCGCTGCGTGCCGCCGTGTCGGCGCAGGCGTTCGCGGATGCACGCGGGCGCAAGGACGGCGCCGACCTGCATGCGGCGGTCGATGCGCTGCTCGGTGCCACACCGCAAGAGCCCGGCAAAGGTCCGGGCCGCGCCACGCGTTACGGGGTCGCTCTCGGCTGCCTGCTCGCCGCGGCCGGCGCGCAGCTGCCAGCCGTGGCCCATGCCGATGGCCCGGCGGCCGCCACGCAGGATGGCGCTGCAGCTCATGGCGGCGCGACCCTCGAGAGCCAGCGCGACGAAGCCGTGCAGGCCGACGTCGAGGCGATCCTGCGGCGTCGCGAGTTCTCGGAGTTCGCCAAGAGCGACGCCCGCTCGTTCTGGAAGTGGCTGCAAACCTACCTCGACAAGCTGCTCGAGCGCGCTCCCAAGGACGACGACAAAGACCGCGGCGGCGACTGGCATCTGTCGTTGCCCGCGATCTCGCCGTGGCACGTGATGTTCGCGGCTCTCTTGCTCCTGATGCTCGTGGTGCTCTACGTCAGCACCGATGTGCGCCGTGCGCGCAAGCGTGCAGCCCCGGGAGCCGAACTCGCCGTGCGCGCCCATCCCACCGAGCAGGCCCCGCACGTCTTGCTCGACGAGGCGGCGCTGCTCGCGGAGCAGGGTCGTCTGCGCGAGGCGCTGCGCTCGCTCTACATCGCGACGCTCGCCGCGCTCGATCGAGCGCGCGTGATCCGCTTCGAGCCCGCCAAGACCAACGGTCAGTACTTGCGCGCCATGCCGCGCGGTGAGCTACGCCAGACCTTCGGCGCGTTCACGCGCACGTTCGATCACAAGTGGTACGGGCACGAGGCCACCAGTCGCGGCGACTACGAGCGTTGTCGCGAGCTCGCAGACCGCATCTGCCAGGTCGAGCCGCCCGCATGAGCGTTCTGCGCCGCAGCCTGCGTCTTTTGGCCGTGCTCACCGGGTTGTCGGTCGCCGCTTTCGTCGTCGGGCGCGTGGCCGAGCGCGGTCGCTTCACCGGCGCATATTCGAGCTACGGCGGTGGCCCACGCGGCGCACGCGCGCTGTACCTGCTTGCCGAGCACCTGCAGGCACATCCGGCGCGCTGGTCGCAGGACCTCGCGAATCTGCCGTCGCGCGGCATGCTCGTGGCGCTCGGCGGCTGCGACAGCGAGATGGCACGCAAGCTCTCGCGCTACGAGCGGCTCGAGCTTTTGCGCTGGGTGAAGGCCGGAGGCGTGCTGCTGGTCGCTGGCGCGCGTGCCTACCTGCCCGATGAGCTCGGCGTTGGCTTCGACTCCGATCCCGGCTGCAAGCCGCGCTTCGGCTTCGGTGGCAGCGAGACCCCGGACGACGACAGCCACGCGGCGCGCGAGCCGCAGGCGCCATCGCACGCCACGCCGGCTCGCCCACCGCCCCTCGACGCAGGCACCTCAGCTTCGGACGCGAGCACGCTCGGCGACGCCGCAGCTGATGGCGGCAAGCTCGTCGCGCTGTCGCTGGCAGCCCCCAAAAGCGCCGCGCAGACCAAGCCCCAGAGCAAGAACGACACGCGGCAGCACTGGGCGATCCCCATGGCCAAACCGGTGCTCGGCATGTCGATCGTGGCGTTCCGGCGCCCCGGGCGTCTGCATGTCGACGCGGGTGTGCCGCACGAGGTGCTGATGGGCGTGGCATCCGCGGATGAAGCGGCCACCGACCCCAACCTCGAGCCGCTCGTCGTGAGCGTTGCGCGTGGTCGCGGCCGGATCATCGTGCTGGCCTCCGCGAGCATGTTCCAGAACCGCGATCTCCTGCCGAGTCAGGGTGGGGCGCTGTTCGCGCGCTTGCTGCGCAGCTACGCCTCCACCGGCCCCGTGCTCTTCGACGAGTACCACCTGGGCGTCGGAGAACGTCGCTCGCTCATGCGGTACCTGCGACAGGCGGGTGCGATGCCGATCGCGCTGCGCTGCTTGCTCATCGCCGGGCTCTTGCTGTGGCGCGCGGGCGCGCGCTTCGGAGCCGTGCGGCAGCCGCTGCCCGCGGCGCCACGCGGCAGTGCATCGTTCGTCGCCGCGATGGGACGCCTCTACCAGAGCGCCGGCGACCCGGCCGGCGCCATCGACACGATCGCGCGCCAAGCGCTGGCACGCATCGCTGCTCACCACCACCTGGCCGCGGGCTCGGCGCGCAAGCTCGAGCACGCGCTTCGCGAGCGCCTGGCCGTGACGGCGGCCGATGCCGTGCACGAGATCGAGCTCGTGCGCCGCGACGTTGGCGCGCATCGCACGCGCTTGGCCTTGCTCACCGCTCGCATCGACGCGGCGGCCGCGCGCGCGACCGCGACCTCTGCGACCTAGCGCCGCCGCTTCCGGGCTGCAGGTCTTTCGCGCTACGCTGCCAGAAGCTCATGGACCAGGCCCAACTTTCACAGCTCGAGCAACTCAAAGCCGCCGTGCTCGCCGATCTGTCGCAGGTCATCGTCGGCCAGGAGGATGCGCTCTCAGCACTGATCATCGCGCTCTTCGCGCAGGGCCATGCGCTGCTCGAGGGCGTGCCCGGCACGGCCAAGACGCTGATGGTGCGCGCGCTCGCCGCCTGCGTGGGCATCGAGTTCGGGCGCGTGCAGTTCACGCCCGATCTGATGCCGAGCGACATCATCGGCACGCACGTGTTCGATCTCAAGGCAGGCTCGTTCCGGCTGACCAAGGGGCCGATCTTCACCGAGGTGCTGCTGGCCGACGAGATCAACCGCGCCCCTGCCAAGACGCAGAGCGCGCTGCTCGAGGCCATGCAAGAGCGGCAAGTCTCGATCGACGGCCAGCGCCACCCGCTCTCCGACTTCTTCACGGTCTTCGCTACCCAAAACCCCGTCGAGCACGAGGGCACTTATCCGTTGCCCGAGGCGCAGCTCGACCGCTTTCTGCTCAAGGTGCAGGTCGGCTATCCGTCGCTGGAAGAAGAAGACGTGATCCTGTCGCGCGTCGCCGCCGACGCGGGCGCGACGGGGCTCGCTCTGGTGCGTCCGATCATCTCGCGCCAGCACATTGTGGCGGCGCGCAGTCTGGCGGCGCAGGTGCAGGTCGAGGACAAGGTGCGCGCGTATATCCGTGATCTGATGCGTGCCACGCGCACCTCACCGATGATCATGCTCGGTGCCGGGCCGCGCGCCAGCGTGCACTTGATGGTGGCCTCGCGCTGGGCTGCGCTCTTCGACGGCCGCGCCTTCGTCACGCCCGACGACGTGCGGCGCATGCTCAACATGGTGGCCTGTCATCGCCTGGTGCTCGCACCCGAAGTCGAGCTCGATGGCCTGCGCAGCTTCGAGGTCATGGACCGCATCGCGGCCTCCGTCGAAGTCCCGCGATGAGCCCCTACCGCTTCATCCCGGGCAAGCGTCTGGCGCTGTACGTCGCGCTCGGGATGCCGCTGCTCTTCTTCGGCAGCAGCGGGCGGCTCAGCGCGCTCTTGCTCGACGCGTGGCTGTGCGCCGCGGCCCTGCTCGAGGCGCGTTCGCTCGCGCGGCGGGCGCCACACGTCAGTCGCGAGATCGACGCGCGCTTCTTGCTCGGGGTCGAGAACGCCGTCCACCTCAAGCTCCAGAATGCCAGCGCCGCCGCCATCAGCGGCAGCCTGCGCGACGACTACCCCGATGGCTTCACGGCCAGCGAGCCGGAGCACGTGCTCAGCTTGCCCGCGTACGCGCATCGCGAGCTGCTCTACGAAGTCCGGCCGCCGCGCCGCGGGCTCTACGAATTCGGCGACCTGCACCTGCGCCTCGACGGCCGCTTCGGTCTGGGCTCGGCGCTCGTCACGCTGCCGGCGCGTGCGCAGGTACGCGTGTACCCGAACCTGCGCGGGCCGCGTCGCTACGAGCTCGCGGCACGTCTGGGCGCGCTGCACAGCGTCGGGGTGCGCAACGTCCGGCGCGGCGGCGGTGGCGGCGAATTCGAGCAGCTGCGCGAGTACGTGCCCGGCGATCCGTTCCGCGATCTCGACTGGAAGGCGACGGCCAAGCGCCTGCGTCCGATCACGCGCGTGCACGGTCAAGAGCACAGCCAGACCGTGCTGGTGGCGCTCGACGCCGGCCGGATGATGGCGACGCAGCAAGGCGAGCTCACCAAGCTCGACCACGCGATCCACGCGGCGCTGCTCTTGTGCTTGGTGGCCCTGCGTTCCGGCGACAAGGTCGGCCTGATCGTGTTTGCCGAGCAGGTGCAGCGCTTCGTGCCCCCGGGCCGCGGCAACGCCCAGTACCGGCGCATCCTCGAGGCTCTGTACGCGGTCGAGGCGAGCCCCTTGTACGTCGACTTCCGACGGCTCTCGGAGTTCGTGCGCAGGCGCGTGCCGCGGCGCTGCCTGCTCCTACTGTTCAGCGATCTGCTCGACGAGTCGCAGGCCATGCCACTGGCCGCCGAGGCGCCGCGCCTGCGCGGCAAGCACCTGCCGGTTTGCGTGACGATGAACGATCCGGTCGCGAGCGCGCTGGCCAGCGCGCCTGCACAGACCGAGAGCGACGTCTATCAGCGTGCGGCCGCGGCGGACATCCTGGCCGATCGCGAGGCGGTCAAGACGCACTTGCAGAAGGCCGGCGTGGGCCTTTTGGAAGCGCCCGCTGGCGAGCTCGCGATTGCCACGGTGAATCGCTACCTCGAGATCAAGACCCGACACGCCCTGTGATCCGGCGCGCAGGCGTAGGCTGCGCGGCCCCGGCGACCAGCAGGTCTGCGGCCTGGCCAGGGCGGCCTGTGATCCCCGCTGCGCAGGCCTGGGGTTTTCGTGCTCCCGACGTGCCACCGGCCTGGCCGATGTGTTATGGAGCTAGGACCTGCAACCCGTAGGGTTCACCTGGAGTTCTCGTATGTCCGCTATGTCGGCGCGCACGCTTGGTTGGTCGCTCGTTTCTCCCGTCCTGCTGGCGGCAGCACTGCAGTTCGCAGGTTGCACCAAGTCGCATGACGTCGGTGTGGTCAGCGGGGCCCTGGCAGTCGATGGCGGCGCGGCCGGCACCAGCGCCGCGGCGGGCACCAGCGGCGGTGCGGGCACCAGCGGCGGTGCCGGTGGCGGCATCGGAGTCGGCGTTGGAGCCGGCGCGGGCACCAGCGGAGCCGCTGGCACCTCGGCTGCTGGCGCTGGCGGCGGGTCGGCAGGCACAGCGGGCACCGCAGGCGTCGGTGGCGCGACCGGCTGCAAGAGCTGTGCGGCTTCACCGGGCGCGGTGATCGCGCTACCCAGCTGCTGCACGACCAGCAAGAAATGCGGTCTCGATCTGTCGAGCCTCGGTGCCACCGGTGCCGGCGCGTGCGTCGAACAGAACGCTCCGGGTGCCGCCAGCGCCGCCTGTCCGGCGGCCAGCATCATGGGCTTCAGCCTGCAGGGTTGCTGCCGCTCGGATGGCACCTGCGGTGGCCTCGACACCTACCTGGGCCTCGGCTGCGCGCAGACCAGCGTGCTGATGAAGGGCACTGTGCCCACGCCGTGCACGCCCGGCCCCGGCTGAGCTCGCGGCTCGCGCTGTCTGTGCGTGCCACGTTTGCCGGCTATCTTTCACGCAGGTCCACGGTGCTGCCGCCCAGCGCGCGTGCCCGTGCATGCCAGGTTCCGGCGCGTGCGCTGGGACGCTGATGGCGCGCCTGCAGCCGCAGCAAACCATGGACTTCGCCGAGGCCGACGCCATGCTTGATCGTGCGCTGGCGGTGAACCCGCAGCTGACGGCGGCGCACGTGACGCGTGCGGGTATGGCGCTGCGCAACCTGGACTTGACCGCAGCCGACGCCGCGCTCGACCGCGCGCTCGCGGTCGACTCGAGCGATCTCGAGGCGCTGAGCGTACGCGCCGCCGTGCGCTTCCTGGCCGACGACCCAACGCGTCTCGCGCGGGCCGAGCGGGCCGCGCTCTCGCGCAATCCGCGCTGCGGCTCGGCTATTTCTAGCCCGGACCGCGGCCGCTGGCTCACGCTCGCGCGCTCGCTCAGCTCGGGCGTAACAAGCAAGCGACGGCCGCGATCACTGCCGCCGTGGCTGCCAATCCCACGCTCGCCGACCAGGCCCTGACCAGCCTGCTGCCGTGATCCACGGCCGCAAACCCGCAAACCCGCGCCCACGCGTGGGCGCGTGCTTTTTGCTACGCTGGCCCTGCATGCGCGTGCCCGTTCGGCTCTCGATCCCTCGCCGGATCTTCCTAGGCTTCGCGCTGGTGCTCAGCGCCAGCGCGCTGGTCTCGGTGGTGAGCTTCGTGCAGCACGAGCGCACCGCCGCCGCGCTCTCGCTCGTGCACGAGGGCTACTTGCCGCTGGCGCTCACCGTCAGCGAAGCCCGCGCCACGCAATCCGTGTTCAGCAATCTCCTCGATCGGCTGCTCACCGAACGCGACACCGCCGCCACGCGCGCCTGGTTGAATGCTGCGCGCAAGAGCCGGCCGCTCACGCTCAAACAGGCGCGCGACAAGATTGCTCAGATCCACACGCTGGCTCCGTGGGACACCGAGGGTGCAGCGCTGGTGCGCGTGCAGCGCAGCCTGCGGCGCGTGCAGTCGATGATGCTCGAGGGCGAGAAGCGCTACGACGAGCTCTACGTCGCGCTCGAGACCACCGACCGCCCGAGCGCGGAGCGCATCCTCGGTGATCTGCGGGCACGCGAGCGCGCCATCGACAACGAGTGGCGTCGCATGTGGGGCGAGATCGTCGCGCGCATCGAGGCCACCAGTCGTCGCGTGAGTGCGCAGCAAGAACAGGCGATCACCGTGTTGTGGGCGCTCGCGGCGATGGCCCTCTTGGTCGGCCTTGTGGTCGCATGGTGGTCGCAGCGCGTGCTGTCGCCGCTGCCGCGACTGCAAGAGCGCGTGGAGGCCGTGGCACGCGGTGAGCTCAGCGAACGCCTCGGCCCCACCACCGACGACGAAATCGGCCGGCTCGCGCAGGAATTCGAGCGCATGGTCGCGGCGCTGGTCGCGCGCGAAGACAGCCTGCGCGAAGCACAGACGCGTTTGCTGCAGACCGAGCGGCTCGCCGCCATCGGCCGCATGGCCGCACACGTCAGTCACGAGGTGCGTAACCCGCTCTCCAGCATCGGCCTCAACGTCGAGCTGCTGGAGGAAGAGCTGGCGGGGGCGAACCGCGAAACCAAGGACCTGCTGGGCGCGATTCATCGCGAGATCGAACGCTTGCGCGCCGTGACCGAGGAGTATCTGCGCGTGGCGCGCCTGCCGAACCCCCGGCTCGAGCCCGAGCACATCGGCGACGTCATCCAGGGCACCGTGCAGCTGATGCGCGCCGAGATGAACGCTGCCACCGTCACGCTCGACGTCGAGCTGGACGACGAGCTGCCGCTGGTGGCGATGGACGAGGCCCAGATCCGGCAAGTGCTGATCAATCTGCTCAAGAACGCGCGTGAAGCGATGCCCAGCGGCGGTCGCATCGGCGTGCGAGCGCAGCGCAAGGGCGACGGGGTCGAGGTCACGGTGCGCGATCAAGGCGTCGGCATGGACGCCGAGCACAAGGAACGCATCTTCGACCTCTTCTACACGACCAAGCAGCGCGGCAGCGGCCTGGGGCTTCCTCTCACCCAACAGATCGTGGTAGCGCACGGCGGTCAGATCCGTTGCGAGAGCGCGCCTGGCGAAGGTACCGTGTTCACGCTCCATTTCCCCGCGGCCCGGCTCGCAGACAAGCTCGAGCCGGACGCGCTGGTGGCCGAAAGTTAGAGCCGCGCCATGCGAACCAGACAAGACGGGCGAAGCGCAGACAGCTTGCGCAAGGTCAGCATCGAGACGCGCGTGCAGCGCAACCCGGAGGGTTCGGTGCTCTACAGTTGCGGCGGCACCAAGGTGCTGATCTCCGCCACGGTCGAAGAGGGCGTGCAAGACTTCCTCAAGGGCAAAGGCAAGGGCTGGGTCACGGCCGAGTACGCCATGCATCCGCGCGCCAACCCCGAGCGTCAGCGTCGCGAAGGCACGCGCGGCCCGGTCAGCGGTCGCAGCCAGGAAATCCAGCGCTTGATCGGCCGCGCCCTGCGCGCTGCCGTGCGTCCCGAAAAGCTCGGTGAGCGCACCATCACGCTCGACTGCGACGTGCTCGACGCCGACGGCGGCACCCGCACAGCCGCCATCACCGGCGGCTACATCGCGCTCGTGATGGCGCTCGACGCGCTGCGCAAGCGGGGCCTGGTGAGCTCTGGCGTGTTGCGCGAGCCGGTGGCCGCCGTCAGCATCGGCCTCTTCGACGGCATTGCCGTGCTCGACCTGTGTTACGTCGAAGACCGTGACGCGCAGGTCGATCTGAACCTGGTCGCCACGCAGTCCGGCAACATCGTGGAAGTGCAGGGCACCGCCGAGGGCGCGCCGATGAGCCGCGCCGAGCACGACGCGCTCGTCGAGTGCGGTCTCGCCGGCATCGCGCAACTCAACGCCGAGCAGACCAAGGCACTGTCTGCGCTCGGCATCGACCTGGGCCGACTCCATGGCTGAGCGCGAGCGCACATCGCTGCTGCTTGCCACGTACAACCAGGGCAAGGTTCGCGAGTTTCGCGAGCTGCTCGCAGATCTTCCGGGCCTGCTCTTGCTCACGCCCGCAGACATTTCGGGCTTGCCGCCGGTGGTCGAAGACGGCGCGAGCTTCGCTGACAACGCCCGCAAGAAGGCGCGCGTGATCGCGCAGGCCACGCACCTGCTCGTCTTGTCCGACGACAGCGGCCTTGAGGTGGATGCGCTCGGCGGTCGACCGGGCGTGCACTCCGCGCGCTACGCTGGCGAGCACGGTGACGACGATGGCAACAACGAAAAGTTGCTGTCGGAGCTGGCCAGCGTGCCCGAGCCCCGCCGCACCGCGCGCTATCGTGTAGTGCTGGCGCTGGCCGATCTACAGGGCCCGCTGGGCGAGCACGTGCACACCGAAGACGGGGTATGCGAAGGCAGCATCTTGCGGGTTCGCGCAGGCCACGGCGGTTTCGGCTACGACCCACTGTTCCGGCTCGCCGGCTACGACTGCACCATGGCCGAGCTCTCGTCCGACGAGAAGAACCGCATCAGTCACCGCGCGCTCGCGATGCGCAAAATGAAGGCATTCCTCGCGAGCTATTTGACCACGCGCCGCTGACGCGCGCGGTTCGCCACGTGCCGCCGACGCGGCGGTTGGCCACACGCCGTTGCTGGGCGTGCATTGATCCGCGTCAAGCCGCCAACAACACCTGTGCGAACACATGGCTCGAAGCTGTGTGCAGCTGCCACCTAGAGTGTGATGGCTGCAAGCGTGACAATTGCAACGAACTCGCGCGCATCTGCGCAGTGCAATTTTTCGGCACCACCTGCCGAGGTGATGAAGACGCCTGCGCATCAGCGCTGTGCTGAGTCTGCACACCACGCGAATTGTCGATGCGCTGCCTTGCCGCGTGCGCGCGGGTGCGTAATCGGAGAACAGAGGGCGCAGCGCTAACGCTTCCTGCGAAAGAGAGATCACCATGACCCAGCCGCATTCCAAGCTCACGACCACCGAAGACTCCCTGGCCTCCATCCAGCTCGACCGCCTGACGGTCGAAGACGAGGCAGCGCTCATAAGCGGAGGCCGAGTCTGGCAACTGCGTGCCGCGATCGGCGCCGCGGTCGTGTTGGCCGTCGCCGGCGTCGTGTGGATGAAGCACGTGGACACGCGCGAGGCCTACGTCGAGGCCGCCACCAGCGTGCGTGCCCTCCACACCAAACAGATCTCCGCCTTCTTGCTCTGCGCCGCCCCGGGCACCACCGCTGACAAGGCTGCCTCGAAGGATGCCCTGCGGCAGGCGCTGCAATCCGCGAGCGATCGCTTCGGCAAGACCTACACGCGTACGCTGGCACACTGCGCACCCATGCTCGAGCAAGTCGGCACGGAGCTCTCCGCGCTGCGCGTGCCCAAGGACGTCACCACCGAGGCCGCCGCCCTGGTCTCCGCCGCCAAGGACCTGCAACAAACCGTGGAGGGTGCCGCCCAGGTTCCCTCGTACGACACCAAGCGCCTGAGCAGCCTGCTCGACAAGGTCGCCACCGGCATGCAGTCGTACGACGCGAGCCAGGAAGCCTTCGAAACTGCGCTCCGCACGCGCGCGAAGTGAGCCTTCGTAGCTGATAGTCCGCGTAACGCCCCACGCCGTCCCCCCGTCTGGATGATTTCTGTCGCAGGAAACGCTAAAACCGGCGACCAATCCAGGCGGAGGGACGCATGCACTTAGAGGGCAAGGCCGCAATCGTAACCGGCAGCGGCACCGGGGTAGGCAGAGCGACGGCGCTTCAGCTGGCGCGCCAAGGCTGCGCCGTGCTCGTCAACTATAGTCGCTCCAAGGACGCCGCCGAGCGCGTCAGCGCCGAAGCCCGTGCCCTCGGCGCGAAGTCGATCGCCGTGCGCGCCGACGTTGCAGCTGACGGCGACTGCCGGGCCATGGTGCAAGCCGCGCTCGCCGAGTTCGGTCGGCTCGACGTGTTGGTCAACAACGCCGGCACCACCCGCTTCATCGACCACACAGACCTCGACGCCGTCACGCCCGAAGACTGGGACCTGATGATGGGCGTGAACCTGCGCGGCCCCTTCCAGTGCGCGCGCGCTGCGCGAGCGGCGCTCGAGGCCCACGGCCAGGGCTGCATCGTCAACGTCTCCTCGATCGGCGGTCTGCGCGCCATCGGCAGCTCCATCCCCTACTGCGCCTCCAAGGGCGCGCTCAACACGCTCACGCTAGCCCTGGCGCGTGCGCTCGCGCCCAAGATCCGCGTCAACGCCGTGGCTCCCGGCTTCATCGCCGGCGAGTGGCTGCAGCAAGGGCTCGGCGAAGCGTACGAGCCGGTGAAGAAGTTCTGGGAAGGTCGCGCCGTGCTCGGCAAGGTCTGCGAACCGGACGACGTCGCCGCCGCCATCCTCTCCCTCATCACCGGCTCCGAGCTCGTTACGGGTCAGATCATCCCCGTCGAAGGTGGCGCGCACCTGGCGCTGTGAGCCGCTCGCGGCGCTCACCAACACACCCACAGAGCGTCCGGGGCTAGGCCGTGATACAAGGCCGTCGCGCCGTTTTGAGCGGTGAGCGCCCGTAGCTCAGTTGGATAGAGCGTCTGCCTTCTAAGCAGAGGGTCGCAGGTTCGAGTCCTGCCGGGTGCGCGAATGATTCCGGTGGGTTAGAGACCGCATACGATCCGATGACGACCCCTGCTACAACCCATGCTACAACCTTTTGACCGGATCGCAGGAAGTTAGTCAATGGTGGTCGCCAAGAAGGCGGCCACCGAAGACCGAAGCACGCGCACGGGAGACCCTTTGCC
>DASVHQ010000420.1:0-1668 GCA_036382515.1 Polyangiales bacterium | reverse complement strand
GCGCCGTTCATCCTGAATGCGCGCCTCAAGCCGCTGATGCTCCGCAAGCCCTCGCCCGACAAGCACATCGTGAACGTGTCGGCGATGGAGGGGCAGTTCTACCGCAGCTTCAAGACCGACAAGCATCCGCACACGAACATGGCCAAGGCCGCGCTGAACATGATGACGCGCACCTCGGCGCGCGACTACGTGCGCGATGGCATCCACATGAACAGCGTGGACACGGGCTGGGTCACCGACGAGGACCCGGCCGCGATCGCAGCGCGCAAGACCGCTGAACATGGCTTTCATCCACCGCTCGACATCGTGGACGGCGCGGCGCGGATCGTGGATCCCATCTTCAACGGCTTCGAAACGGGCAACCACGTGTGGGGCCAGTTCTTGAAGGACTACGCGCCGACCGACTGGTGAGCGCTCAGCGCGTGAGCAGCGCACGTAGCTGCTCGCGCGTGACGCCGAGGCGCTGCGCGGTCTTCTGTGCGAGCGACGTGGTCGCGACACCTGCAACGAAACGATACGTCGGCTGCTCGTCGGCATCGAGCTCGACCTGCAAGAAGTGCAAGCCGAGCTGGGCGCTCTGCGCCGTGAGCCGCTCTGCGAAGCTGAGGAAGTGCGTGGTCACGTGCACCTCGTGACCGACTTCGTGCAAGAGTTCGAGCAGCATGCGGAAGATCTCTTCGCCTTCGGAGGGGTTGGTGCCCGAGCACAGCTCGTCGAGCACGATCAACGCTCCGGGCTTGCTGGTCTCGAATACGCGCCGGATGCGCACCAGCTCCATGCCCAGGCGTCCCTCCTCCTGATCGGCTGCGGCGTGCTCGCCCAGCGACACGAACAGGCCCGACGCCCGGCGCAGCACGGCCTCACGCGCCGGCACGAAGCAGCCGCTCTGTGCGAAGAGCTGACAGAACGCGAGCGCTTGCAGAAAGCGGGTCTTGCCGCCGGAGTTCGGGCCGGTGGTGATGCAGGTGCAAGCACAGCTCGAAAGCTCGAGATCCGCGGCGACCGGAGCATTCGGCTGCAAGAGCAAGAGCGGGTTGAAAAGGCCGTGGACTTGCTTGTGCGCGGAGGCGGCCGGCAGATCGGAGAGCTGTGGCAGGCACACGGCGAGGCCTTTGCGTTCCGCCAGCGCCTTCCAGTGCATGGCGCCCAGGTACAGCTCCAGGTCGACCTTGAGCTGCAGCAAGCTGGGGATGTGCGGTCGCATGCCCACGAACACCTCTTCCAGCCAGCGCTCGACCACGTCGCGCGCGCCGATGCGATAGCCCTGCAACCAGAGCAGCAAGCGTCGCAAGAGCCGGCGCGCAGGGCCGACGTAGAACGCCGACGACACGCGCTCGTCGAGGGACACGATGTCGAGCGAACGTATGCTGCCGTCGGCAGCGAGGCGGACCTGCAGCTGGGCGCGCGCGGCGTCGCCCTCGAAGTCGAGCAAGGCACACAGCCGTTGCCACGCGGCACCGGCGCGCGCGTGCTCACCGAAGCGATGTAGGCGCACGAGGCACGAGCTGGCGCCGGCAAAGCTCGCGTCGAGTGAGAGGATGGCGTCGCGCAGGGCCGTGAGCACATCGAGGCGCCACTGCGTCATGTCGAGACGGGAATCGGAGCCCTCGTCGTCGAGCAGACCGCAGAGCGTGACGATGGCCTGGTACACGCGCTCGAGCGCCGCCA
>DASVHQ010000419.1:0-4006 GCA_036382515.1 Polyangiales bacterium | reverse complement strand
GCCCATCCAGTGGAGAAGCCCATGACGCTCGCATCGTTCGCCCCGCGCCAGCTCACCCGCTGCTGGCTGCTCGTAACGCTCTGTTGTAGTGCGTGCGCCAGCGCGCCGGACCAGAAGTCGTCACCCGATGCCGGGCTGCCCACCACGGGGGCGGGCGCGGGGACGAGCGCGCAAGTCGGCAGCGACGCCTCCGCGGTAGGGTCGGGCGCCACGCACTCCAGTGGCGGCCACGATGCCGGCAGCAGCGATGCCGCGGACGCCGGAGCGCTCGGCGACGCCGCGCTGCCCGGCGATGCCGCCTTGACCACCGACGCCTCGCTCGACGCCAGCGTCTTGCCAGCGCCGCTCACGCCCTTCGCGACGCACGGCGCTGCCATCACCGCGCCCGACGGCACGTGGACCTGGGTGGACTTCCCCGACGCCTTCTGCCGCGACGGCTCGACCGCAGGGATCGCCGTCAGTCTCAAGCCCAGCTCCGACAAGCTGATGATCTTTCTGCAAGGCGGCGGCGCCTGCTTCGACGGGCTGACCTGCGCCGCCAACCCCGCGAACGCCAACGGGCAAAAAGCCGAGCTGACGGCAGGCATCTTCAGCCGCGGTAACGCGGCCAATCCGCTGCGCGACTGGAACTACGTCTTCGTGCCGTATTGCACGGGCGACGTGCACGCTGGGACCAACCCGAGCGGCATGGTCCCCGGTGTGTTCGGCACGCAGAAGTTCGTCGGCTATCTCAACATGCAGGCCTATCTGCAACGCATCGTGCCCAGCTTTCCGAACGTGCACGAGGTGTTGCTCACGGGCATCAGCGCCGGCGGCTTCGGTGCCGCGGCCAACGCCGTGCTCGTGCAGCGCGCGTTCCCGAACATCCGGGTGAAGCTGATCGACGACTCGGGCCCGCCGCTCGCAGCGCCGTACCTGCCGGCGTGCCTGCAGCAGAAGTGGCGTGATCTCTGGGGCCTCGAAAAATCGATGCTGGCCGACTGCGGTGCCGGCTGCCCGAACCACGACGCCTTCGTCGAGGACTACGCGCACGCCATGATCAAGATCTTCGACGATCGGCCCTCGGGCCTGATCGAGTCCGCGCAGGACGGCACCATCTCGGGCTTCTTCGGCGCAGGGCAGAACAGCTGCACCGGTGTCGCTCTGCTCACGCCGATCCCGGGCGCGACCTTCCAGCAGGGCGTGCTCGAGTTCCGCGACTCGGTGAAGAGCTACCCGAACTTCGCCACGTATTACCCGCCGGGCACGCAGCACAC
Source organism: Polyangiales bacterium (assembly GCA_036382515.1). Taxonomy (GTDB): domain Bacteria; phylum Myxococcota_A; class Polyangia; order Polyangiales; family JAFGIB01; genus JADGRF01. The sequence continues at coordinate 2,750 of DASVHQ010000419.1, read as the reverse complement.
CTGGCTCGCCGACAGCAGCTTCTACACGGGCAACGTGAACGGCATGACGCTGGTCTCCTGGGTGACCAGCATCGTGCACGGTCAGGCTGCGAGCAACGTCGGCCCTTGAGCTCGAGGCCGGCTCAGCCGTACTTGTAGAAACCGCGTCCGGTCTTGCGGCCGAGCCAGCCCGCGGAGACGTGGTTACGCAGGATCGTGGGCGGACGGTACTTGTCGTCGCCGAACTCGCGGTGCAGCACCTCGGCCATGTAGAGCACGGTGTCGAGGCCAATCAGGTCGGCGAGCTCGAGCGGGCCCATCGGATGGTTCAAGCCGAGCTTGGCACCGCGATCGATGTCTTCCGGCGTGCTCAGGCCCTCTTGCAGCGCGAAGCACGCTTCGTTGAGGAACGGAATCAGCATGCGATTCACGATGAACCCGGGCATGTCGTTGGCGCCGATGACGTCTTTGCCCATGCGGATCGCCAGCTCGCGCGGCCGATAGTCCCGATAAACGCTGCAGACGCGATCCGCGAGTCGCTCAAGTACGCGGGCTATCGCAAATAGCTGCGCTGGGCTGTGGGCACGGCTCCGTCAAGGCGTAGTCAAGAGCGCTCGCAGGCGCGGCACGATGTTGTCCACGGCGCCCTCGCCCTTGATCGAGCCTTCGATGCTGTGGCCGCTGCTGCGCCCATCGGCCGCGGGCAGCGCGAATAAAGGGATGAGGCGCGAGCTGTAGCCGTCGGCTTCGAGCGCGGCCTTGCTCTGGTCGTAGTCGTAGTCGATGAATCGCACGCCTTGCAGAGCCGCGTCGAGCTCACCCTTTTCGAGCGCACGGTGGAAGCGCTGACAGGGCTCGCACCAACTCGCACCCACGTAGACCACGGTCTTGCGGCCCGGGCTTGCGAGCTGTTGTTCTGCGACAAACGCGGCGACCGGGACCGCACCCACGACCAGCCGAGGCTTGCCTGCTGCTGTTGGCGGCGCCGGTGTAGGCTCGTTGGCCTGACCGGAGGTGTGCGAGCTCGCTGGGTTTTTCGGCGCGGCAGCATCGCAGCCCGTCAGCGCCACACTGACCACGAGCATCGGCAGCATCCACAGTTGCATCACGCAGGGCGCATAGCATAGGCGGCGCGTGTCGCGCTGTGAACCGTTCCTGAACAGGGACATGCGAGCCGTCCGCTGCGCGTCTTTGCTTGCGGACCGAGCGCGCCACGCATGATCCCCCTGCTTGCCTGTGATAGACATCGTCCGCTGACCTTACAGTCGGGAGGTGTGCATGACCCAACCTCTGGGTGCGAGTGAGCGAGCCGCAGACAGTGGCGTGCGCGACGTGGCCACGGGTATTCGCCCCTCGGCGCCGCAGTTAGGCAGCGCGCCGCCCGTGCCACCACCACCGGCAGGCCTTGCGGGCAGCGTACCACCCCCTGCGGCCGGGCTCGGGAGCGTGCCGCCCAGCGTGCGCACGGTCTCGTCGCCGCCGGCTCGCCCGGCCAGCGCGCCACCCCCGCTGCCGCCAACAGCGGCGGTGCGTCCCAGCACGCTGCCCACCGTGCCGCCGTCGCGCTCCACGGGGAGCTTCCCAGCTCTGCCGCCGTCAGCTGCGGTCCGAACCAGCGTGCCCCCGCCGATCCCCGAGGCCGCTCGTGCGACGGGCAGTTTTCCTCCCGTAGCGGGTGCGCGCACGCCAGGCAGTCTGCCGCCAGCGCCGGGTGGCATCCCGACGAGTCGTCCGCCGAGCTTGCCGCCGAGCGGGGGCACCGGTGCGTGGCGCATGCCACCTGCGCCTGCGCCGAGTGTCGCGCCTGCTTCGGGCGTCACGGGCTCGTGGCGGGTTCCGCCCCCGCCGCCCCCGCCGCGGCGCGACGACACGCTCTTGGCACTGACGAGGCTGCAGAACGAGCTGCGCGACGTGCGCAACGAGCTTTCGTACCAGCGCGAGCAGATCAAGGGTCGCGAGACGCACATCGCCGAGCTTCGCACCACGCTCGCCGAGCGCGAGATCACGATCGAGCAGCTGCGCGCAGAGCTCGCGCATGTGCGAGCGGCCGAGCCGCAGGGCGATGATCTCAAGCGGATTGGTGGCATCGGTCCGGTCTTCGAGCGCGTGCTGCACGAGGCTGGCGTGACCACGTTCGCGAGCATCGCGAGCTGGGGCAGCGAGGACATCGTGAAGATCGCGGCGGTGTTGCGGACCCAGCCGGCGCGCATCCAGCGTGGGCAGTGGGTGGAGCAGGCGCGAGTGCTGGCTGGGGTCGCGGCTGGCTGATCGCTCGCTCCCGGAGCTAGTTTTGCTGTTCAGTTGCGCGTTCGGCGGCGCGGCGCAGGGCAGAGGTGATGTCTGGGGGGAGGGCGAGGGGGGTCGTGGCGGCGGTGGCGGGTGGGGCGCCGGTGAGCGTTTGGACGAGGACGCAGGCGGCGAGATAGGTGCCGGCGGGCGAGGGGTGGTTGCCGTCGGGAGCGTAGAGCTCGATCTCGGGGTGGATGAGACGACTCTGACGGAAGGCTTCGCCCGGCAGCGCGATGACCGAGTGGGTTTCGGTAGCGACGCTGCGCACCTGGGCGAGTAAGAGCTGTTGCATGGCGTCGGGGCTGCCGCCGGACCACGGGCTTTGGTACATCGCGTCGCTGTGGTCGCGGTGTGCCCAGGCCTCGAAGATCACAGGCTTGGCACCCGCGCCCAGGGCAGTGCTCGCGAAACGCCCGGCGAACTCGTGAAACCCCGGCGTGTTGGTCAGCGGCTCGTAGGTTCGCTCCTGCAGCACGACGTGC
>DASVHQ010000418.1:0-2317 GCA_036382515.1 Polyangiales bacterium | reverse complement strand
CTGATCGTGCGCGGCTACCTGCGGCGCCGCCGTTCACCGCGCCTGCGCATGTCGCGCGTACGTGAGCTGGCCGCGCTGCCGCAAGGCATGCGCGTCTGGCTCGAGCCGGCGTTGGTTGCGGCCCGCGTGGTCTCCGTGTTGCTCATGGGCCTGGCGCTGATGGGCCCGCAGAGCATCCACGCGCGCGACGTCACCGAGGTGCAAGGCATCGACATCGTGCTCACGCTCGACCTGTCACTGTCCATGCAGGCCGCGGACATCCGTCCCAACCGCTTCGCTGCCACGCAAGCCGTGGTCGACGACTTCATCGCCAAGCGGCCCAACGACCGGATCGGCGCCGTGATCTTCGGCCGCGACGCGCACACCCTCTTGCCACTCACCACCGATCACGAAGCGCTGCGCACCATGATCACCGAGCTGCAGCTTGGCGTGATCGAGGGCCGCGGCACCGCCATCGGCAACGGCATCGGCGTGGCGCTCAACCGGCTGCGACACTCGGATGCCAAGAGCAAGGTCGTGATCCTGCTGACCGACGGCGATTCCAACAGCGGCAACGTCTCGCCGCTGCAAGCCGCCGACTTCGCGAAGACCCTGGGCGTGAAGGTCTACACGATCTTGATGGGCCGTTCCGACAACGCGCCCGTGCAGTCGGGCCTCGATCTCTTCGGTCGTCCGCTGTTTGACAAGGGCAACTTCCCGGTCAATCCGGAGCTGCTCAAGAAGGTCGCGGCGCTGACCGGTGGCGAAGCCTTCCAGGTCGCCGATCGCGAAGCGCTCGAGCGCTCGTTCCACACCATCCTCGACCGCTTGCAGAAGTCACAGATCGAGGACGCGGGGCGCGTGTACGGGGAGCTGTTCCCGGCGTTCCTCGGGCCCGCCCTGCTCTTGCTCTTGCTCGAGATCTTCGCCGCGAACCTCCTGCAGCGGAGGTGGCCGTGAGCTGGCACGCACCCTGGCTCTTGTGGCTGCTCGGGCTTCTGCCCGTGCTCGGGGTGGTCATGTTCTTCGGCTTTCGCCTGCGCCAGCGCGCCACCGCGCGCTTCGGTGCGAAGGAGGCGCTGGCACGCCTGCTCGTGGGCCGTGCGACAGGCATGCGCGCCACACGCGCGATCGTGCTGCTCTTGGGCGTCGGCTTCGCCGTGATCGCCCTGGCCCGCCCGCAGTACGGCTCGCGCACGCGCCTCTTGCGCAAGCGCGGCGTCGACATCGTGCTCGTGCTCGACTTCTCCAAGAGCATGTTGGCGCGGGACGTGCGGCCCAGTCGCATCGAGCGCGCCAAGGCCGAGGTCACCTCGTTCTTGAACGAGCTGGGCGGCGATCGCGTGGGCATGGTGGCCTTCGCGGGCGAGACGATGGAGTTCCCGATGACCGTGGACTACTCCGCGGCAACGCTGTTCTTCCGGGATCTCGGGCCCTACGACATGCCCGTGGGTGGCACCGCGATCGGCCGCGCGCTCACCGCGGCCAAGCGCTTGCTCGAACGCTCCACCACGCAGACCACCGAGGGCGACAAGAGCCAGCGCGCGCGGGTCGTGATCCTGTTGACCGATGGCGAAGACCACGAAGGTGATCCGGTCGCCGCCGCGGAAGAGCTCCAAAAGATCGGCGCGCGCGTGTACGCCGTGGGCATCGGCACGCGCACCGGCGAGCCGATCCCGACGTACACGGACGACGGCACGTGGACCGGATACATGCGCGACCAGAACGGCAGCCCCGTGCTCACGGCGCTGACGGGCGACAACGAAGCGCAGCTCAAGAAGATCGCGCAGGCCACGGGCGGCAAGTACTTCGCCGCGGGTCGCGGCAGCGTCGGGCTCGACCAGATCCGCGCCGAGGTGCGCCGCATGAAGCAGAGCGAGCTCAAGGCGCGCAAGGTGACGGTGCACGAGGAGCGTTACGCACCGGTGCTGCTGATCGCGTTTCTGCTCGTGCTGCTCGAGGCCTTGCTGCCAGAAGCGCTGTTCGGCCGAACGGCGAGCAGCCGCAAGGAGCCGACGCCATGACCCGGCGAGCTGCCTTTTTTTGCTGTGGCGTGCTCGTTGCGCTGGGCTGGCCGGCGGCCGCGCACGCCGATCTGCCGGCGTGGCTACGCACCGAGAACGGCGACGTGCACGAGGGCAACGAGAAGCTGGCCAAGGGTGACGCCAAGGGCGCGCTCGCGGCCTACGATCGGGCCGCGCGCGCGCTGCCGGAGTCGCCCGGCGTGAGCCTCGACCGGGGTCTGGCGCTGCTCAAGCTCGGTGAATTCGCGAAGGCCAAGGAAGCGCTGCAATCGGCGGCCAGTCCCTCGGCGCCCATGGCGCTGCGCGCCGACGCC
>DASVHQ010000417.1:0-9660 GCA_036382515.1 Polyangiales bacterium | reverse complement strand
CATCGATGCCGCGCTGCGGCGGATGGCTGCGCTCGGGTCTGTGCCGGCGTGCGTTCTTGACGGCGTCCACTACGCGCAGCGCGATGCGCTGCTCTTCGTGCTCGATCCAAGGCTCGCTCTGCACGTCGAGCAGCGAGCGCGGCTTCGGCTCGTGGAACGTCTGGCACTACCCGCACGACGACATCAACCGCATGTACCGCGACCAACTCGAGCGACATGACCTGTCCAATCCGTGGTTGTTCCTCGCGACCCCTACCCTGCACACCGACCAGCCGGGGATCGCGCCAGCGGGCCACCAGATCCTGGAAGTGGCCACCTGCTGCGACTACGCGCACTTCCGAGCGCTGCGCGACACGGACCGCGCGGCGTACACCAAGGAGAAGCTCAAGATCCGCGATCAGATCTTCACCGTGCTCGAGGCCAGCTACGTCCCTGGGCTGCGCAAGCACCTGGCCATGCGCGTCGCCGGCACGCCGCTGACCAACGCGGAGTACTGCCGCTCACCCATGGGCAACGCCTACGGCACGGCGCTCACCCCGGCGCAGCTGTCACGCGTCGACTTCGAGACGCCCATTGCCAACCTGCTCATGGTCAACGCGACGGCGGGCTACCCGAGCATCGGCGGAACCGTCGGCTCGGGCATGCGCCTGTATGATCGCCTAGCAGCGGACGAACCATGAAGCTCGCGGTCGTCGGCGCAGGTATGGCAGGGCTCACCGCGGCCTTTCGCTTGCAGCAGGCGGGCCATCAGGTCGAGGTGTTCGAGGCCGACGCAACTGCGGGTGGACGCATGGCGTCGCGTTCCGTGGGCGGCTTCCAGCTCGACCTCGGGGTGCACATGCTGCTCGACAACTACGATCGCACACGTGCATTGCTCGCGGAGCTCGGCCTGGCCGACCAGTGGTTCGTGATCGAAGCGGGCGAAGGCGGTGTGCTGCGCGACCACGAGCTGCTCAGCTTCTCCCCCAAGCGCGCCTTCGACGTGCTGCGCTTTCGCGGCATCGATCTGCGCGGGCGAATCCGGCTGTTCATCGAGCTGGCGCGAGCGCGGCGCTGGCGCGACGATCTGGATTTCTTCGACCTATCCGTCGGCGACGACCAGCTCGACCAGGAAGACTGCGAGCACTTCTCGCGCCGACGCATGGGTGACGAGGCCACCGACTACGTGATCGATAGCTTCATCCGCACCTTCCATTTTCACGGCGCGGGCAAGATGAGCATGAAGTACTTCGAGGCGCTCGCAGCGCTGCTCGTCACGCGGGGAGAATTCCGTCCGTGCGCGCTGCGAGGCCACATGGGTGTGCTCCCCGACGCCCTCGCGGCTCGGCTGGACGTCCGCTACGCGACGCCGATCACGTCCGTCCTCGGCGGCGACGCCGGTGCCGAGCTGCAGTGGCACGGCTGTCCTGCGCGCTACGACGCCGTCGTGCTGGCCACCACGGCGGACGCAGCGCGCGTGCTGCTGCAGCAGCCGAGCCCGGCGCAAGCCGATCTGCTCGCCCATGCCACGTCCTCGTCCACCATCGTGTGCAGCTTCGCCGTGCCCGTGGAGATCGCGGGCGACTTCGAAGGAGTCTGGGTGCCGTTCGCCGAGAGCGAGCTCATCTGCGCGCTCTCGAACGAGACGTGCAAAGCGTCGTCCGACGGACGGCATTGCGTGTTCAGCGTGTTCCTGCACGAGGAAGCTGCAGCGCGCTGGCTCGCACGCGCCGACCCGGAGGTCAGCGACGCGGTCGGCCAGGAGCTCGGACGTCTGTTCCCACGCTACCTCGGACAGCTCGAGCCGCTCTTCGTGCAGCGCTGGCCCCAGGCGCTGCCGGTCTATGGCGTCGGCCAAGTGACGCGCGTGAAAGCGTTTTGGGAGCAGGGCCAGGGTGAGCGCAGCGTGTGGCTGTGCGGCGACTACCTCAATCACCCGTGGGTCGAGGGCGCCGTGCGCTGTGGCGAGAAGGTCGCTGCGCGCATCAGCGCACCCAAGGCCTAGCGCGCGATGCGGCCGTCCACGATTTCGATCACGCGCGCACAGCGTACCGCGATGCGTGGATCGTGGGTGACCACGAGAAAGCTGGTGCCACGCTCGGCATTGAAGCGACGCATCAGCTCGAACACTTCGTCGGCCGAAGCGGTGTCGAGGTTGCCCGTCGGCTCGTCGGCGAGCACCAGGGGCGGGTCGTGCGCGAGGGCCCGCGCGATGGCCACGCGCTGCTGCTGTCCGCCGGAGAGATCCGTGATGCGCGTGGTGATCTTGGCCGCTAGCCCCACGGCGCGCAGCATCTCGGCCGCGCGCTCGCGCATGGCTGCGCTGGGCTGACCCGCATGTGCGTACGCGGGCAGCATCACGTTTTCCTGCGCCGTGAACGCGGGCAGCAAGTGGTGAAACTGGAACACGAAGCCCAGCGTCTCGCCGCGCAGCTGCGTGAGCGCGCGGTCGTCCAGGCCTTGGGTGTCTTTGCCCTGCAAGACGACGCGGCCCGAGGTGGGGCGATCGAGCAGCCCGATCAAGTTGAGCAAGGTGCTCTTGCCCGAGCCTGAAGGGCCGATGAGAGCGACGAGCTCGCCGCGTTGCAGCTGCAGGTCGATGCCGTGCAGCACGCGCGTCACCACGCCGTCGCCGTACTCCTTCACCAGCTGCTCCACCTGCAGAACCGGCTGCGCGTCAGCCATGGCGGATGGCCTCCCCGGGGTCGAGACGCGCCGCGCGACGCGCCGGCAGCAGCGCCGACCCGAGGCCGATCAGGATGGCCAACGCCGATGCGCCCGCGAACAAGCCCGGGCTGAGCTCGACCGGAAAGATGGGCGAGCCATCCGCGTTGCTCGCGAGCGTCTGAAAGAACTTGGCGAAGAGCGCACCCAGCGCGCAGCCCGTGATCGAGCCCGTCAGCCCCAGCAGACCACCCTGAATCAAGAACACGCGCAGCACCCGCGACGCCGGTGTACCCACCGCGCGCAAGATGCCTATCTCACGGGACTTCTGCACCACGGACACGATCAGCACGCTGGCGATGCCGAGCGCGACCGCGATCACGACGAAGAACTGGATCATCACCTTCGAGTTGCTCTGCGAGCGCAGGCCCACCAAGAGCTGCGCGTTCACTTTCATCCAGCTGTTGGCCTCGAGCCCGGTGCGCTCGGCGAGATCCTGGGCGATGGTGTCGGCGTCGAACACGCTTGCCACGCGCAGCTCGAGGCTGGATGCGCCGGCCGGCAAGTCGAAGAGCGTCTGCGCGACGCGCAAGGTCGAGATGACCCAGCGCTCGTTTACGTCTTTGCTGCCGAGGTCGAAGATGCCACGCACGACGACCAACGCGTCGGCACCCAGCGTGGTGCTCAAGCGCAGCTTGTCGCCGATGGCGAGTCCGAGCAGGTTCGCAAGCCCTACGCCGATCACCACGCCATCGCCCGAGACGCGAAAATGGCCGGCCTTCATCTTGCTGCGCACGTCGATCACCGACAGAAACCGCTCGGGATCCACGCCGTGCACCAGAACGGGTTTCTCTGCGACGCCGCGCGTGGCGAACGCTGCGCCCGTGACGGTGTGCGACGCGGCGACCACGCCCGGCACACGCTCGACTTGTTCGAGCACCGTGGGCCACTGGTTGATCGACTGCAGGCGCTGAGGGGACTTCTCGATGGTCGTGGCGGCCACCGTGGTCGCGGCGAACAACGGTCGCGCCACCAGCTCCGCAGGCACCAACGTGATGTGCGGCTGCGTGCCCAGCGTCTGCTTGAGCAGGCTCGTCTGCAGGCCATTGATCAGCGCCGACAAGAACACGATGACGCTGACGCCCACCGACACCGCCGCGAGGATGAGCAGCGTCTGCACGCGGCCTTCGCGCAGGTAACGGATGGCGACGAACCACTCGAACGGCATGCGTCAGGGTTCCTGTTCGAAGGGCCGCACGCGCTGACCGGACACAAGCAGCGTTCCATCCGGAACCACGACCAGCTCGCCCGGACGCAACCCAGTCAACACCTCGACCGAGCCCGCCCCGCGGATGCCGAGCTTGATCTCGCGGCGCGTGGCGCGCCCCTTGTCCACGACGAAGGTCCAGGGGCGCGGCGTCGCTAGCCCGCGCACCGCATCGGCCTGCACGACGACGGCATTGGCCTTGTGCGCCACGGTGAGGTCGACCGACACGCTCATGTCGGCCCGCAAGTACGCAGGCGCCTCCGGCACGCGCAGGCGCACGTCGATGGTGCCGCGCTCGCGATCGACGGACGGCGCGATGTACGCGACCTCGGCACGGAAGCTCTCGTCCGGGAAGGCATCGGTCGAAGCCAGGGCCGAGAGCCCCAGCTGGATCAACGCGAGATCGCGCTCGTCGGGCGCAATCAACAGCCGAGCAGCTCCGGCAGCCGCCAGCGTCATCAAGGAATGGCCCGGTGAAACCACGCTGCCCGCTTCGACGTCGCGGCTGAGCACGACGGCGTCCTGCGGCGCCATCACACGCGTCTGCGACAGGCGCAGCTTGGCCAGCGCCAGCTGCGCCACCGCCTGCGACAACGCTGCGTTGGCGGCGCGAGCATTCACACCTTCGGCGCTGGCGCCGCGCTGCTCTGCCTCCGCGGAACCCAGCTGCGCGCGTGCCACGTCGAGCGCGCGCTTGGCGGCGTCACGCTGTTCGGGTGACGACGCGCCCGTCTCGAGCAGCGTGAGCGCGCGTTCGAACTGCTGCGCGCTGTTGTCGTAGGTGGCGCGCGCTTGCTCCAGCGCGCGGCTGGCCACCACGGCAGCGACACTGCCGACCTGCTCGGCACGTGCACGCGCCTCCGCAACGCGGGCCTGGGCTTGTGCCAGCTGCGCACGGGCTTCGGTGTCATCGAGCTGCACCAGCAAGTCACCGGCCTTGACGCGGTCGCCCTCGGTGGCTTGCACCAAGGTGACCAAGCCCGTGGTCACTGCCGCGACCTCGAGCTTCGCTGGTGCCATCACGCGCCCACTTGCAACCAGGTGTTGCTCGAGGTCGTGACGCGCGACGCGTACTACCGGTACGCGCGGCCCACGCGCACGCGCGCCGAAGAAGCCGCCGGCAGCGAGCACGACGAACAGCGAGCCCCATACGGACGGGCGGCGTAACCACGACGTGCTGTTGGGCATGAACGGCACCGAGTGTAACCCCGAAACTGCACGTGAGCTGCACCGCGCAGCTCGCAATGTCGCCCCACAGGCGCCGAGAATCAGCAGGCCCGACCCCTATTGGGCCAAATAGCCGCCGTCGATGGCGTAGTACGAGCCAGTCACGAACGACGCCTTGTCCGAGCAGAGCCACAACACCAGCTCGGCGACCTCTGCCGACTCGCCGAGCCTGCCGAGCGCGTGCAGTCCTTCGATCACCGTCAGAGCCTCGGCAGTGAGTTTGCCGTCGAGCATCGGGGTCTTGATGAAGCCTGGACCGACCGCGTTCACGCGGATCTTCTTGAGGCCGTACTCGAGCGCCGCGTTCTGAGTGAGCCCGACCAAACCGTGCTTGGCAGCCACGTAGGCGGGCGCGTTGTGAAAGCCAACCTGTCCGAGCACCGAGGCGACGTTCACGATGGACCCTCCACCGGCGCTGAGCATCGCGGGGATCTGGTACCGCATCCCATAAAACACGCCCGAAAGATTGACGGCGAGCACCTTGTCCCAACCTTCGATGGGATATTCCCCAACCGGCGCCGACGGACCGCCGATACCGGCGTTGTTCACTGCGATGTGCAGGCCGCCGAACACCTTGATGGCCTCCGCAACCAACGACTCGCCGTCCTTTGGGCTCGAGGTGTCGGCTTTGATGAAGATCGCCCGGCCGCGCTGCTCCTCGATGCGCGCCACGGTCTGTCGACCACCGCTCTCGTTCAAGTCGGAGGCAACCACCGCGGCCCCCTCGGCGGCGAGCTTCCACGCAATCTCGCGACCGATGCCCGACCCTGCGCCGGTGACGATCGCAGGCGATAGCCAGCATTAAGCATGTGCCCAGTCTGCCAGCCGCCCCGCGCCGCGTCACCCGCCTGAGCCGCTACCCCCCCTGGCGGCGGCTCCTAGCGACGGCGAGCGGCGTGGCAGGCTCGCGTGGTCGTGCCGGTTGGCAGGCGAACGCGGCTGGTGGGATGTTGAGCGCTTTGGCACGCTTCGAGATCAGCGTGTCTCGCGCTCAGGCAGCGCGGCGTCGGATGAGCGTCACGGCAGCGGTGAGCAGTAGCGCGCCGAGCCCGAGCCACAGCCACAGCGCGGCGGGCGCGTGACGCAGGGCATCGAAGAGCTGTTGCCCGAAGTAGCTGACGAGCAGAAGCGGCGGCACGTAGCCGGCCAGCGACGCCCAGAAGTGCGTGCCGAAGCCGATGGCGGACACGCCGAAGAAGGCGTGCAGCCAGGGCGGCATCCAGAACACCAAACGCATCCAGAACACGGTCCCGAAGGCGTGCCGTGCGAGCGCCTGATCGTAGCGTCTGAAGCGAGCGGGGATCCGCGCTTGCATGAAGTCACCTGCCACGAAGCGCGCGAACACGAAGCCCACCACGCTGGCGGCCATCGTACCCACCATGGAGAGCGCGAAGGCTACGGGCCACGGCCAGATCAGCGGCGCCGCCATGATGAACACGGTGCCCGGTAGACCGAAGGGTTGGAGCAAGGTGTAGGCGCCGATGAACGCTGCATAACCCCACGGGCCCGCCGCGAGCAGCGTCTGCTTCATGCGCACCGGCTCGGCAAAGAGCTGCCAGAGCCCAAAGTGTTGGGCCAAGAGCAACATGCCCAAAACGCCCAAGGCCGCTGCGATCTTGGTTGCACGCATGGGCACGGCACCGACTCAGCCCGAAGCGACTTTGCTCACCCTGAACTTGCGCTTCTTGATCCGGCCCGCTTGCAGTTGCGTCAGAGCGCGCTCTTCGATCTCGCGGCTCACCGCGACGTAGGTGCGCAGCTCCGTGACCTGGATCTTGCCCACTTGCGCGCCGCCGATGCCGCCTTCGCCGGTGAGTGCACCCAGGATGTCGCCGGGGCGCAGCTTGTCCTTGCGCCCACCTTCGATGCGTAGCGTCACCATGCTGGGCTGGGGCGGGCTGCCGCCGTCAGCGGCGAGCTTGGGAAGCTTCGCGCGTTTCAGTGGCGCTGGCAGTCCTTGTTCGATGCGCTGCAACCTGTAGGTGTCGTCGGCGCGGTAGAGACTCAAGGCCAGGCCCTGCTTGCCTGCGCGACCGGTGCGGCCCACGCGATGCAGGTGTACGCTCGGGTCGGGCGAAAGCTCGTAGTTGATCACGCACTCGAGATCCGGGATGTCGAGGCCACGGGCGGCGACGTCGGTCGCGACCAGGACCGAGCAGCTGTGATTTGCGAACACGACCAGCACTTCGTCGCGCTCGCGTTGCTCGAGGTCGCCGTGCAGGGCCAGGCTGTGCACGCCGCCATGACGCAGCGCGCGCGCGAGGTTGTTGCACTCTTCCTTGGTGTTGCAGAAGACCAGCGTGGACTGCGGCCGATAGTGCGTGACGAGCGCGAGCACGGCCTGCGTGCGGTCGTTGGCGCTCACGCCCACCCCAAACGCCAGTTGCTCGAGCTGACTCGCATCGACCACGGCATCCACGGTCAGTCGCACGGGGTCGCGCTGATAGCCCGCGCTGATCTCCTGGATCGCCTCGGGGTACGTGGCCGAGAAGAGCAGCGTCTGTCTGCCCACGGGCGCGTATTTCATGATGGCGCGCAGGTCGTCCTCGAAGCCCATCTCGAGCATGCGATCGGCTTCGTCGAGCACCAGGACCTTGAGCGCGCGCAGGCTGAGGCGCTCTTTCTCCAGCAGGGCACGCAGCCGCCCGGGGGTGCCCACCACGATGTGCGCGCCATGCTCCAGCGATTCACGATGCGCCCGGATCGGCACACCGCCGCAGAGCGTGAGCAGTTTCACGTTGGGTGTGTTGCGCGCGAGCGCGCGAATCTCGCGACCGACCTGGTCCGAGAGCTCGCGCGTGGGGCAGATGACGAGCGCCTGCACGTCGAACAGATTGGTTTGCAGCCTCTGCAGCAGCGCCAAGCCGAAGGCGGCGGTCTTGCCACTGCCCGTCTTGGCCTGCGCAATCACGTCGCGGCCTTCCAGCATGGCAGGCAGCGCCTGCGCCTGGATCGGCGTCATCTGCGCGTATCCGAGGCTAGCCACGCTCTCGACCAGAGCAGGCAAAAGGGGCAGGGAGGCAAAATCGGTGTTGGAAGGCATTCGCCGGCGGGACTGTACTTGATCTATGGTGCGCGCGGTTGCCTGGACATGGCTATTACCGCAGCTGCTTCGCTGGCTTCATTCGAGCATCTTGGCCTGGGCGTGCACACGCTCGCCGCGGTGCGAGCTGCTGGCTATCAGCAGCCCACGGCGGTGCAGGCAGCTGCCATTCCCGCCGTGCTGGCCGGTCGCGACGTGCGCGCACGCGCCCAGACCGGTTCGGGCAAGACGGCGGCGTTCGGTCTGCCGCTCTTGCAACGTTTGTGTGATGCGCGAGCCGCGCAGGCTGTCGGCGCACGGCGCGGCAACGCCGTGAGCACGCTCGTGCTCGCACCCACGCGCGAGCTGGTGGCGCAGATCAGCGAGGTGCTCGCTGGCTTCTGCCAGCAGCTGCCGGTGCGCATCCGCGGGCTGGCGGTCTACGGCGGGGTCTCGATCAACCCACAGATGATGGCGCTACGCGGGGGCGTCGACGTGCTGGTGGCCACACCGGGGCGGCTGCTCGACCTGCACCGGCAGAACGCGCTGCACTTCGACCAGCTGCGTGCCCTCGTGCTCGACGAGGCCGACCGCATGGTGAGCCTCGGCTTTCGCGACGAGCTGACGGAGATCCTCGCCTTGCTCCCGGCGCAGCGTCAGAACCTGCTCTTTTCGGCGACGTTTCCGGAGGAGCTGACGCAGCTGACGCAGCCGCTGCTGCACGAGCCGGTCGAGATCGACGTGGTGGGTGACGCCGAGCCGCGCATCGAGCAGCACGTGTACACGGTGCCGGCCGAGCGCAAGGCCGCCGCGCTGATCCACTTGATCAAGCAAAACGAGCTGCGCCAGGTACTGGTGTTCGTGAGCGCCAAGAAGACAGGCGACAAGCTGGGTGAGAAGCTGAACCAGGCCGACATTCGTGCTGCGGTCTTCCATGGCGACAAGAGTCAGCAAAAGCGCAGCAGCGGTCTTGCGGAATTCCGCACGGGCAAGCTGCGCGTGTTGATCGCCACCGATCTCGCGGCGCGCGGCATCGACATCGAGGAGCTGCCGGCGGTGGTGAATTTCGAGCTGCCGGCTCGCCCAACGACTACATCCATCGCATCGGTCGGACCGGGCGCGCAGGCAAGAGTGGCGTGGCGATTTCGTTGATCTGCGACGCCGAGGAACAGCACTTTCGCGTGATCGAAAAGCGCATGAAGCAGCGGCTGGCGCGCGAGACGGTGCCGGGCTTCGGTGCCGAGTAGAGCACTGTGTGCTAAGCGAAGCTCGTGCGGGTTCTGTTGCATTAGCGCGCTTTTGGGCTAGTCGTTGTAGGCCCAGCCGATGCGCTTCAAAGGGTACCGCTTCCCTACGGACGTCATCCTGCAATGCGTGCGTTGGTACCTGCGATACGGCCTGAGCTACCGGGACCTCGAAGAGATGCTCGAGGAGCGCGGCGTGTTTGTGGACCACACGCCGATCTTCCGCTGGGTCATTCGCTTCGCGCCGCTGCTGCTGG
>DASVHQ010000416.1:0-8018 GCA_036382515.1 Polyangiales bacterium | reverse complement strand
GGCGGCGCTCAAGAAGAGCGGGCCGGTGGCGCTCGTGAACAAGCGCAAGATGGCGCCGGGCGTGCCGGGCATCGAGGGCAGCCCCAAGGGCCACGACGTGGTCAAGGTGCAGACGGCCATCGACTACCTCGGCGCGCGCGGCCAGACGGCGGCGGTCGAGTACCTGAAGAAGGTGCAAAAGCCCAAGCGGCCCACCGGACACCACGGCAGCAGCAGCACGATGGGCAAGAATCGCGAGGTCTTCGGCCAGGCGGTGGCCGAGATCCTCACACCCCTGACGCCCGAGCAGCGCAAGGCGCAGGTCATCGTGATCGACAGCGATCTCGAGGGCTCGTGCGGGCTCACGCACATCAAGAAGGTCGCGCCCGAGGTCTACGTTTCGGGCGGCATCATGGAACGCGGCAATTTCTCGGCGTGTGCGGGCTTCGGCATGCAGCCGGGCAAGCAGGGCGTGTTCGGCACGTTCTCGGCGTTTCTCGAGATGTTGATCAGCGAGATCACGATGGCGCGCCTGAACGACGCCAACGTGCTGTCGCACTTCTCGCACGCTGGTGTCGACGACATGGCTGACAACACCTGCCACTTCGGCATCAACAACTTCTTCGCCGACAACGGCCTGGCAGAAGGCGACAAGACGCGGCTGTACTTCCCCGCCGACCAGCACCAGATGCGCGCCGTGGTGAAGAAGATCTGGGCCGATCACGGCCTGCGCTTCGTGTTCTCGACGCGCTCCGAGGTGCCCGACATCCTCGACGACAAGGGCAAGCCGTTCTTCGGCGAGGGCTATGCGTTCGACCCGACCAAGGATGAGATCATCCGTCGCGGCACGCGTGGCTACGTGGTGAGCTACGGCGAGATGCTCTACCGCAGCCTCGACGCGGTCGAGCAGTTGCGCGCCGAGGGCCTGGACGTGGGCCTGATCAACAAGCCCACGCTCAACGTGATCGACGAGACCACGATGCTACGCGCGGGCGAGACCGCGTTCGTGCTGGTGGTCGAGAGCCAGAGCGACAAGACGGGCCTGGGCGCGCGCTACGGCAGCTGGCTCTTGTCGCGCGGTCTGTCACCGAAGTACGCGAGCCTCGGCAGCCGGCGCATCGGCGGCGGCGGGCTGTGGGAGCAGATGACCCACCAGGGCCTGGACTCGGACAGCATCGTCGCGAAGATCCGCACGCTGCTCTGATGGCTGGATCGAGAGAGCTGCGCATCTACGTCCACGCGTTCATCGCGCGGCTCTTCTTCTACGTGCCGGTCTTGCTCCATCACATGGAGCAAACGCTCGGCGAGGCCGGCGTGCGCAAGCCGCGCGCGCTGTCCTTGTCGATCATCGCTCTGGTGTCGATGGGGAACCTAGTCGCGGAGTATCCATCCGGGTTGTTTGCCGACTGGGTGGGGCGCAAGCGCAGCATGGTGTTCTCGGGGGTGCTGCAGGCGCTGGCGATCTTGTTGTTCTTTCTGCCGAGCTCGGTGTGGAGCTTGTGTGCGGCGCAGCTCTTGATCGGTGCGGCCACCGCATTTCGCACGGGCGCGGACACGGCCCTCTTGCACGCGCACCTCGAGGACATCGGGCAGGCGCATCGTTACGGCACGGCGCTGGCGCGGCTGCGCTTCTTCAACGTGCTGGCGATCGCGGCCGCCGCCTTCAGCGGCGGAAGCTTGTATGCGTGGAAGCCGGCCTCGGTGTTCTGGCTCTCGTCGCTGATGAGCGTGCTGGGCACGGTGGCGCTGCTCGGCTTGCGCGAGCCGGCCGTGACCGTGCGCGAGCGCAGCATCGTGGCGGTGCTGAAAGAGAGCCTGGCCGAGGCGCGCAAGAATGGTCACGTGCAGGCCCTGATGTTGCTCGGGGGCGTGGGCAACACGTACTTCGTGTTCAGCTACTGGGTGACGCAGACGTACTTGATCGACAGCGGTGCCTCGCTTGCGTCGATGGGTGTCACGGTGGGCTCGATCTCACTCTTGCAGGCGTTCACCATGCCGCTGTCGGCGTGGGTGAGTGTGACGCCCGGGCGCGTCAGTGGGCTGCTCGCTCTGGTGAGCTTCGGTCTGCCGCTCGCGTTTCTCGCGGCGGCGCTTGCCTGGATGCTCGGCCAGCCGCTGCTCGGCTCGTGGGTTTTCGTGCTGATCGGTGCGGGCCACGTGCTGTTTCGCAACGCAGTCAACCTACGCTTGCAAGGCTGGGTGCCCGACACGGTTCGCGCGTCGATCGTCTCGCTCGAGTCGCTGCTCGGCTCCATCTGGTACGTGGTGTTCTTCCCGCTCGGGGGCTTGCTGTTGTCCTGGGGCGGGGTGAGCCGTGGCTTTGCTGCGGTCGCGGCCGTGGTGGCGCTGACGCTGTGGCCGCTGTGGGTGCTCGGGCTGCGCAAGTCGGGCAGGTTGCCGGCGCCGCCTGTTTCGCACCCGTGACCGCTGCCGCCCCCCGTGACGGCTTCGGAAGCGCGGCTGTAGTCAGCTCGAAACAACCGGCGGCTAGGCTCGCACCAGGGCCGCGCTTTGGCACGGGTCCCCACTGTGTGTTAGTGCCGGAAACCTCGTGGTGGGCCACACGGTTTGCGCCGGCCCCTTGCCTGACGGATCGTACGCCATGACTCGACACTTGCTGCGCTTGCTTCCCTGCGTGTGCGTGCTGCTTGCGGTGGCGGTGCCTGCCTACGCCGATGCGGGGGGCGAGCACGCCGACCCGATCGCCGCGGTCGTGTTGTACCTCGCCGTGATCCTGCTGGCCGCCAAGCTCGGCGGCGATCTGGCCACGCGAATCGGTCAGCCCGCGGTGCTCGGCGAGCTCGTGGCGGGCGTGCTCTTGGGCAACCTTTCGCTCATGGGTGTGCTGGCGGCCGAGCCGATCAAGACCGACGCGACCATCGACATGCTCTCGCGCCTGGGTGTGATCATCCTGCTCTTCGAGGTGGGCCTGGAGTCCACCGTGGCGCAGATGATGAAGGTGGGCCTGTCGTCGTTCGTGGTCGCGACGGTGGGCGTGATCGCTCCCTTTGCGCTCGGTTGGGCGGCTAGCAGCATGCTCTTGCCCCACGCCTCGGTCTACGTCCACGTCTACCTTGGCGCCACGCTGACCGCGACCAGCGTAGGCATCACGGCGCGCGTGCTGCAGGACCTCAAGCGTTCACAGAGCCAGGAAGCACGCATCATCCTCGGCGCCGCTGTGATCGACGACGTGATGGGCCTGGTGGTGCTGGCCGTCGTCATTGGGGTGCTGGCTGCCGCCGACAGCGGCGGGTCCCTGTCGTACGTCGACGTCAGCCTGATTCTCGTGAAGGCCGTGGTGTTTCTGGTGGGCTCGCTCTTGCTCGGCTTGCGCGTGTCGCCGCGGCTGTTCGCCCTGGCTTCGAAGCTGCGTGCACGCGGCGTGCTCCTGGCCGTTGGCCTTTCGTTCTGTTTCGGTTTGGCTTGGCTTGCGAGCAAGATCGGTCTGGCACCGATCGTCGGCGCTTTCGCCGCAGGCCTGATCCTCGAGCAAGTTCACTACCAGGACTTCACGGACCGCGGGGAGCACGGGCTCGAAGAGCTGGTGAAGCCGATCTCATCGTTTCTGGTGCCCATCTTCTTCGTGCTGATGGGCATGCACACCGATCTGCGTTCGTTCACCCAACCTGGCGTGTTCGGTCTCGCAGCGGCGCTCACACTTTGCGCCATCGTCGGGAAACAAGCCTGTTTCTTCGGTGTGATCGGCAAGGGCGTCGACCGGCTGACCGTGGGCATCGGCATGATCCCGCGCGGCGAGGTGGGCCTGATCTTCGCGAACATCGGCATGACGTTGACCGTCGGTGGGGTCGCGGTGGTGAACCACGCGGCATACTCGGCGGTGGTCGTGATGGTCATCGTGACCACCGTGGTCACGCCGCCGGCACTGAAGTGGAGCTTCAGCCGCCTGCCGCCGAGCGAGTGAGCGTCAGTCCACACGTGGGTCACTGAAGCGAGTCGCTTGCGCCATCGTCGCGTGCACTGGGCGGCAGCGCGGTGTCAGGCTCCCGTCTGCCGGAGCGCATCGCAGCCACCAGCCGACTCCACTTGGAGGTTGCGAGGCCTGCCCATCGGCGCGTGTCCAGCGCAACCGTGAGAAGCGTGGCAGGCGGGGTCAAACCACACGAGCAGGCGACAGCAGCACGCATCGCGGTCCTGCGCGCGCGCGGTCGATTGCGCCCTCGTTGCGCTCGTCGCCACGACGCTTTTACCGTTTGAACCCCTGCAAGAAACCCGACTGAAACATCGCTTGGCTAAGGCTGTCAGTAGTCACGCCAAATGGAAGGGACTTCTCGCATGACCCGGAAACATCGATGGCTCGCTTCGAGTCTGCTGGCGATCAGCATTACGCTGCCCAGCTTCGTATCCGCCGACGAACCAGCCGCAGCGCCGGCCGTTCCTGCCTACTTTTCGGGTGCTAACGAGAAAGGCAAGCCGCCGGCATGGCCCGATCCAACTGGCGCGGCGGCAGGCGTGTGGGCCACGCCAGCGGGCGACGGCAAGGGCGACGTGCCCAGCGCACTTGGACCGACCGATCTGTACGATCGCATCGCCCACAACATGTTCTCGATCAACATCATCTGGACCCTCATCACGGGCTTCCTGGTCATGTTCATGCAGGCGGGCTTCGCCATGGTCGAGACCGGCATGTGCCGCGCTAAGAACGCGTCGCACACCATGGCCATGAACATGATGATCTACCCGCTCGGCTTGCTCGGCTTCTGGGTCTACGGCTTCGCGCTGGGCTGGGGCAACTGGTTCAACGGGCCTGTGCCGCCGGGCTGGTACTCGTCGCTCGGGCCTGGCACGTCGGTGCTCAACCACGGCATTACGCTCGCAGGCAAATACGGCGTCTTGGGCACCACCGGCTTCTTCCTCAACGGCGTCGGCGACACCGGCGTGCTCACGCTGTTCTTCTTCATGATGGTGTTCTTCGACACCACGGCCACGATCCCCACCGGGGCCATGGCCGAGCGCTGGGCGTGGAAGAACTTCGTGCTCTACGGCTGCTGGATTGCGCTGCCGTACTGCATCTACGCCAACTGGGTCTGGGGCGGCGGCTGGCTGGCTCAAGGCGGCGTCAACTGGCAGCTTGGTCATGGAGCCGTCGACTTCGCGGGCTCAGGCGTCGTGCACGCCATGGGCGGTGTCATCGGCCTGGCGGGCGCGATCGTCATTGGTCCGCGCATCGGCAAGTTCATCGACGGCAAGCCGCAGGCGATCCCCGGCCACCACATCCCGATGGCCATCGTCGGCTGCTTCATCCTTGCCTTCGGCTGGTTCGGCTTCAACCCGGGCTCGACGCTCTCCGGCACGGACTTGCGCATCAGCTTCATCGTCGTCAACACGCTCTTGGCGAGCGCCACCGGCGCTGCGGCCTCGATGCTGTACATGATGGCCAAGGGCATGAAGCCCGACCCGTCGATGATGGTGAACGGCATGCTCGCGGGTCTGGTCGCCATCACGGCGCCCTGCGCATTCGTCGACCCGTGGGCTGCCGCCGTCATCGGCGCCGTCGCTGGCGTGCTCGTCGTCGTGAGCGTCGCGTTCTTCGACAATCGGGGTGTCGACGATCCGGTCGGTGCGATCTCGGTGCACGGGGTCAACGGCCTGTGGGGCGTGCTGTCGGTTGGCATCTTCGCCAACGGCGCGTACGGAGCCGGTTGGAACGGCGTCGTGCGCGATGCGTTCGTGAAGCAATACGGGTCCGACGGCGTGCGCGGCATTCTGTACGGTGATGCCTCGCAGCTCGTGATGCAGAGCATCGACTGTGTCGTACTGGTGGTCTTCGGCTTCGTGATGGCGTACGCGTGGTTCAAGATCAGCAACCTGATCACGCCGATCCGCGTCAGCGCCGAGACCGAGCTCGAAGGGCTCGATGGTCCAGAGATGGGCTCGATGGGCTACCCGGACTTCTCGCTCGCCAGCACGGGCGGTGGAAGCCACCATACCAAGACGGAGCCCTAGCCCCGGTTGACCGAGTGGAGGGGCCGAGCGCATCGTCGCGCTCGGCCCCGTTCTGTTTTAAGGCCCCGTGCGCGAGCTACGGTGACGTAGCCGAGCTCCCCGTTTGCCCTGTTGCAGCTGTCGCGTCCGATTCTCGCATCGTCGCCGACCCTAAGGGCCCGACGCGAAACAACTCGGTCGCCTCGACGCCGATCCATCCCCGACAGCAGCGTTGCGAAGCCTTGAAATACAGGGAGTATTCCATCGAATTCGCGCCTTGCTTCCGGGGCGCCTCAACGCCGAACCGATCGACTTGTTTCGCGTCGGGCCCTTAGGGGCGCGTCCTCCCAGGACTGTCGTGCGGTTGCCTGCTCGAACTGCATTGCGGATGGACGCGGGCTCGCGCGGAGCGCGAATCGCACGGCCGAAGCCACTCGGCGCGTCAGCGGCTCTGCGCCACCTACGACTTCCGGCACGGGTCGGAAGGCATCGCACCGGAGCCGATCGCGCAACACGCAGGACACAAATCGGGCAGTTTGTGAGGTTTCTTTACGATGTCTTAACGCTTTTACGCAGCGATCTCCGACCGGAAAACTTTCTGAAACATGAGTTGGCTAACTCATGTCGTGTGCACTGAGAGTCGCACAATCACCAACGAGGGCGGCATGTGGGAACAGTACAAGAGGTCGTTTTGGGGGGTACAGGCGGGGATCGTGGCGATCGAGTACGCGGTGTTCGTCAACACCCATCGCTGGTCGGCCGTCGCCGTGTTCTTCCTGACCATGCAGCTCGCGTCGCTGTTGGGTGCGGGCTGGGCCGCGCGCCTGAAGCGGAAGATCGAGCGGTCGGCACTGCCGGGCTGAAGAGGTGACGAAGGAATTCTTTGCGACGTGCTGGATGGCAACTTCTCCGATTCCAAACACACGACGCCGGATCTTGCGGGCGTGTCACGAAACACAACTAGAAATTGCAACGAGGTAGACGATGCTAACGTTCCTGTCTCATCCAACCCGGCGTCGATGGCTGGCGGTGACCACGGTCGCACTGCTCGGTCTCGGCACCACCACCGCGGCCTTCGCCGACGACCCGGCTCCCGACACCACGGGCGCTTTCCAGACGACGCCCACGGCGTACACGGTGCCGGGCTACACCAAGCTCGATCCCGAGAAGGCGACGCCGGCTGAGGTTTCGGCGGCGGTCGACGCGGTCGCGCAGTCGGCCTCGCACAGCCTCTTCTCGGTCAATTTCATGTGGACGTTGATCGCCGGCTTCCTGGTCATGTTCATGCAAGCGGGCTTCGCCATGGTGGAGACCGGTCTGATCCGCGCGAAGAACGCGGCGCACACCATCTCGATGAACTTCATGGTGTACGCGCTGGGCATGTTCGGGTTCTTCGTGTGTGGTTTCGCACTGATGTGCGGAGGCTTGAACGGTACCGCCATCGGCGGACCGGTCACGCTCGGTGGCACGCCCACGCTGCACTCGATGTTCACGATCGGCTCTGCAGTGAACGGTGACCACGGCTGGGGCTTGTTCGGCACCACCGGGTTCTTCCTCTCGGGCAACGGCTACGACGCCGCGGCCATCGTGCTGTTCTTGTTCATGATGGTCTTCATGGACACGACGGCCACGATCGTCACAGGTGCTTGCGCCGAGCGCTGGAGCTTCAAGAGCTTCTTCCTCTTCAGCATCCTCATCGGTGGGCTGATCTATCCGATCTTCGGCTGCTGGGTGTGGGGCGGCGGCTGGCTCGCGCAGCTTGGCTATCGATCCGGCCTTGGCCACGGCGCCGTCGACTACGCCGGGTCAGGTGTCGTGCATCTGCAGGGCGGTGCCCTCGCGTTCATCACCGCGCTGCTGATCGGCCCGCGTATCGGCAAGTACGGCAAGGATGGCAAGATCAACCCGATCCTGCCGCACCACATCCCGATGGTGCAGATCGGCACCTTCATCCTGGCGTTCGGCTGGTTCGGGTTCAACGCCGGCAGCTCGCTCGCGGGTGGCGATGGTCGCATCGGTATCGTTGCAGTCAACACGATGATCGCAGGCATGGCGGCTACCATGACCGGCGTGATCTACATGTGGAACGTGGTCGG
>DASVHQ010000415.1:0-2620 GCA_036382515.1 Polyangiales bacterium | reverse complement strand
TCCGTCGTTCATGTGCGCGATCAACGCGGGCGGCAGCCCCGCACGGCTGGCCTCGCCAATGATCTGACGCACCTGCGAGCTGTCGTGCAGCTGCATCGCCCGCGCCCAGCGGAACGTGAACGTCGTGGCCGCCGCTGGCGCAAGCTTCTCCAGGCGCTGCGTGCAGGCGCGCATGCGCGTGTCATCTGCCAGGCGCATGGCGAGCTTGCAGGCGAGCTCTGCCGACAGCTGCACCACCTCGGGCCGGTCTTTCGCTTCTTGCTGGAGGTGTGCGACGACAGCATCGACGTCGGCGATGTTCGTGGCCGACAACGGCGTGTTGCCTTCGACCATCACGTTGACAAACCGCGCGTAGTCCTCGGCCGTGCTGCCGAGCAGTCCGAGCGCCGCCTGGCAGGTCTCGAGCGCATTCTTGCGGTTGCCGAGCGCCTGATACGCTGCGCACTGCTTGGAGAACGCGATGCTGCGATCGGGTACGGCCTTGGCCATGGCGCGATAGAAGCGGATGGCGGCCGGGTAGTCGCTCTTCTGCTCGGCTCGCTGCGCGAGCTCCGCAAGGTCCATCAGGAAATAGCCCATTTCCAGAGGCTTCCTCATGGCTTGTTCGGGCGTTGGGACGCTGGACTCAGGCTCGGCCTGATTCACCTTGAACTGGCTGGCGAGCAGCTGCGGCTCGGCGTGGGCGGGGCCGACGGCCGTGAGGCTCGTCAGCCCGAGGACCACGGACAACACTGCACCACGCACGAAGGTCGATCTCGCTTTTGTCATCTCGACGTACTCCACTCACAGGCAGAAGCCACGACCCTCACGCCGCTCACGGCGACCCGTCCACACCTCACGGGGCGCACGCGTCCTTGCAGAAGTCTCGGTCGCACTGCAGCATGAACACCGCGTTGCCCAGCGCCAGCTTGCGCTCGCCGAAGCCCGTCGTGACGCGCTCGACATCGCTCGTCCCGGCGGCCGCCTCGAACTGCGCTTTGCATGGGCCGTCGATGCCCGTGCCCTTGGCGCAGTTCTCGGTGGAGGCGGTGCCGCAATAGCACTCCTCTGCGCCGCGCTGCGTGAAGCCACACTTGCTCTGGCGACCGCAGGCCACGGCCGCGCTGCACGCCGCAACCTTGGCCTTGTCCGCGTCTTCGTAGCAACCGGCCACGAGGTCCACTCCCGAGCCGCGGAAGTTGCGGCACAGCCGCTGCTCGCACTGCGCGCAGGTCTCTTTGGGTGCGTTTGCGGCGGCCGGCGCCTTCGACGGCTCGGTGGCGCTGTTGACCGTCTGCTGCACGGCCTGCGCGACGTTGTCATTCGAGGCCACCTGCGACTTGCCCGAACACGCCGCCAGCATGCAGAGCGCGCTGCAAACCGTGACCAGCAGCAGCCTCGAGTCTCTTTCGCGCAGTCCCGCGTTCTTGGTGACCAGTTCTTTCATCTGCAAATTCCCTGTCGTACGTCGCAGTCACAGCCTGTGCTTCGGCACGCGGGGCCTCGGCGGACATTAGTCCACGCCAGCTGGGCAATCGTGTGACGAGTGCAGCAAGAACCGGTGACCTTCTCGCGAAGTGGTCGACCCGCGGCCTTGGTCACGGGACGCACTGCGTCGGGGCCCCGGAGGCGGAGCGCGCGCCGCAGAAGTCGCGGTCGCACTGCAGCATGAACACGGCGTTGCCGATGGGCAGGCTGCGATCGCCAAAGTGACCGGTGACGACCTGCGCGCTGCTGCTACCGGCGGCGGTCTCGAACTGCGTCTTGCAGGCCCCGTCGATCCCGGTGCCCAGCTGACACTGCGCGGACGATGCGCTGCCGCAATAGCATTGCTCGGCGCCGCGCGCGGTGTAAGCACAGTTCTTGGTGCGCGCGCAGTCGACCGCGTCGACGCACTGCTGCACGAACGTGGGGTTCGGATCGTGGTAGCAGCCCGCCACGAGGTCGACGCCTGCGCCCAGGTAGTCGGTGCAGTTGGCCACCTCGCAGGCCAGGCAGTTGTCCGTCACGGAGAGGCAGTCGGCTGCACAGCTCTGACCAAGGCCGAACGGCACCGCGCCAGCCGCGCTGCCGTCGCAGGTCTCGCCGGGGTCGACCCGGTTGTTGCCACAGATGTTGCTCAGGCACGTATTGGAGCAGGCATCGGTGTTGATCTTGTTTCCGTCGTCACACTCCTCGCCGGGGTCCGGGGCCCCGTTGCCGCACAGCGTGCTCACGAAGATCTTGCAGGCGTTGGTGCAAGTGTCGGTGTCAATCGAGTTTCCGTCGTCGCATTCCTCACCGGGGCCCACGATCCCATCACCGCAGCGGGCGTTGGCACAGGCGTTGGTGCAGGCGTCGGTGTTGACGGTGTTTGTGTCGTCGCACTGCTCGCCCGGGCCGACGATCCCGTCGCCGCAGCGGGCGTTGGTGCAGGTGTTGGTGCAGGCGTCGGTGTTGACGGTGTTTGCGTCGTCGCACTCCTCGCCGGGCCCCACGATGCTGTCTCCACAGACTGCGCTCTTGCAGGCGTTGGTGCAGCTGTCGGTGTTGACGGTGTTTGCGTCGTCGCACTGCTCGCCGGGGTCCACGCTGCCGTTTCCACACTTGCCGCCCGGCAGGGTGCAGGCGTTGGTGCAAGCGTCCGTGTTGTTGGAGTTTC
>DASVHQ010000414.1:0-1659 GCA_036382515.1 Polyangiales bacterium | reverse complement strand
TATCACCACGGCAGCCAACAACGACTCTCGCAACGCATGGCCATGCAGGCCTGGCGCACCTTTCGGAGCCACTTGAAGCTCTCGTGCGACTGCCAACTCGACGACGTGGTGCTCACGGGCCGCGTTGCCTTCTTGAAAGCCACCAGGGGCGCCAGCGGCAGCATCGAAACGCTAGCGCAACACGCCGGCGTATCTGCAAAGTGGGCGTTCCATTACCAAGAGCACCTGCCTCGCAACGGCCCCTCGCGCAGTGTCCGAGACGTACTCGGCATGCTCGACCAAGAACAGAAACACAAACGACGCTGACGAACCTCTGACCATTCGCGCCCTCAACGGCGCCGCGTCAGGTGGAAAACGCTCTGAGCCGCGTGACTGCGGCCGCGGCTACTCGCGGCGAAACCAGGCGAGCGAGAGCGCGATCATCGCGCCTGCAAAGCCACAGAGCACGAGCAGGTCCAGGCCTGTGCTGAACACCACCGGCTGGTCGAGGGCGTGGCGCATCAGGTCCACGCCGTAGGTCACGGGGTTTACGCGCACCAGCACGGCCATCCACATCGGCAGTCGATCGACCGGGAAGACGCCGCCCGAGAGAAAGTACAGCGGCAGGATGACGAAGTTCGAGATCACGCCGAAGCCCTCGAAGGTTTGCATGCGCGTCGCGACCACCACGCCCAGCGCGGTGATGCCGAGCGAGAGTAGGGTGATGGCGCCGAGCAGGCCCAGCAGCGTCACAGGCGTAAGCTGCAATCCGACCAGCGGCGCGAAGATCACGGTCAGGCAGCCCTGCACGACCGTGACGACGGTGCCCGAGAGCGTCTTGCCCAAGACGATGGTCACACGCGCGATCGGCGCGACCAGCACTTCCTTGAGAAAGCCGAACTCGCGGTCCCAGATGATGGTGACACCTTGGAACATGCCGCCGAACAGCACGGACATGGCGATGGCGCCCGCGAACACGAAGTGCGAGTAGTCGACGCCGCTCACCGTTCTCACGGAGGCGCCGAGGCCTTTGCCCATGAAGACGAGCCAGAGCATCGGGCGCGCGAAGGCGCCCAGCACCTGCGCGCGGTCGCGCACGAAGCGCACGAGATCGCGCCAGGTCAGCGCCCACATGGCTTCCAGCTCGTTCACGATCGCCTCCGCATCTGCACGGTCCGCCGCAGCAGGTCGCGGTTCGAGGCTTCGTCGGGCCGAATGGAGTGCCCAGTCAGCGCGATGAACGCGTCCTCGAGCGTCGGTCGCTGCACGCTGAAGCGCAGCAGCGGCACCGGAAAGCCAGCGAGCTGGGCGAGAAACTTCTCGGCGCTCTCCACGGCCAGCTCGAGGCCGCGTTCGGTGGGTTGTGCTGCG
Source organism: Polyangiales bacterium (assembly GCA_036382515.1). Lineage (GTDB taxonomy): Bacteria > Myxococcota_A > Polyangia > Polyangiales > JAFGIB01 > JADGRF01. Next base: position 309 of record DASVHQ010000414.1, on the reverse strand, counting down.
AGGCCAAAGCGCGCTTGCAGCTCGCGAGCGGCCGCGTCGTCGTTGAAGGTGGCGAGCAGCACACGCTCTTCGCCGGCTCGCTTTCGCAGTTGCTCGGGCGAGCCTTCGGCGATCAGCTTGCCGTGGTCGATGATCGCGAGTCGGTCGCAGTTCTCGGCTTCGTCCATATAGTGCGTCGTCAGGAAGATCGTCAGCTGCTCGCGCTCGCGCAGCTCGTGCAGCCGTTCCCACAATGCGCGCCGGCTCTGTGGATCGAGGCCGGTCGTAGGCTCGTCGAGGAACAGAATGCGCGGCCGGTGCAAGAGCGCT
>DASVHQ010000413.1:0-2280 GCA_036382515.1 Polyangiales bacterium | reverse complement strand
TGGCCTTGACCAGATTGCCTTGCTGGATCTGGATGCGTCCTGCATAACCGGTGACCGGCGAGCGTATCGTGCAGTACTCGATCGACAACTTGGCGCTGTCGATCGCGGCCTCGTCTCCGCTCACCGTCGCGGCAGCGGTTGCGGTATTGGTGCGTACCTGCTCGTAGGCGTCCGGCGAAATGAAATTCTTTCCCAGCAGGTCCTTGTAGCGCTTCTCCTGCTCGTTTGCGCGCTCGTAAAGTGCGCGGTCCCTGAGAAGGTTGGCCTGCGCCTGCTTGAGGCTGGCGTCGAACGGCCGAGGATCGATTTCGAACATGACCGAGCCCTGGCGAACTTCGTCGCCTTCCTTGAATTTGACCGAGATGAGCTGGCCGTCGACGCGTGCCTTGACCGCGACCGTGGTGAACGGCTCGACATTGCCGATCGCCATCAGGCGTACCGGCATCGTCTTGGCGACAATCTGCGCCGCGCTGACAGGGACTGCCGCGGACGTCTTTTGCACTGCGGCGCGAGGCTCCTTGTTGTATTGCGCGACCAGGCCGACGACGACGGCGAGGCCGGCGAGGCCGGCCAGTATCATGATCAGTTTTTTCCGTGCCGCCATGGGTTCCCGATGTCGCTTCCGTGTTGCGCAGGCAAAGGCGCACCTTATTATCATCGTGCGTCCGTAGAAGCTATGACCAGCAGTCGCTACGGAGATTCCCGCTTAAGCCCCACATCTGCCAACCGATCATTGTCGCGCAATTGGGGCGGGACGTCGCGTGACGCTACGCTCTGTTACGACCGCTTTGCTGCCCGCGAAGCCACTTTTTGGCATCTGGTGCGATGTAGCCTACGGCACAATGCGCCCGTTCGCTATAATCCTGCCCAGTGCGGGTGTAGCTCAATGGTAGAGCAGAAGCTTCCCAAGCTTACGACGAGGGTTCGATTCCCTTCACCCGCTCCAGCCCCTCCGAAACGACTACGGCTCCGGAACGCCTCCCGCGGACAACCGCACGCCCATGGCACGACCTTCATCCGCGAGAAAGCCTCGCGCTCCCAGCCCGTTTCCTTCGCGCGTCGTCGCGTGGCAGCGGCTCCACGGCCGCCACGACCTGCCCTGGCAGGCCACGCGCGACGCCTATCGCATCTGGATCTCCGAGATCATGCTGCAGCAGACGCAGGTGGCGACCGTGATCCCGTACTTCGAGCGCTTCCTCGCCCGCTTCCCGGACGTGGCCGCGCTTGCCGCCGCGCCCGAGGACGAGGTGCTCGCCCTCTGGAGCGGGCTGGGCTACTACGCGCGCGCGCGCAACCTGCACCGCGCCGCGCGGGAAGTGGTCGCGCGGTCCGGGGGCGTGTTTCCGGTGCTCCGGGCCGAGCTCGTGCAGCTTCCCGGAGTAGGCCGTTCGACCGCCGCGGCGATCGCTGCCTTCGCGAGCGGCGAGCGTTGCGCGATCCTCGACGGGAATGTGCGCCGCGTGCTCGCGCGCCACGCGGGGATCGGCGGCGATCCGGCGAGTGCGGCCGTCACGGCGCGTTTGTGGAGCGAGGCCGAGGCGCGGCTACCCGCACGCGGCATCGAGCGCTACACGCAAGGCATGATGGACTTGGGGGCGAACGTGTGCCTTCCGCGCGCGCCGCTTTGTCTCCTGTGCCCCGTGGCCGCCGACTGCATCGCGCGCATCGAGAAGCGTGTGGACGAGCTTCCGCAGCGCCGCGTGCGCGGGCCCGTCCGGCGCAGGCGCATCGGGATGCTCGTCGTGATTTCGCGTGGCAAGGTACTGCTGGAGAAGCGCCCCGCCGCCGGGATCTGGGGCGGGCTCTGGTCCCTCCCGGAGGCGGATGCGGAGGCTTCGCCTCGCGAGGCGCTCGCGAGCGAGTGGGGGCTGGAGGCCGCGCGCGTCGATGCGATCGAGCCCTTCGAGCACGCCTTCACCCATTTCACGCTCGAGGTGCAGCCGTGGCGCATCGAGCTCGCAAGGGCATCGCGAGTTGCTCAGGGCAAGCCCGCGGCCTGGGTCGCGCTCGACGACCTCGCCGGCGCGGCGCTGCCTTCGCCCATACGCAGGCTCCTGGAGAAACTGGTGTCAGAGACGAATATTCAAACGACGAAAATTCGTCTCTGACACCAGTTTTAGACCAGGTTCTGCTGCCGCAGGAACTTGTGCAGGATCGCGAGGCGCAACGTCGCGTCGGTGAGCTCGAGTAGCTTCTGCTTCACGTCGATGCGAAGCGGCAGGATCTCGGCGAGCCGGAAGCTCACCCAGGTCGCGTCGTCGAAGCGGTAGGGCTCGTTGA
>DASVHQ010000412.1:0-1760 GCA_036382515.1 Polyangiales bacterium | reverse complement strand
CTCACCTGCGTCCTGGCCGCCGCGATCGTCGTGCTCGCCGCGGCAGCGCTGCTTTGGATGAGCAGTCGAGCGCCTTCGCCGAGCTCCGAGGCCGAAAACCAACGGCTAACCACTCTTTCAGTGGTGAGCCCTTCCGCGTTTTTTGAGCAATTGAGTTTCCCGTTCACGTGAACAAGACAGGAAATCGATGGCGTACGATCCGCACTTCTCGCAGGCACGCACCGACGTCGTTCCAACGCGTCGTCTTCTGACGACGGCGGAAGCCGCGAAGTTCTGCGGTTTCCGCACGGCCGGTGCGATCCGCAAAGCAAAGATTGAAGGTCGACTCGCACCCGCCGGCAAGCGCGGCGGGCGCGGCACGTGGATGTGGGACGTCGACGAACTCAATCGGTTCCTGCGTGGGCAATCCGGTGCTACCGTTGCGGTGGATCGTCCGGATGCGCCTCCGACTAACGGAGAAGCACTTGGACAAGAAGAAACAGAACGACACTTGGACGAAACGCTGGAACAGCTGGGTCAAGCCGACCAAGTTGCCCGGCGTCTGGAAACGGAAGGACGGAGGTCACCTGGTGCGTGCGCGAGTCGTCGACTCAGCGACGGGCAAGCTCAAGGAGATCCGGCGCGTGATGCCCGGAGCCGACGAGCTGACGGCCCTGCGCTGGCTCGAGGAGGAGCGAACGCGGGTTCGGGACGGCAACGTCTCAGCCCAACGATCGAGCGTGCGCTTCGCCGACTACGCGGCTGACGTGTACGAGCGCAAGAAGGCGCCTGGCGGCAAGATCAAGAGCAGCGCCGGTCGCACGCGATGGAAGAGCACGCTCGAACATCTGATCGCGGGCACTCACGGAGAGAAGGCGGGCGCGCTCGTGCCTGGCTTCGGTGACATCTTCATCGACAAGTTGAACGTCAACCACGTCGAGACGTGGCGGACGGGCATGGCGGTGTTGATCGAGGCCGGAGACTACGCGCCCACCACCGCCAACGGATGGCTTTCAATTCTGAGAGTCGTCCTGAAGCACGCCAAGCGCGAGCTTGCTCTGCCAAGCATCGCGACCGAGGGCGTCGAGAACTTCGATGTCTCGGAACACGCTGTGTACACGGAGGAGGAACCGAACGCCTTGCCGGCCGAACGGGTGGGCGACTTCCTCAAGAGGCTGCGCGAGCTCTATCCGCAGCACTACGCAATGACGTATCTCGGGTTCGTGACGGGGCTTCGGCCCTCGTCACTGCGGCCGCTTCGCCGCAGCGGGCCGTACGCCGACGTGCTCTGGGACAAGAACCGCATCTTGGTGCGCCGGTCCCAGACGCGTGGCACCGAGGTCATGAACACGACCAAACAGAAGCGGCGCTACGCGATCGACCTACCGGAGGAAGCGATGAGCGTCCTCAAGTGGCACATCGACACGCAGCTGACCGAGGATGCGCAGCGCGAATCCGAGCTGCTCTTTCCGGCTTCGACGGGAGGCTTCCGAGCACCCACCGTGCTCAACAAGCCCTTCGCCGAGGTGGGCGACGAGATGAAGCTCGGCTTTGCATTCACTCAGCGCGGAATGCGCCGGACGTTCAACGACCTCGCCCGCCGGGCGCAGGTCGAGTCGATCGTCACCCGGAGTATCAGTGGCCACCTGACCGAGCAGATGCAGCACCACTACTCGACGGTCTCATCTGTCGAGCAGCGGGAGAGCATCGCCAAGGTCATCGACCTGTTTGGAACGGCCCGGGGTGCCGCCCAAGGCGACCAGGCGGCCAGTGGTACTCAA
>DASVHQ010000411.1:0-34472 GCA_036382515.1 Polyangiales bacterium | reverse complement strand
CTCTGTAATGATTTCGATCACGTGCTTGGCCACACGTTCACAAACTTGCTGCCCAACGCGTGTCGATCGCAGAAGTGGGCGGCAAGCGAACGCGTAACCCCGCGAAATCAGATCGTCTTCAATATGTTCGGTGCTCTAGCGTGCGGCTGGCATCAGCCGCCAGCAGCTTTGATGGCAGCGTCGATCTGCTTGGTGATCGCGTCGTAGTCGGTCGGGTTGGGAATGCGCGAGCCGTTGAGGAACATGGTTGGCGTGCCGTCGACAGCGACCTCTTCGCCAAGCTTCTGCTCGGCATCGACCGCAGGTGCGTACGTCTTGTCGTCGAGCGCCTTCTTGAACTTCGCGACGTCGAGGCCCACATCCTTGGCGAAGCCCTCGAGCGACGGGCGATCGAGCTTCTGCTGATTCGCGAAGAGCTTGTCGTGGAACTCCCAGAACTTGCCCTGCGCCTTGGCGGCCATCGAGGCCTCCGCCGCGGTGTGAGCGTTCTGGTGGAACGACAGCGGGAACTGACGGAACACGAAGTGCACCTTGTCGCCGTACTTGGTGCGCAGCTGCTCCACCGCGGTGGCCGCGCGCGAGCAGAACGGGCACTGGAAGTCCGAGAACTCGACGACGGTGACCTTGGCGGTGGCCGGACCGAACGAAGCAGGTTCGCCTTCGGTGAGCTTCGCCAGCTTCTCGGGCGCCAGCGGCTTGTTCTTGTCTTCCTGACGCTTCAAGTCCGCGAGCACCTCGGTGTAGTGCTGCATCATCATGTCGCAGCGCTCGGGCGGGAAGCTCTTGGTGTGCGTCTTGACCATGTCGCAAGTCGCGGTGGTTGGGCCGAGGTCGGTGCACAGCTTGGTGACCAACTCGTCACACTTCTTGCGCTTGGAGGCCAACTGCTTCACCGCGAAGTCGACGTTGGCGAGACCCGCCGCGCACGCCTCGGGCGGCATCAGCTCCGTCGCCGTCTTGATCGACGCGCAAGTGGGCGAGTCATCGCCGCCCGCTTCTTTGCAGATGCGCTTGGTGTAGTCGGCGCAAGCCGTGGGCGAAGCCTTCGCCGCAGGCGGTGGCTGGTTGCAACCTTGGCTCGCCAACACGAGCGAGAGCGTCACGAACAGGGCGCGCGCGGGCGCCGGGTGGATGATGTGGTTCACTAGCTTGTCCTTTGAGAGCTGAAGCCCCTATCGCGGGGCGGGGCGCGGCAGGTTGTTTAGCAGCGAAGTCGCCGGCCTCCAAGTAGGCGGCTCGCACGGCTTTGCGCCGGCAGCTCGCTCGCCGCGCCCGCGACCGGCCAGCGCGCGCGAGCCGGTCTGAGGTGCGAGCGGCGTCTGCGCGTTGCGGAACCGGTTGCAGGCAGTGGTGTGCGTAGCAAAGATGAATCTCTTTAGATGCGGTGTTTGTGACGCGAGGTGGGTTGGCTGCTGGGGCGCGGCGGGCGGGGAGGGGGCTCTCGGGCTCAGACAGTCCTCGGCCGATGACGCTGTTTGCCGGGCAGTAGCGCCGACCGGGCCTGCGGAACTCGCCCAAGAGCCCCCTACCCGCCCGCCACGCCGCGACCCCGGCGCGTGCGAAGAACTCCGGCGGCGTGCCCGTGCATTGTGAGCGCTCAGCGTGTGTCGTTGGCCGGCCGGCAGCAGCCGCTGCACCGAACGCGAGAGCCGGGTCGCATGTACGCCGCGAGTCGGTCATGCGAAGCGCGTCCTGGCGAGTCGCACCAGCGACGCAGCGCGCGGGGTGGGCGGGTCGCTGCTGGGCGAGTTCCGCAGGCCCAATCAGGGTTGTTGACCGGCCAACAGCGTCAGTGGCCGAGGACTGTTTGAGCCCGGCAGCGACCCGCTCACCCCACGCGCCCATCAGGTTGCACTGCGGCTCTCGATCACGCCATGACGCGATCGATCAACGTCTGGCGCCGCGCACACGCAAAGGCCTAGAACGAGTCCTCTTTCAGCCCGTGCATGCGCTGGAAGTAGCGCAGCGTGCTGTTCACGGAATTCTCGAGTGCTTCTTGCACGATCGACGACGTCGCGTCGGCCGAAGCGCGCAGCGCATCGTAGTAACGCTGCCGATCGGTCGAGTGCAGGATCGCGGGAGGATAGCCCTCGCGCAGCAGCATCAGGTTCATCATCAAGCGTGCGACCCGTCCGCTGTGCTTGGGGTACGGGTAGATCTGCAAGAACAGATGGTGCGCGCGCGAGGCGATGCGCGTGATGTGCATAGTGCGCAGCGTCTCGTCGTCTTCGAGCCACTGGAACAAGGCGCGCATCTTCAGTGGGATCTTGTCGGGCGTTGCGATCTCGTGGAAGTACAGCCGATGCAGCGGCATGTCCTTCCTGTACTTCGCTTCGGGCTCGTCGGGCGCGAGCGTCACGTAGATCTGCTTGACCAGGTCCAGGTCGACCGGGACCTTCTTGTCCTGCGCGAGCCGGCGCACCAGATCGATGGCGGCCTTGCACTGCCGGATCTCGTCGTAGACCGGGATCAGAGTGTTGTCGCTGACAGGCGCGTTGCGCAGGGCGGAGGCGAGCTCTCCCGCCTCATACACGACGCCTTCGATCGCGCTGTCGTGGTGAATCCACGACATGTCGAGTCGCGCATGATACTCTGCCAGAGCCGCCGCGGGCGTCTTGGCTTCGAGCTGCCGTAGTCGCTCGACTTTCTCTTCGATGCTGCCCGACCTGGATGCGCGCACCTGGTCGTCCTCCGTGACACGCCGAACTGCGTAGCGCCGCCGTCATGGGCCAACGCAGCGAACAGTGTAGCCAACGACGCTAGCAAGAAGCAGCGCCGCCGTCAAATCTTTCGGGTGTAAGTGCTGGAAACCCTTGCCGAATATCCGGTGGGTTCAGGCGTTGCCCAGTGGCAGGCGGATCCGAAACGCAGCCCCGCCCCAGTCGCTCTCGCTGCAGCTGATTTCGCCGTCGTGTTCCAGGACGACTTTCTTCACGATCGGCAGGCCCAGGCCCGTGCCCTCGGACTTCGTCGTGAAGTACGGATCAAACACGCGCTGGCGATCGCGCGCGGCGACGCCCGGGCCGTTGTCCAACACTTCCAGGATCGCATCCGCAGCGACGCGGCTGCTGCGCACCACGATCATGCGCTCAGCGCCGCCGCTGGGTGGATGCTCACGTAGCGCTTGCGCTGCGTTGCGCACGAGGTTGTCGAGCGCGCGCTTGAGCATCATCGCATCGATGCGCACGGGCAGGCTGTCGCCCGAGGCTTCGCAGCGCAGCTGCACACTGGTGTTGTCGTCACGCAGCTCGTCCACCACCGCTTGCAGCGAACGGCTGCTGTCGCGCAGGAAGTCGTTGAGGTCGGCGGGCTGTAGTGTGGCCTCGGGCAGCTTTGCGAACGTGCTGAACTCGCTGGTGAGTCTGCGCAGGGTGGCGACTTCTTCCTCGATGATGTCACGCGCGTCCTGCAGTCGGCGCTTGAAGGTCGCGTCGTCGCCAGGATAGCTGCGGTGCACTTCCTGGATCGCGAGCTGGATCGGCGTGAGCGGGTTCTTGATCTCGTGCGCGAGGCGGCGCGCGAATTCTTGCCAGGCGCCGATGCGCTGCAGGTATTCGATGCGGCCGCGCGACTCTCGGATGTCGCGCACCATCTCGTTGAAATCGCGCGTCAGCTCGCCGATCTCGTCGCGCAGATCGGTGGGGACTTGCACTTCGAGGTCGCCGCCACCCACGCGGCGCGTGGCATCGGCGAGCAGCGAGATGCGCCGGGTGACGCGGCGCGAGATCACGATGCCCACCGCCAGCGCGATCACGATCACGCTGAGCAGAAAGCCCATGTAGACGACCAGATAGAAGCCCGCGACCTGGCCCTTGCCCTTCTCGAGCTGTCGGTAGACCACGGCCAGCTCACCGGCGCGCTGGTAGTCGTCGAAGGGGCGAGTGGGTGCCGCGACGGTCACATCGAGCGTGACAGCCGTGGCCAGATCGGGAAGAGGTTGAGTGATGTCGAGTAGCCGCGTGCCTTCGCCCAGGCGCGACGGCTCCTGCGCGGTCGCCAGCGTGTTGCCCAGTGCATCGTGCACGACGATGCGCGCCACCTGGCTGTAGCGGGTCATCAGCAGAGGCAGTCGTTTCTGCAACGCTGCGTTGTCGGCGCTGGCCAATGCCTGGCGCACCACCCAGTCCTCGCCGATCGCCGTCGCGACCTCGCCGGCATTGGTGCGCAGCGCGACGAAGTGATCGCGGTAGACGTTCAGCCCGCGTTCCAGCTGTTCGCGCACGCGCGTGTTTACGCCCACCTGATAGGCCTCGCGCAGCACGGCGCGGCCCAGCACCAGCGCACCCAAGAGGGGCATCACGGCCGCGACCACGATCGCCGCCAGGATCTTGCGCTCGAACCGCGTCCAGCTCATGGCGGCACGCTGAAGAGCTCGGAACGGAAGGCCAGCGTCTTCTCGGCGTTGCCCATCTTGCGCGTGACGAAGATGCTCACGAACGAGCCGAAGAACGCGTTGCCATCGAGCTGGTTGTCGCTGGGCTGGGCGAGCCAGCGCCGGATGCGTTGCACGGTGTCCTGCGACATCGGATTGAGCTCGACGATCACCCCGAAGTAGATGCGCTTGCCGCGCTCGGCTCGCAGCGCGGGCGTGCTCGTCACGCTCAGCCTCGGCATGTCGAGGCACAGCTGCACGACCTTGTCGATCGTCTTGGCGCTGAGGGTCTTGTCGGCCTGCTCGGTCTGGCGTTCGATGCGGTAGACGCCTTCCCAGAGGTCGTAGACCACGCGGCAGGACACAGCGGTGAGCGAGAGCGGCTCGCGACCGTGCTCATCGTACGCGTAGACGCGCATGGTCATGGTCTGCGGCAGGCCGTTTTGCAGCTTCTTCTCGACGGCGTGATCGAGGAAGTCGCGCGCGCTGAAGCTGAGCGCGACCGACGACGCGAAGCTCGCCGTCATCGGGCGCATCGGTACGTTGGCCTGTGCTTGGGCCAGCACGATCGCGGGCGCGCACGACAGCCACAGTGAAAGCAGGGCGCGCGCGAGCCGGCGTGTCACGGATTGTTCTGCCCCAGATCGGGCAAGAAGCCGATCAGCGTGGAGAAGCCGAGCTTGAGCAGGCCGATCTCCGTGTCGGCCTGCACGCCCAGATCGAACGTGAGGTCGACCGGAACGCGTGATAGGCCGTGGTAGCCCGTGATGGCGAAGCGCAGATCGGCGCGGCGGGCGAGCATGAAGAGGCCGGCGCCCGCGTAGGCATCGAAGCCGCGCACGAAGCCGCCGCCGTGGTGCAGGGGCAGCTGGTATTCGAAGTCCACCCGGCCGGCGAGGTCCTCCATGTCCATCTCGACGATGCTGGTGTGCAAAAGATTGAGTGTGCGGCGGTGGTCGAGGTTCAGCTCCAGCACGCGTGAGGGCAAAAGGTCGCTGAGGTCGGCGGCGTAGAAGTTGTAGAAGAAGGGTGCGTCGCCGAACACGCTGCCGAGGAAGCCACCCACCGAGACCACATGGCCCCACGGCAGGGGCACCCAGTGTCGGTACGTCGCCTCGAAGCGCGCGAAGTCGTAGCTGCTGCCCAGGAAGCTCGAGGCGAAGCGTCCGTAGAACGTGGCGAGGTCGCCGCGCGTGGTCAACGCGGGGTGATCGCGCGCGTCGAAGACCAGACCCCCGCGCAGGCTCGAGACCAGGCTGGTCCCGTCGTTGATGCGAAAGTCGATCGGGACGATGTCCTGGCCGCGCTCGGTGCTGGCCGCTGTCGGCTTGCTCAACACGTTGACCGTTTCGCCGAGCCAATCGAACGTGTAACGCAACTGGTTGGAGATGTCGTGGCCGGTCCCGAAGCCGACGCCGGCACGGTGGTAGATCACGACTGCGCGCTTGGCGGTGATGTCGGGATCACACTGGTCGGTCTTCTGTGACGGGTCGAGCGACGGGCTGGGACACGAGATGGAGACCAGCGGATTGCGGCCGAAGAACTCGCGCGCGTTGTTGTAGAAGGCGCGGCCGGTGAGGCTGTAGCCGGTGCCGAGCACTGCGCGATCGTTGTAACCGAGGTCGATGCCGTACTGATTCTGCGACACCACGCCCGTGGCCGTGACTCCGATCCCCAAGCCGAAGAGGTTGTTCTCCGCGATGCCCAGGCCCACGTAGGGTCGTAGCGAATCCTGGATGTTGGTGGTGCGGCTGACCACGCGCGTCAGACCCGCGACGACGCGATCGATGACGAGCGTGTTGCGCTCCTTCACCTCGATCACCAGCACGGCCCAGCCTTTCTGCCTGCCGCGCGCGAGCGAGAGCTTCACGTCGTCGAACCAGCCGGTGCCGAACAGGCGCCAGCGGATGCGCTCGATCGACGGGTCGTCCACGTCGAAGAGCTCCCCAGGCTCGATGGACACGAAGCGCTTGATCACCGCCGTGCGCGTGGTGTTGCCGCGGATCTCCACGCGCTCGAGCACGTAGCGGATCGGCGCGTTTGCGGGGCGCTCGGTCTCGGTGATCTCAGCGCCGCCAACAGCTGCGGGCTCGCCGAGCGTGACCGCTGCGCTCGTGGTGGGTTGCACATCGGCCGAAGCTGGCGCGTCGGCTGTTGTCGCTGCCGTCGTTGCGGGTGCGGACTGTGCGTCGGTCGGCGGCTGCGTGTCGGGTGCAGCTGCTGCCTCGGCTGCTGGCGCAGGCTTCTGCTCCGTTGCAGGTTGCGCGGCACTTGCGGACGGTGCGGAACCCGCCGCCGCTGGTGCCGTCGCGTCGGGCTTGGCGGGTTCTCGCGCCGCCGCCGGCTGCGGTCGCGCGCCGGCTGCAGGCGGTGCGGCCGCCGGTGGCGCGCCCTGTGCCACGACCTGGCCGCACGACAGCAGGACGAGCAGGCCGGCGAGGCAAGCGCTCGCGCGTTTGATCCGCGTCGGTTCCACGGCGGCGAGCCTAACGCAGCCGCGTGGGACAGGCCATCCTGCGGCTTGCCGGCGGGGCGAACGCGGCGGTCGTCTGGTTGCTGGCGCACCGACGGGCGACCGGAGCCTGCGAATCGGACCTTGTCGGACTGAAATCGCCACCCCGAACCTCGGTGTCGCGACGCGAAGCCGCGCCGACCACCGTGGCGTCAGGGGAAGATCTTGCGCTGATCGTAGACCTGCTTGAGCCGCAGCAGGGCCTGCGCGTAGGCGGCTTCACGCATCGTGCAGCCGCGCTCCTCGGCGAAGTGAGTCACACGCTGGTACGTGCGCGTCATCGCCTTTTCCAGGCGAGCTTCGACCTCTTCCAGGTCCCAGGTTTCGTTGCGCCCATTCTGCACCCATTCGTAGTAGCTCACGGTGACGCCGCCAGCGTTGGCGAGCACGTCCGGGATGATCTGGATGCCACGCGACAAGAGCACCGCCTCGCCCTCGGGGGTGGTGGGACTGTTGGCGCCCTCCGCCACCAGCTGCACCTGCAGCAGCTTCGCCTCGTGTTCGCCGATCTGGTTCTGCAGGGCCGCCGGGATGAAGAGGTCGGCCTTGTGCGAGAAGAAATCGTCGCGCGTCGTCGTGTGGTTCTTCGAGTAGCCCTGGATCGAGCCGGTCTTCTTCACATGGTCGGCCAGGCGATGGGTGTTGAAGCCCTCGGGGTTGAGCATGTAGCCGGTGTGGTCGCCGATGCCCACGATCGACACGCCCATGCGCGCCAGGATCATCGCGGTGTGCGAGCCGACGTTGCCGTAGCCCTGCAAGAGCGCGGTCTTGCCTTCGAGCGTGATGCCGCGCCCGCGCGCCCACTGCGTGACGCAGTGCACCAGACCCTGCGCGGTGGCCTTTTCGCGGCCCTGCGAGCCGCCGCACTCCAGTGTCTTGCCTGTAACAATGCGTTGCTGTGCGTTGCGCTCCGTGTAGCCGGCCGTGTTCATGTACGTGTCCATGATCCACACCATGATCTTGGCGTTGGTGCCGACGTCGGGCGCAGGAATGTCGTAGTCGGGGCCGATGTTCGCGCCGAGCGCGTGCGTGAAGCGCCGCGTCACGCGCGCCAGCTCGTTCTCGGAGAGCGCGCGCGGGTCGCATTTCACGCCGCCCTTGCTGCCGCCGAACGGGATGTCCATCAGCGCGCACTTCAAGGTCATGATCATCGCCAGGGCTTTGCATTCGTCCAGGCGCGTGTCGGCGTGGAAGCGCAACCCGCCCTTGTACGGCCCCAGGATGTTGTTGTGCTGGATGCGGTAGCCCTTGAACAGCCGGTAGCTGCCGTCATCCATGAGCACCGGGAAGTTCACGATGATCTCGTTCTTGGGCTGCGAGAGGATCGTGCCGATGTGCTCGGGCAGGCTGATCACGCCGGCTGCGCGCGCCAGTTGGGCCTGGATGTTGCTCAGGAAGAGCGTGGATTCGTCGGAGGCCGCGGGAGGGGCGGAAGTACGCGTGTCCATGGGAGTATGTTGCGCCCAATCACCCGCTCTCGGGAAGATCGGCGACGCGCCCTGCGACGCTCGGTGCGGTGCCTTGCCAGCTCGCGCACGACGCCCTACAAAGACGCACAGGCGCCTCGGGAATGCCAGGTGGCCGCGGTGGGTTTATGCTTGGAGGTAGCCGAATCATGCGCCCCATCGCTTCGCTGCTGCTGGCCGTGTGCATGCTCTGCGCCTCGCAGGTGAGAGCCGATCAAGTTCACCTCACGACCGGCACCGTGATCGAAGGCAAGGCCACGCGACACGGCGACAAGGTCGTGGTCGAGCTGGAGTCCGGCGAGATCTCGCTGTCGGCGGACACGGTCGAGCGCATCGAGCAGGGCGAGTCCGATGTGCAGCGCTTCGACGCGCAGCTGGCCAAGCTCGCCACCGGCGACCTCAAGGGCCGGCTGGCGCTCGCGAATTTCTGCCGCGACCACGGCATGCTGGATCGAGAACGACAGCTGCTGCAGCAGATCATCGATGTGTGGCCGGACCACGCGGAGGCCCGCGCGCGCCTGGGCTACGTGCACACCGACGCTGGCTGGATCAAGCGTGAACAGCAGCTGCGCGAGCAGGGCATGGTGAAGCAGCAGGGCCAGTGGGTCACGCAGCAGCAAGCGCTCGAGATGCAGCGCTTGCAGGCCGAAGCCGACACCGCCGCGCACGAGCGCGACAAGGCGCAGGCCGAGCTGGAGTCCAAGCGGCTCGAGGTGGCGAGCCGGCAGACCGAGCTCGATCGTGCGCGCGCAACCAAGCTGGCCGAGGAAGCCGCTCGCTCGCAGGCCGCCTCGCAGCCGCAACCCGCGATGCCCTCCTACTATTCGTACACGCCTTATGCGCCGTACTACGCGCCGAGCATCCGCACCGGCTATTATCCGCAGGCGCTGCCGCGTGCGCGCGTGCGCAACGACTCGTTCCCGATCGCCGGTGTGCAAGATCCGTGGGTGTACATTCGGGACCCGCACGGCTACCCACGCCCGTAGTACCGCCTGCCGCAGCGCCCGTTCGGGCTGCTTTGCTGTAATCGCGCGCTTGCGGGGCTACACCGAGACTCGCCCGCGTCGGGTCGATGATCGCGAAGGGATTTCGGCCCGGATCGCGGAGTGGAGCCGAAGGAAGGCTCGATGCCTTTCGAGGTTTCGCGACGGCGAGCCAGGCTGAAAGACCGAGCGAGGGCGGCGCGACGCGGACGAGTCTCGGTGTAAGCTTGCGCGCGCCCAGAAACTCTGGCTTCGGAGGAAGCGATGTGGATTGTCCTTTCCGTGATTGCGGTGCTCGTCATTTGTGCCTTGATGGTGGTCGGCACCTACAACGGCCTGGTCGGCAAGCGTAATCGCTACAAGAACGCCTACGCGCAGATCGACGTGCAGCTCAAGCGCCGCTACGACCTGATACCCAACCTGGTCGAGACGGTGAAGGGCTACATGAAGCACGAGAAGGACACGCTCGAGGCCGTGATCAAGGCGCGCAATCTCGCGTACACGGCGGCGCAGGGCGCGGCGCAGAACCCCGGTGATCCGAACAGCATGAAGTCTCTGGCTAGCGCCGAGGGCGCGCTCGCGGCCGGGCTCGGCAAGTTGATGGTGTTGAGCGAGGCCTATCCGGACCTCAAGGCCAACACGAACATGCGCGATCTCAGCGAGGAGCTGACCTCCACCGAGAACAAAGTCGCGTTCGCGCGTCAGGCCTACAACGATTCCGTCACGGAGTACAACAGCGCGCGCGAGGTGTTCCCCGCGCTGATGTTCGCGGCCATGTTCGGGTTCTCGGGTGCGTCGCTGCTCGAGGTGATCGAGGCGCCGCAGGAGCGCAGCGCGCCGAAGGTGTCGTTTTCGTGAGCGTGGGGTGCGGCGCCTGAGCGCAGAGCCTCGCCAGCGGACGAACCATGACCAGCTTCTTCGAGCATCAAGACAACGCGCGCCGCAACACCCGCGTGTTGGTGTGGCTGATGGGCCTCGCCGTGGTGGCCATGGCGCTGTCGATTTACGCGCTCGCACTGCTGGTGGAGCACGTGTCGCTGAGTCGCATGCTGGTTGGCACTGCGCAGCCGCTGTTCCAGCCGCAGCTCTTTCTGGCAGCGTTCCTCGGCACGGCTGCGGTGGTCGCGGTGGCCAGCGGCTCGCGCATGCTGTCGCTGCGCGGTGGTGGTGCGAGCATCGCGGAGATGCTCGGCGGACGGCTGATCAGTGGCCAGCCGCGCGACAGCCTCGAGAAGCGGTTGCTGAACGTGGTGGAGGAGATGGCCATCGCCTCGGGCGTTCCCGTGCCGCAGGTCTTCGTGCTCGACCAGGAAGCTGGGATCAACGCGTTTGCTGCCGGTCTGTCACTCGACGATGCCGCCGTGTCGGTGACACGGGGTTGTCTCGAGAAGCTGACGCGCGAGGAGCTGCAGGGCGTGATCGCGCACGAGTTCTCGCACGTGCTCAACGGCGACATGCGCTTGAACGTGCGCCTGATGGGCGTCGTGTTCGGCATCGTGTGCATCGGGCTGTTCGGGCGGTTCTTGATGCGCATGGCAGCGCAGTCTCGTGACACGTTTTCGTCGCGGCGCCGCGAGGGTTCATCGGTTCCGGCGATCTTCTTGTTCGGCCTGGGCGTGTTCGTGGTCGGCTCGCTCGGCGAGCTCTTTGGCAAGCTGATCAAGGCGGCCGTCAGTCGGCAACGCGAGTTCCTCGCCGACGCTTCGGCCGTGCAGTTCACGCGCAATCCTCAAGGCATCGCGGGCGCGCTCAAGAAGATCGGCGGCCTGCCCGAGGGTGCAAAGCTCGGGGCGGCGCACGCCGACGAGGCCAGTCACTTCTTCTTCGGCGATATCCGCACGCGACTGTTCGCGCACAGCATTCTCGCCACACATCCGCCGTTGCGCGAGCGTATCGAGCGCATCGATCCGTCGTTTCGTGGCGAGTTTCCCGAGGTGGGGCCGGGCATCGTGCAACCCGAGGAGCTCGTGCTCGACGCTACGGCGGCGGTGTCTGGGTTCGGCGCTGCGAGCGATCGATCGGCCGGCGCACCGGTACAAGCGGGCTCGTGCTCGCTGCTCGCCGGCTCGATCGTCGGGCAGGTAGGCACGGCTAGCATCAAGGGGCTCGATCGCAGCCGGCAGCTTCTGGACGGCCTTTCACCTGCACTGCGCCGCGCGGCTCACAACCCCTTTTCGGCTTGCGCCCTGGTGTACGCGCTCCTGCTCTCCGAAGACGCAACGGTGGCGGCGCAGCAGCGTGCACAGCTCGACGCGCTCGCCGGTTCGAGCCTGCACGGCGAGACCTTGCGCTTGCTCGCTGCGGTGCAGGCGTTGTCGCGGCGCGATCGCTTGCCACTACTCTTCTTGCTCGCGCCGTCGCTGCGTGCCATGTCGCCCGAACAGCGCGCGATCTTCTCGCGCACCGTGCAGGCGCTGATCGACGCCGATGCCGCGGTCTCGATCTTCGAGTATGTGGTGGCGGAGACGCTGCGCACGCGCCTCTGCGCTGCGCACGACGCGCGGGCTCGTTCTCGCGTTCGGCACCGTTCACTCAAGGCCGTTTCGCTGCAGCTCGAGCTCTTGCTCTCGCTGCTCGCGCACGCTGGCGACTTCGACGGGCAGGGCGCGCAGGCTGCATTCGCGGCCGGTGCCGCGCGGCTGAGTGGAGTCTCGATCCACTTGCTCTCACCGAGCGACAAGCTGCTCTCGGGCCTGGGCGCAGCGCTCGAAGAGCTTGCGGGCCTCTTGCCGCAGCTGTCCGCGCTGGTCGTCGATGCCTGCGCCCACACCGTGCTCGCCGACGAACGCGTCAGCGAAGACGAGGAGACCTTGCTGCGCGCCGTGTGCGACGCGCTCGGATCGCCGTTGCCAGCGCTCGGGGGTTGAGCGCCGGTGTCGCATCGCTCGTCGTGCCGCAGTTGTCCGCGCGGGCTCGCGATCCGAGCCTCGGCTTTGCTCGGCCTCGCCTAGGCCCGTTCCGGGCCTGGTTACGCCCGCGTCCAGCCCACGTCAATCAGGCAGGGCGCGGGGAAGGAATAGTGGACCCGACCGGGATCGAACCGGTGACCTCTGCATTGCGAACGCAGCGCTCTCCCAGCTGAGCTACGAGCCCGAACGAGTACCTGGGCGAAACAGGCGCGTACTATACACAGGGCCGATGCGGAGGCAAGCGCGGCGATGTCGTGGGCGCGGCCGGGCTGCGGTCCCTCGCTCCGCTGGCCACAGAGGCGGGGGGTTGGCAGGCGGCGCCTTTACACGGGCCGGCTTGTCGTGCGAAGCGACACCCACGAGCGAGGTGAGACGATGGCTTTCGAGGGACTCGACTTCTATGCGCTGGACGAAGAGCTGACCGAGGACGAACGGCTGGTGCGCGACAACGTGCGCCGCTTCGTGGAGGCCGAGATCATCCCGATCATCTCGAAGCACTTCCAGGACGGCACCTTCCCGATGCACCTGATCCCGAAGCTCGCCGAGATGGGCCTGCTCGGGGCCAACCTCAAGGGCTACGGCTGCGCGGGGCTGGGCGAGGTGGCCTACGGCCTGATCAACCAGGAGCTGGAGCGAGGGGATTCCGGCATCCGCTCGTTCGTTTCGGTGCACGGCTCGCTCTGCATGTATCCGATCCACGCCTTTGGCTCGGAGGAGCAACGCCAGAAATGGCTGCCGAAGATGGCCAAGGGCGAGGTCATCGGCTGTTTCGGGCTGACCGAGCCGGACTTCGGCTCCAATCCCAACGGCATGATCACGCGCGCCGAGAAGCTGCCCGGCGGCGGCTATCGGCTCAACGGGCGCAAACGCTGGATCACCAATGGCAACATCGCGCAGATCGCGATCATCTGGGCCAAGCTGGACGGCGTGATTCGCGGCTTCATCGTGCCGACCAGCACCAAGGGCTTCACCGCGCAGAAGATTGAGGACAAGTTCTCGTTGCGCGCGAGCGTGACGAGCGAGCTGATTCTCGAGGATGTGGAGGTAGGCGAAGACTCGATTTTGCCGAATGTCCAGGGCATGAAGGGCCCGCTCTCGTGCTTGACGCAGGCGCGTTCGGGGATCGCGTTTGGTGTCATCGGTGCGGCGATGGCCAGCTACGAGTGCGCGCTGTCGTACGCCAAGGACCGGGTGCAGTTCAGCCGCCCGATCGCGGGCTACCAGCTGGTGCAGCAGAAGCTCGTGCACATGGTCACGGAGATCACGAAAGCTCAGCTCGTCGCGCTGCGGTTGATGCGCATGAAAGAGAAGAAGACGATGACGCCGGTGCAGGTGTCACTCGCCAAGCGCAATAACGTGTTTCACGCGCTCGAGATCGCGCGCATGGCACGCGACATCCTGGGCGGCAACGGGATCATGTTCGAGTATCCGATCAGCCGGCACATGCTGAACCTCGAGACCGTCTACACCTACGAGGGCACGCACGACATCCACACGCTGATCATCGGTCAGCACATCACGGGAATTTCGGCGTTCGAGTGAGTGGCGTTGAGCTGGCGAGCTGAGGATCGGTCACGAGACTGTCCGGCGCTTCGGACTCTGCTCTGGCGCGCCGGGTCGCGTGCAGCGCAGCTAGCTGCGGTTGAAGCAGCGCTGACTCGTCGCGAGCGCGGCTGCGCCAAGCCGGGCTTTACAGGCCGAGCAGGCGGACCAAGCCAGACTCGTGCGCGGCGCGGATGAGGGCGGTTGGTGTGTTCGAGGTGTGCGGGAAACGCAGCACGGGTGCGGCGAGCCGCTCGGCCAGAACACGCTGGTTGGTCGCGGGGCTCGGGTCGCTCGAGTCGAGCCTCGTCTGCACGAGGATCACGGCGGCGACCTCGAGCGAGCGCGCGCGTGCGCATTCGTGGGCGGCCAGCACGTGCGAGAGCACGCCGAGCGCGTCGGGTGCGACCAGCAGCAGTGGGTAGCGCAGTAACTGTGCGAGGTCGGCGATGGTCCGTGTCGCATCGAGCGGGACGAGTAGCCCTCCGGCGCCTTCGACGACTGTGAGATCGTGGAACGCGGCCAGCTCACGGATTCGCGCCGCGATCGCGGGCAAATCCGGTGCCCGCTGACCGGTCTCGAGCGTGACGGCGTAAGGTGAGAGGGGAAGGGCCGCGCGATAGAGGTCCGGCAGGCTCGCGAGAGCGGCGTCGCCGGCGTCGTCCGCGAGTTGCGTCGCATCGAGCGCACGCGGCATGCAGCCGGTCTCGATGGGCTTCAGCGCTGCAACGCTACGTTGCTGCTCGCGCCACGCGAGGGTGATTGCGCGCGAGACGTGGGTCTTGCCGCAGCTCGTGCCCGTGGCGGTGATAAAGAGCCCGCGTGACATTGTATCGAATAAGCTACTTTTGTCGGATTGTTCCGAACGCAGCGAGCGCGGCTGTGATCTGCTCGGGGCTGTGACTGGCCATTGGGGTTACGCGCAGCCGGCTGGTTCCGGCGGGTACCGTGGGCGGTCGGATCCCGTGCACGAACACTCCGTGCTCCAGCAACCGAGCCGAGGTCGCCATCGTCAGATCCGCGGGCCCGATGATCACGGGTAAGACTGGTGACTCGCCCGCTGGCACCGCGTAGCCGAGCTCGCGCAGGCCGGCGCGCAGCATGTCGGCGTGCGCGAACAGCGCCGTGCGCAACGGATCACCGGCCTCCACGAGAGCGGTGGCGGCGATGGCGGCGGCGGCCAGGGTCGGCGAGGGCGCAGTCGAGAAGATGTACGGACGGGCGCGGTTCTCGACCAGGCGCACCACGTCCACGCTGCCTGTGACGAAAGCTCCCGCGGTCCCGAAGGCTTTACCCAGAGTTCCGACGAGCACGTCCGCTGTCACCTTGTCCCGAGCGCACAAACCGCGGCCTTGCGGTCCGAACACGCCGAGCGCGTGAGCCTCGTCGACCAGCAGGCCTGCAGCGTGCTGGTCGCAGAGCTCGCGTAGCGCACGCAGGGGCGCGAGGTCACCGTCCATCGAGAACACGCTCTCGGTGATCACGAGTGCAGCCGGGGCCTCAGCCCGGTGCGCCTGCAGCAGCTGCGCGAGGTGTTCGGTGTCTCGGTGGCGAAAGCGGATCACGCGCGCTCTGCTCAACCGGCAACCGTCGATCAGGCTCGCGTGGTTCAGCTCGTCGCTGAAGATCAGTGTGTCGAGGCCGGCCACGGCCTGAACTGCGCCGGTGTTGGCTGCGAAGCCCGTGGCGAAGAGCAGTGCCCTCGGTGCGCCGACGAAGCGCGCGAGTCGGCGCTCGGCCTCGACGTGCAGCTCCATGGTGCCTGAGATGTGCCGCGAAGCTGCAGCGCCGAAGCCGGTGCTGCCAGCGGCATCGGCGGCGGCTTGGGCGATGCCGGGGTGCTGGGCCAGGCCGAGGTAGTTGTTGGAGCAGAGGCAGAGGACCGGTCGGCGGTCGATGAGCACCGTTGGGCCTTGGCGGCCCGCGATCGTGCGGGGGCTACGCATCAGGCCAGCGGCCGCCTGGTCGGCGAGCTGGCTTCGGACGTGGTCGAGGAAGTTCAAGGGTTACGTGGATAACGCCAAAGTGTGGGCGGCGCAAACCGGAGTGCGCGCGGCCGACCGGTCGGTTTCACGCGAAACAATACGCTGCCCTACGTGTCACGTCACAGCTTGAAGTTTCACGTGCAACAGCGGGTAGCCATACAAGTCACGCCACGGACTAGCGTTTCACGTGCAACATCGGTGCGAGTGCTCCGCCTCGATCGGAAACGCGCTCGTGCGACACCTGGCGAGCTCGGCGTGGCATCCGGTGTCCGCTCGAGCCTGGCCCCGAACTCCTGCTCGCCCGCCGCGCACCACGCGCACCCTCAAGTCACGGGGTACGCTCGTGCGCGTGCCAGTGCGGCTCCGGCGCACGGCTGCGCCGTCGCCGCCGGGGCTTCCGGTCGGCCCACAGACTGCCGTCCAACCGCTGGTTTGCAAGGCGGAATTTCCTTCGCACGGAGAGCGGACTCGGCCGCCAGCCGACCTTCTTGCAAGCGCAACGCACGGCGATCCGCGTCCTGGGCTGTCCGGCTGGCGCGACTTGCAAGCCCAGAGGATCACGTGCGGTCCGTCCGAGTGCCGCGCAGCGGGATCACGCTCGCACTGCCAGTCGCCAGCAGGAGGCTAGCGCTGTCGCAAGGCGTCTCCCGGACGGCTGCGCCGTCAGCGCGGGGCGCGCTCAAGCCCAGCGCTTCCCGGCTCAGAGCACGATGTTGCTGCGCGGACTGCTGGCGTACTTGGCCTCGAGCTCGCCGATCAAGTGATCGACCGCCTCGTCTTCGCCCTCCGGCAGTCGGATCTGCAACGTGACGATCAAGTCGCCGGCCTCTTGGCCACCCTTGGGTACGCCCTTGCCCCGCAGGCGCAGCTTGGCCCCGCCCTTCGCACCCTTGGGCACGGTGAGCGTGACCTCGCCATCGAGGGTAGGCACCGCGATCTTGGCGCCCCGATAGGCCTCGGCCACTGTGATCGGTAGGTTCAAGAGCAGGTCGTCGCCATCGCGGCGGAAGTGCGGATGTTCGCCGACACTGATCTTGAGCACGAGATCGCCACCGGCCATACCCTGGTTGCGCAGGCGGATTTGGCCTCCGTCCTTGACGCCCGCGGGGATTCGCACCTTGAGCACGCGCGGCGCCGCTTCGCCTGGGATGCCGAGCTGCAGCTCTCGCTCGCCGCCGCGCAGGGCTTCAGTGAAACCCAGCTTCAGCTCCGAAACCAGCTCTGGTGGAGGCTCCTGACGCGGCTGGCGACGTCCGGCCCTTCTGAAGAGCTCCTCCACACCGCTGCCGCCCATGAAGTCTTGAAAGCCATCCGTTCCGCCGGTCCAGCCACCACCTCGGCCGCCGAACAGGTCTTCGAGGTTGGGCCCGCTGCCGCCGCTGCCCCGAGCTCCCTGATAGCGGCGGGACTGTCTGGCGGTGTCTACGTTGAAGCCTTCTTTGAGTCCGATTTCTCCGAATTCATCGTACAATTCGCGTTTTCTTTTATTGAGCAGGACCTCACTGGCGTGCGCGATATCCTTGAAGCGCTCCTCGGCCTGCTTGTTGCCCGGGTTCTTGTCCGGGTGAAACTTGCGGGCGAGGGCCCTATACGCTTTGCGGATCTCCCCCTCGGAAGCCGTTCGGGGCACGCCGAGAGTCCCGTAGAAGTCGTGTTCAGACATCGGTCGCTGATCCTTGCTCGTACCGGCCGTCGGCGTCGCCGATCCCCCGGAGACTACACCATCAGCTTGCACCGGCGCTCGGCCGGGGCTGCGATGCCGCTTGTCTCGGTGATGGCATGGCTGGCGTGCGCGCCGACCCCGAGGTCTTCGTCCAACGCCGCGCCCGATTGCTCGTGCTGCTCATTCTGACTTCCGGCCCTGTTTCGTCGCGTCGAGCAAGTTAATCACCGGCACCTGGGCATGCTCCGCGAGGAGGCTCCGACGCCTATTGCTTGAACGGAAAAGCCTCGCCGTGTTAGTCGCCCCAAGAGTCAATCGTTCGCCGACCCGTGGCCCTCCGTACACAGCCGTCGTCCCCGCATGTCTGAAGCTCCTGCCACGCGCAGCAATCTCACTCTGCGCCTGCTCACGGCGGGGGTTACCGCACCGCTGATCATCTACCTCCTGTTTGCGGGACCGCACTGGGCCTTCGTTGCGCTGACGGCGCTGGTCTGCGTGCTCGGCGCGCAGGAGCTGTTCGTGATGGTGGCGCCGACGCACCGATGGATTCGCGGCTGGGGTATCGCCGCGAGCGCAGGGATGTTCGCGCTGGTCGCGGGTGCACTCGATCCGAGCTGGAGCATCCCGGCCATCTTGCTGCTGGCCTGCGGCGGCATGTTGGTCAGCCTGCCGCAGATCGAGCCGATGGAGAATGCAGCGTTGCGCATGGGCTGGGCGATCGCCGGTCCGGTGTATCTGGGTGCGCTCTTCGGCTTGATCGCTCGGCTCTTTCAGGAACGTCATGGCGGCGAGTGGGTCGTGTTGTCGATGCTCTTCGGATTCTGGAGCGACACCGGCGGCTACTTCGCCGGACGTGCCTACGGCAAGCACAAGCTCTACGAAGCGGTCTCGCCGAAGAAGACCCTCGAGGGCTCGATCGGCGGGCTCGGTGGTGCGCTGCTCGGCGGCCTGATCGCGCATTTCTGGTTCCTGCCGAGCCTGTCGCTGCTGCACGCGATCTTGCTCGCGATCGTGGCCGCAGCCGCCGGTCAGGCGGGCGATCTGTGTGAGTCGGTGATCAAGCGCAGCACGGGCGTGAAGGACAGCGGCACGATCTTGCCCGGGCACGGCGGCATTCTCGATCGTGTCGATGCGCTGCTCTTCTCGACGGTGGTTGTTTGGGGCTACGTCCAGCTGATTCGCTGAGTCGAGCGCGGGTGCTCGGAGGCGAGCGCCCTTGCTCGGCGTGCTCACAGTGGCACGACGGTTGCGGCGAGCTGACCGCTGCGCGCGTCTTGTTCGAACGCTTGGCCCAGCGCATCGCTGGCGGCCGCGACCTGCTTCCAGCGCTCGATGCGCGGGCCGGGCTCGAGCATGGAGGTCTTGAAGTCGTCGCGCGTCGGGATCGCGCCGCCGGGGAGCGAGCGCACGAAGCTCGGATCGGGGTGGATCAAGAGCAGGTCCTGCGTGGCAGCCGCGGGCAGACTGCGCCAGGGCGCGAATTTGTCGAACCAGTTGGGCACGATCCGCGCCTGGTGCAGGAACAGCGCCACGATGCCATCCGGTGTCCGGAGTGTCTGGCGCAGGTGGTAGTCGGTCAGGCCGCCGTCCAGGAAGCCGTGCTCGGGTGCGTCGCCGATTCCGCGGACGGGTTGCATGTAGAGCGGCACGCTGCCGCTCGCGAGCGCTGCGGCGCGCAGGTTCTTGGTCGTCAGCGGGTGGCGGTGACCACGCAGCTGTGCGAGCAGCGGGTGGGCATCCGGGCCGGCCGGCCGTGTGTGGAAGAGCGTGCGCTCGAAGCCGAGTTCCACGGCGCGGGAGTGCAGCGGGTTGAGAGCGGCAGCCGCCGCGAGGCCGAGCGTCTGGCCACCGCGCATACGCAACGCTGCTCTTAAGCGCACAGCCGTAATTGTAACGTCGATGTCCGGATGAGCAAGTATATGCTCGCAGTCGGCGTCAGAGAATACGCTCGCCAACAGCGCCCGGTAGGCGCAGCTGATGGCTTGCGGGTCGTCGTCGTGCGTGAAGTGCTGCTCACAGTAGCCAGCCACGAGCGTGTCGAGGGCGTGCTCGGGGTTCGGTGTGGCCAGCGCGAGCGCACGCCATGCGCCGGCCGACGCGCCGAGCAAGAGCACACGCTGCTTGCGCCGTGCAAGCCAGCCCCCGCGAATCAAGGCGCGATCGAAGCCCGCGGCGACGAGCCACTTCGGGCCCGTCGCCGGCAAGACCAGCGCGCGCAGCGTTTCCGGTGCGAGGCCGTGTTGGTGCAGCCGGCGCAGAGCGGCTGGGCCCGCGCGATAGTGCAGCAGTGGCATGCGGTGTTAGTAGCGCAGCAGAGTTACGGTGCACAGCTCTGACGCGCGCGGGCGGGACGTACGCGTGCTGTGCGGTGACGCGCAGCGTGAACCGCGCGGCCGGGGGCGCGAGCCTCGCGTGTCCCTGGTTCTCGGCGCGCGGCGTGGCTGAGTGTCTCGTCGGGTGCACGAGGTTGGCGTGGGGTCAGCGGTGGCGCGCACGTTCCCCTGGCCCGGTGGTTGGGCGCGCGAGGCTCGCGCGGGTTGAGCTGCACTGCGCGCCACGAGCCGCATGCTGCGCGTTGGACGCCGCGGGCCCGGGGACACATGGCACGCGTGGCGCGGAAAAGCGTAGGCGCGCGGTGCCGCCGACCGACCCCGACGCCAGGGG
This sequence comes from Polyangiales bacterium, assembly GCA_036382515.1. Classification (GTDB taxonomy): domain Bacteria; phylum Myxococcota_A; class Polyangia; order Polyangiales; family JAFGIB01; genus JADGRF01. The sequence continues at coordinate 14,376 of DASVHQ010000411.1, read as the reverse complement.
GACAGCATCGGGATCGGTCGGGCCGTTCACTTCCGTGTTTCGAAAGGCACGGCATGCAGACACGTGGCTGAGGCCAGCCGCTGGCCACGTCGATGGGGGCCGACGTGGCCAGCAGCTTGGTTCGGAGCAAGATCAAGGCCATGCCCCGCGCCGCGTGGTCTGCACGCCGCGGCCCTCGCGCGACGGCCTGCGGCCGCTGCTGCAGCGCGCTCAGCCGGGCGCTTGGTACCACGCACGCGCTGCGGCGGGTGCGCCAGCCTGTGCCGGCCCATCCAACGGCCTTGGCGCTAAGGGCCCGACGCGAAACAAGTCGATCGGTTCGGCGTTGAGGCGCCCCGGAAGCAAGGCGCGAATTCGATGGAGCACGCCCTGTATTTCGAGGATTCGCAACGCTGCTGTCGGGGATGGATCGGCGTCGAGGCGACCGAGTTGTTTCGCGTCGGGCCCTAAGCTTCGCCAGGGTTGAGCTGCGGCGGCTCTCGGTGTAGTGCGCCGTTGCGCCGGCTTGCGGTCGTGCGCGCGGGCTCATGAACTTCGCTTCGCTGGCCATTCTGCTCACGCTGCTCACGCTCGGCTACGTGTGCGCGCGACTGTCCGTGTTCGCCGACAACGCGGCCGAGACGCTGAACCGTTTCGTCATCTACGTGTCGCTGCCGGCGCTGGTGTTGCAGCTCGTGCCGAAGCTGCGCTGGGAGCCGGGTCTGTACATCCTGGTGCTGACGCCGTGGCTCTTGCTCGCGGTGGGCGCGTGCCTGGTGTGGCTTGCGGCCAGGGCTTGCGGGTGGTCGCGGCAGGTGCTGGGTGCGCTCTTGCTTTGTGTTCCGCTGGGCAACACATCGTTTCTCGGGTTCCCGCTGCTCACGGCGATCCTGGGCCCCGACTCGGTGCGCCTGGCTGTGCTCTTCGATCAGCTCGGCTCGTTCCTGATCGTGTCGACTTACGGTTTGTTGGTGCTGGCGCGCTTTTCCGGCGGGCAGACACCGAGCCTTGGCGTGGTTGCGCAGCGCGTGCTGAAGTTCCCGCCGTTCCTGTCATTGGCGGCGGGGCTCGCACTCGGTTGGACCGGTTGGTCGTACCCGGCGCCGGTCACTGCGCTGCTGGCGCGCGTGGGCGACACGTTGGTGCCGCTCGCGATGTTTGCCGTGGGTTTGAAGCTGCAGTTGCGGCCGCCCAGGCAATGGGGCGCGCTCGGGTTCGGGCTGGCGGTGAAGCTCGTCGTCTTGCCGCTGGTTGCGCTTGTGCTGGTGCGCCTGCTGGGCACGCCGGCGCTGCCGGCGGAGGTGGCGGTGCTCGAAGCCGGCATGCCGACGATGATCACGGCGGGTGCGCTGGCGATGCTGGCCGGGCTTGCGCCGGAGTTGGCGGCGGCGCTGGTCGGTTACGGGATCGTGCTCTCACTGGCCACGGTGCCGGCATGGGCCACGCTGCTGCGCTGAGCAGCGCCGAAGCCCGAGTGCGTGCCCTTGCCTCAACGCAGGCGCAGGCCGCGGTAGCGGGTGACGCCGCTCTTGCCGCGCACGTGATTGAGCACGCTTTTGCTGTGGGCATAGAAGGTGAAGAACGCATCGACCAGGCGCCGGTCGGAGTTGGAGAGCGGACCGAACGAGCACACCCACTTGGGGTCGGGCAGGCCCGCGTCCTCGAAGTCGACGCGCGCCACCACCGGGACCTGCACGCGTCTGCCGCGCGCGAGGCGCTCGCCCAGCACCAGGGCATCTTCGCGGTCGCCGTCGCCGGAGAGCGTGTTGGGCACGCTGCCATAGTTGAATGGGCAGGGCAGCGGCGAGATGAAGTCGACGTGACCGTCGTCGTCGCGCTTGATGAAGCCCAGGCGGGGGATGTCGATCACCACCTCGAGCGATGAGGGGAAACGGTCTTCGGCGGCGCTTCGGGGTTCGGACATGGCGGCGCGCAGCGTATCAGCGGCCGAAGTCGACGCGCACCAAGTTCGGATAGTAGAGCGCGTCGTCTGGCGTCGAATGCTTGAGATCGTTCACGACGTAGCTCACGACCAGGGAGCCGGTGCGTTGCTCGGGGTGGGCCTTGGCGGCATAGGCGACCAGGTCGGACGCGTTCGGGAGCTGGCCTTCCGGCGGGCGAAAGAAGGGTGTGAGAGCCGACCAGGGGCCTTCAGGGTGGTCGGCCCAGCGCAGACCGAGCGCCGTGTGCGGGTCGGAGAGAAAGAGGCCGCGCATCTGCAGCTCGACGAAGCGCTGCAGCTGCGGCACGTAGTGCACGCTGAGCTCCACCTGGCCGTCGGGGAAAAGTGCTGCCGGGGCAACGCCACTGCTTTGCGTACGGAAGCCCGCGCCGCCGCAGAACCACTGCGGGTCGGCGAGCGCCGCGCTTTTCAGTCCACGCAGCTCCGACAGCGGCCAGCGCGCGAGATAGACGGCGTGGTCCTGCGAGGAGTTGCGCACGCCGTAGGCGTACAGGTATTCGCCGTGCAGCATGACGCTCGAGCCGAGCAGGATCCGAGGCGCCGCCGTCAGCGGCTGGACGAGCCGCGGTGTCCAGTTATCGGGCGTGCGGTCCGGGTCGTCGATCGCGACGGCATCCCAGCCCACGGTGTCGAAGCCGAGGCCGGTCTTCACCGACTGCACGTGCATCCGGAAGAGCAGCAGGCGGCCGTCCGGTAAGCGTGTTCCGTGCAACGGCCAGACCCAGTGCTGTGCGCCGTCGAAGTCGTGGAAGTACGAGCTGGGTGCTGCGTCCTTGCTCGGGCCCCAGTAGAACGACATCGACGCTCGGGCCGGATCGTACGCGGAGGACTCGTCGGATCCGCTTTGAATACCGCAGCTGTTGCGGATGAAGAAGTTGTCGCCGTTGGTGCGCGAGCCATCGGCGGCGGGGTCGAGGAAGGTGTCGGCGAAGAGCCAGAGCACGCGCCGGCCTCCGAGGTCGATCGAGTACGCACTGTCGGCTCCGAGCCACGGGCCTTGCGGGTGGAACATCGCCGATGCGGGCAGCGCGGATGCCGTGACCGCGGGCGCTGCCGCTGGCAAGGCGGTGGTACGGCGCGAATGTCCGTCGGGGGTCATGCCGCTGCAAGCCAAGCACAAGGCGAGTAACGGGTACAGCGCATGCCACGCGCGTGAGCGTGGCTCCAGGGTTTCTTGGGTATGCTTGGCGTCAGCCGTCACGCGGCTAACGAGGACGCCACGCGCGGAGCAGGCCGTCAAGCGAAGCGCTGGTACCGTGGCTGCGCACGTGAGCTGGGCCAGCTGCCGTGGCGCGAGTCATGGTCGCGAGGTCGCACCTTGTGTGCGCAAGCGCGCGGGCCGTTGATCTGTCCTGCGCTCGGAGGTGATAGCCTCGCAAACATGAAAGTCCTGATCGTCGAGGACAATCCGATCGATGCGCAGGCATTGATCGATCTCCTCGAGGGTTCGGGCTTCGACCGAGACGAGCTCGTGCAGGCCGATCGGCTGGCCGGCGTCGCGGAGTACCGCGACACGGGCGTCGAGTTGGTGTTGCTCGATCTGTCGTTGCCGGACGGGTCGGGTCTGGAGAGCATCCGCGCCGTCCAAGCCAAGCTCACGCCGGTTCCGATCGTCGTGCTCACCACCGACGAGGACTCCGAGACCTCGCTGCGCATGTTGCGTGGCGGCGCTCAGGACTATCTGGTGAAGGGCCACTTCGATCGCGACACACTGCTGCGCTCGATGCGCTATGCGATCGAGCGTGCGCGCGCCGAGGAGCTGCGTCAGCGGCTCTACCATGCGGATCGCCTGGCGGTGGTCGGTCAGCTCGCGGCGGGCGTTGCGCACGAGATCGCCAACCCCTCGTCGTTCGTGCAAGGCAACTTGCTGCTGGCGCAGCGGCGGCTTCAGGCGCTCAGCTACGACGCCGCCGCGCTGGCGGCCGAGCTGGAGCACGGCGAAGATCGCGCCGGCTACGTGCAGCGAGCACGCGCGATGGTGGGCCAGCTCGATGAAGCGCGTCGCACGATCGAACAAGGGCTTTCGGGTGTGGCGCGCATCAGCAACGTGGCGCGCGACATGCAAGGTTATTCGCGGGTCGAGCGCGAGCCGCTCGAGGCGGTGCAGCTGAACGACATCGTCAACAGCACCTGCAAGCTGGCCAACAGCCTGGTCAGGCACCGGGCGCAGCTGATCACCGAGCTCGGCGACGTGCCCAAGGTGTTCGGGGATCGCTCCGGGCTCGAGCAGGTGGTCACCAATCTCGTGGTCAACGCGTCGCATGCCATCCCCGAGGGCGATGCGTCGGCGCACCGCATCGTGGTTTCCACGCAGTTCACCGACGAGGGCATCGTGCTCGCGGTGGAGGACACTGGTCCGGGCGTACCGGAGGCTGTTCGCCAGCGCATCTTCGAGCCGTTCTTCACGACCAAGGCGCGCGGGGTCGGTACTGGCTTGGGACTTTCGATCGCGCTCGAGATCGCGCGCAGTCACGGTGGCACGCTGCGCCATCGCGATGCAGCCATCGGCGGCGCGCGCTTCGAGCTCGTGCTGCCGGCGGTTCGCACCGTGCCGCCGCCGCCCAGCGCGATCAGCAAAGGTGCGCGCAGCGGCGTACGAGCACGCGTGCTGCTGGTCGACGACGAGCCGGGGATTCGCGCCGTGTATCGCGAGCTACTGTCCACCCATCACGACATGACCGTCGCCGCCAATGGGCGCGAGGCGCTCGAACTGATCGCGCGCGAGCCGGCCTTCGACGTGATTCTTTGCGACTTGATGATGCCCGACATGGACGGTCGCGAGCTGTACGAGCAACTGCGCGAGCAAGCGCCCGCGCTCGTACCGCGTGTGGTGTTCTGCAGCGGCGGCATCGTCACCGAGCGCTCGCGTAGCTTTGTTGCCTCGATCCCGAACCGGTTGCTGGAAAAACCGATTTCCGTGGACATGCTGCGCCTCACGATCGAAGAGATTGCGGCGGACAACGCGGATCACGGCTGACTCCACCAGGCCTGCCGGGCTGGCCGCGCGCACGCGAGAAGGTCAGTCCGGCGCCCGGCACGTCGGAGTATCAATGTGGCCACCGGACAGCCACGGCCGAGTTGCGGAGCGCCGCGCGCGCGACCCTGCGCTGATCAATCCTGCATCGCCAAGCAAGCGATTCCCGCTTGCAGGCGGCTGTCATTTCATTAGGCTGCTTTCCCCATGACAAACCGAGTCGTCAACTTCAACGCTGGTCCCTCTGGTCTGCCCCTTGCCGCCCTCGAGCGCGCGCAAAAAGAGTTCCTGGATTACCAGGGCACGGGCATGTCGATCATGGAGCACAGCCATCGTGGCAAGGACTACGAGGCGGTGCACAACGAGGCGATCAAGTTGCTGACCGACCTGCTCGGCGTGCCCGACACGCATCAGGTGCTGTTCCTGCAGGGCGGCGCGAGCCATCAGTTCGCGATGCTGCCGATGAACCTGCGCACCGACGAGCACGCGGGCGACTACGTGATCACCGGCGCCTGGTCGCAGAAGGCGTACGACGAAGCCAAGATCGTGGGCAAGCCAGCCGTTGCAGCTGACACCTCGGTCGAGGGCAAGTTCACGCGCGTGCCCAAGCAGTCGGAGCTCAAGCTCTCGCCCAACGCGCCGTACGTGCACATCACCAGCAACAACACGATCTTCGGCACGCAGTTCTTCGACTTCCCGACCACCGGCAACGTGCCGCTGATCGCCGACATGTCGAGCGACATTCTGTGGCGCCCCACCGACGTGTCGAAGTTCGGCATGATCTACGCCGGCGCGCAGAAGAACATCGGTCCGTCGGGCGTGACAGTGGTGATCATGCGCAAGGACTTGATCGAGAAGTCGCGCAAGGACATCCCCAAGGTGCTGCGCTACTCGACGCACGCCAAGGAGAACTCGCTCTACAACACGGCGCCCACCTTCGCGATCTACATGGTTCGCAACGTGCTCGCGGTGCTCAAGGAGCAGGGCGGCCTGCCGGCGATCGAGAAGCAGAACCGCAAGAAGGGTGAGATCCTCTACGCCGCGATCGACGGCAGCGGTGGCTACTACAAGTGCCCCGTGGAGAAGGACTCGCGCTCGGTGATGAACGTGGTCTTCCGGCTGCCGAGTGAGGCGCTGGAAGACAAGTTCGTGTCCGAGGCCAAGAAGGCCGGCATGGTGGGCCTCAAGGGTCACCGCTCGGTCGGCGGCATTCGCGCTTCGCAGTACAACGCGGTGACAGTCGAGGGCGTGCAGAAGCTGGTGGACTTCATGAGCAGCTTCCACAAGGCTAACGGCTGATAGCTAGGAGCCTGCCGGAGAAAGCGCTCCCGTCGGTCTTCGGCCGCTTTTCGGACATCTTCTTGTGCGAAATCCTCAAAATACCACGCAGTATTCCTGTGGTTTCGCACAAGAACCTGTCTCGAGAATCGACTCGAAACCCTCGGTCCGGCTTTCTCCGGCAGGCTCCTAGCAACGTTTCGTTGTAAATGCGCGCGCGGGCGGCTTTGGGCTACTCGCGCGTTTGCTTTCTTCCGGCTTGCGTTGCGTTGCGTTGCGTTGCACGGCGCGACGCGACGCGACGCCGTTGCGGTGGGCGCTCAGAGGCGTGCAATGGGTTGAGGGCAGGTCGCGAGGCCGCGCATTGCGGCTCGGGTTGGCGTGGATTGTGGAGAGTGTCGGTGCGTGGTGGTTGTGCGGTGTTTTGACAGGGCGGGCGATGTGCTTACTGGAAGTGGGTGAGCATGCGTCCTAGCGGAGCGGTGCCGCGGGGTCGGCGGAGGTCCGCGGGTCTGGGCGGGGCGGGCGACGCGGGGGGCAGAGCGTGCGCCGGCCTGGCTTACGATACGGGTCAAGCTGTTCGTGGCTTTCTCGGCCCTTGCCGCGATCGGGGCGTCGGGCGGGCTGATGAGTTTGATGCGGCTGCATGAGCTCGCACGCACCTATCAGGCCGAGCACGAAGAGCTCGCGACTCACGAGGCTGTCCACGATGACCGCATCGCCTTGCTGTCCTTGCTCGACCTCACCCAGCGCCATCAGGCAGCGCGCGACGAAGCGCCGCGTGCGGGCATCGAACAAAGGTTGGCTGCGCTCACGGCCTCGGCGCAGCAGTGCATGGTGTGCCACCACGACTCTGCAGCAGAGCAAGCGTTTACCCTGGAGATTGGGCGACTGCGTGAGGCCGTTGCGCATGTGCTCGCGGCGCCCGCTGCAGTGGAGGGGTCGACGCGATAGCGTCGCAGCGCCGATCGAACGTGTGCGCGCGGCGGTGAGATCGCTCGAAGGCCGCCGCGCCGTGGCCGAGGAGAGCTATCATGCGGTGCTCAAGCGTCGTGCCGAGCGCGGCAAGAACATCTTGAAGCCGGGCTTCTGGCGGCAAGCGTGGCTCGTGCTCAGCGGTCTCGCCATCGCACTGGTGCTCTCGTGGTTTGCTGCGCGTGCGGCCAGTCGGCCCGTGTTGCCACTGATCGCCGCCGCCCGACGCACCGGCAGCGGTCTCGTCGATCAACCGGCCGCCGTGCCGACCGATCCCGACCTCGCACAGGTCGCGTTTGCGCTCAACGAAATGACCGCACTGGTCGCGAGCCGGGCGCGCGAGGAGGGCCGCCGACAGCTGCTGGACCGAACGATATCCTCGCTGGAGGACGAGCGCCGCCGCATCGCGCGCGAGCTCCACGACGACGTGGGGCAATCGTTGTCCGCGCTCCTGATGGAGCTCCGGGCGCAAAAGAGCGCCGGCGTGTTGGCCTCGATGCTCGGCAGCGAGCTGGAGGTGCGCGTGCTGGGCTTGATCGACAGCGTGTACCGCATGGCGCTCGATCTGCGGCCCGCGCTGCTCGATGATCTCGGACTGATCGCTGCGCTCGGGCGACAGATCGAGGAGCTGACCGCCCGTCACGGCCTGCCCATCGATTTCCAATCCGTTGGACTCGAACGAGAGATGCCGCGACTGCCGCGCGGGATCAAGACGGCGCTCTACCGCGTGGCGCAGGAGGCGCTCCACAACATCATGCGTCACGCTCACGCTCAGCGCGTGAGCCTCGTGGTGATCCGGCGTCCCGACGAGGTCGTGCTCTTGGTCGAGGATGATGGTGTAGGCTTCGACGTCGAATCGATCCGGCACAGCGCCGACGCACTCGGTGTGCTGGGGATGGAAGAACGCGTCACGCTCTGCGGGGGCACACTGACGATCGAGTCGACCCCTGGTCAAGGAACGAACCTGCGAGCCCGAATCCCACTGTCGGAGGCGATCTCTTGACGATTCGCATCTTGGTCGCCGACGACCACACGGTCTTTCGCAGTGGTCTGCGAGCGCTGCTGCAGCGCGAAGCCGACCTCGAGATCGTGGGCGAAGCCGGTTGCGCGGATGAGGTGCTCGAGCGGCTGCAGACCACGCAGTCCGACGTGCTCCTGCTCGACCTCGCGATGCCTGGCGGGCTCTCGGGGCCGCAGCTGGCGGAAGCGGCCGCAAAAGCGCAGCCGGCTGTGCGCGTGGTCGTGCTCACGATGCACGAGGACACACACTATCTGCGTGAGATGTTTCGCGTGGGTGTGCACGGCTACGTGCTGAAGAAGTCCGGCATAGAAGACGTGCTGCGCGCGATCCGGGCAGCAGCGCTTGGCGAGTTTTATGTCGACTCCGCACTCGGCGGGCTCACCGTGTCGTCGCTGCTCGCGCAACCCGCACCCGTGACCGAGGCGCCCGGTGCAGTCCTGACCGCGCGCGAGCGCGAGGTGTGCCGGTGGCTCGCGCTCGGTTACACGAACGCCGAAGTGGGTCGTGAGCTCTTCATCTCGGAACGCACGGTCGAGAGCCACCGCACGAGCATCATGGCGAAGCTGCAGCTGCCGAACCGGGCTGGCCTGGTCCGCTTCGCGCTCGATAGCGGGCTGATCAAGTAGCGGCTGAGCGCGGCGTCTCCGTACTTTCCACGGAGACTGGGCTGCGGAAAACCCGTGTTTCTCCGGATGCCGGTGACAGCACCGGCGTGCAATTTTCACAGTGAAGGAACGGCCGGATTCCGCCCCATCGCATATCTCGCTGCGACCTTGGCCGGACCAACGCAAGCGGCAACTTGGAGAATAGACAATGACGCGAGCACCTTGGTTAGTTGCACTGCTGGTTGCACTTGCGTGTGGCGGGCCGGTGCTTGGTTGTGCAGGTGACGCCGGCAAGCTCGGTGCGCAGGGCGATCCGGGCAAGGACGGTGTCGATGGCATCGACGGCGCCGTTGGCCCCAAGGGCGCCAACGGAACCAACGGAACCAACGGGACCAATGGCACCAACGGCGTCGACGGAGCCAAGGGGGCGACCGGAAGCAACGGCACCAATGGCACCAATGGCGTCGCTGGTGTTGATGGCGTCGATGGCACCAACGGCACCGACGGTGTCGATGGCACCAACGGCACGCAGGGCCCCGCGGGGCTGGGCTACGTCGCGCTCGAGCCCGCAGGCATCGTCGGCTTCGTGCGCGACACGGCGCGCGATGCGGTCCCGAACGCGGTCGTCTACCTCGTGCCCGCGGCGGCCATTCCCAGCGCTGCGCTGGCGTTGACCAGCCGCAGAGCGCGCGAGCACGGTCGATGAACCGCTCGAGGACACGATCGCCGCCAATGGCGCAGGCTACCTGCACGCTACGACCGACGCGAACGGTATCTATCGCATCCCGACGGTTGCCGCCGGATCGTACTTCGTCGTGGTGGTTCCGTCAGATGCAAACCATCTGCCGGGCGGTAGCTTGTGCCGGAAGTCGCTGCTGAACACCGACATCGTCAATCAGCAGCTGGACATCGAGGTCTCGACCACCCCAAGTCCTTCCGCCGAGTACGTCGGTCCGTCCGTGTGCCTGAAGTGTCATGGTGTCGTGCACCAGTTGCAGACGCTGCACATGCTCGGCCTGCACAAGATCGGTCAGTTCGGTCCGCTGCAGAACGCGGCACGCTTCCCGACCTGGGATCAAGCGCTGGCGAAGTTCTCTGCCACGGGCACCACGCTCTACTACTTCGCGTACAACGGCAGCGCGACCTCGCCGGATTGGAAAGTCTCGGAGACCAATCCAGGCACCGGCGTGAGCTTCACGGCGAAGCTCTACACGGCTTCGAGCAAGTACTACGTGGACCTCACCAACGTGAAGGGCACGGCCAGCACCGTGACCTACGAGGTCGACATGTCATACGGCGGCGGCCTCTACAAACAGCGCTACCTCGCGATCATTGGCGGCTCGCGCTACGTGCTGCCCATTCAGTTCAACTTCCAAGGCCAGACTGACGAGACGCAGCCGTTCTCTCGCTGGGTTTGGATGCAGTACAACGCCCAAAACTGGTACGACGAAACCAACATGGCGGTGAAGGCTCCCGCAAAGACGAAGGCCTTCGACAACAACTGCGCGGGCTGCCACTTCACGGGCTTCTCGCTCACCGGTGACGCGATCGCGGGCTTCAAGGCCCACGCAACCCCCGACGTGGGCGGCGAGATGGACTTCGACGGCGACGGCCTCGCAGAAGAGATCAACGTCTCGTGCGAGAACTGTCACGGCCCGGGTTCGGAGCACTGGCAGAAGGCCGGTCAAGGGCACGCCATCGTCACGCCTTCTCTGCTCACCCCGGAGCGCGAGGTTGCGATCTGCGCGCAGTGTCATACGCGCGCGCTCGGCGTTGGCGGCGGAGCCACCGAAGCTCCGATGGACGTGAACGGTCACATGATGCGTGCGGGCACCAGCCGCCACGAGTTCCTGACGTCGTTCGTGTCCAAGCTGGACGACGGCCAGTGGGACGCGGTCAAGGGCGATGGCAAGCACGCCAAGAAGCACCACCAACAGGCGTCCGACTTCCTCAAGTCGAAGAAGTACCGCAACACCAACTACCTGATGACCTGTGCCGACTGTCACGACTTGCACGGTGACAAGGCGCTCAACCATCAGGTGCGTGATAAGCTGGACAGCGCAACCGCGGGCGAGGGCCTGTGCATGGGCTGCCACGGCGGCACGTATCCGGCCGGCGCTACGCTTGGCGCGCGCGAGCAGGCGCACTACGCGTCGAAGGGCATTCCCAACGTCGCCATGGGCGACATCGCTTGCGTCGATTGCCACATGCCGAAGACTGCGAAGTCTGGCTCGGGGCTCAAGCAGGGCACGATCCAAGGCGTGACGTACTACTCCGGTGATATCTCGTCGCACATGTTCGACGTTCCGCGTCGAACCTCGATCGCGACGAAGGCTGCGGACATGATGGCGATTCCTTACACGAACGCGTGTGGGGCGTGTCACACGGTCGCGCCGTAACCGATCACGCGCAGTACCCCTCTGCGTGATGTAGCGGAGCCAGGGAGCATCGGCCCTGGCTCCGCGTTTCTTTCTTCCGTGCGGTGCGTGGGTCCGCGTGACGTGACGCCGTCGCGGTGGGGGTTGCGATTTGGGCTCCACGCCGTCGCGCTGGGGGTTGCGTGGGGTGTGGCGGGGGGACGTGAGGGGCGGCGCTGGCAGGTGGGGCTGTGGCTTGGCGCTGTCCGTGTGGGGGGGGGCTTGGTCGGTCGGACTGGTTGGTGGGGCGGGGTTGGGGTGGCTGCTGATGGCGGCGCAGAGAGTGGTTGTGCGCGTCGCTGATGACGACCCACGGACGAGCGACGCCTCTGTCGTGGAACACGGTGAAGAAGTCCAGGCTTGCGCGCTTGCACACGCGCTACGAGCTGTACCTGAAGTGCAGTTCGCAGGCGCGGCGCTCGACGGCGTCGCATGGCGGCTATACGGCGATCAATCTCCGAGTCTGATCCGGTACCCGGCGGGTGCGAGCGCGGTGCGTGCAGCAGCCCTCGTCCGTCTTCGACCGATGCGTCTCGAATCTCGGGGTCGATCGTGCTTCGTACTTTCACTCTAACGATCGCGGGTTGTGCGATGTCGCGAGCGACCACCCGCAGGCGCAAGCAACTCCTCGAGCTTCTGCTTGGTGATCGTGCGACTGCGTTCCGAGGGGATCTTCGCGAGCCAGCGCTTCAGCTTCGTGTGCCGAAACTTCGCCGGCAGCTCGAGTTCGGGCAACGAAGTGAACAGCCGCGAGCGACCCGCGGACAAATACGCGTAGTCGAACAGCGCCTTTTCAGCGGTCGCGAGCCGCACGCCGCGGGCGCTTTCTTCATAGCCGCCGAACACCTCGGGCGCGAGGTGGTGAAACGAGAAGGTGCCCGTCTGCGTCTTGATGCGCTGCGTGCGCGCCAGCGTGGCCGCGTAGAACACCTCGGGGATCTGCTCGACGATTCCGCGCAGCTGCAACGCCGTCTGCAACGAAATGTAGCTCTCGAACGGTGCCGTCAGATGCTGTGGCAAGCGGTAGGGATCCACCGGCCCGTCGACCCACCACGTGCCATGCCGCACCACGGAGACGAGGCCCGCCTGCGCCAGCCGCGCGAGCATCTTGGACGCCGCCGTGGTCGACTGTCGCCACGCAGCCGCCGCATCGGCCGTGCGGATCACCGGGGCGCCAAGTCGACGCAGCGCCGCATAAGCGTCGCGCGAATTCATTGCAGGCCCTGCAGCTGCGCAACGACAGCATCTTGCATCGCGTCCCACGCTGCGCGGCTCTCGTACAACGCTGCTTGTTCAGGATCGAGATACGCCACTACCTTGGCTCGGTACTCGTCGAACGAGATGCTGATCGCATGCTCGATGGCATCGGGTAACCGACGCAGCTGCGCGGCGCTGGAGACGGCCTTGCCAACGTCTGGCCGCGAGAGCAGCAGGTTGAGATCGAAAATGTCGCGCGCTTGTGGTTCCGCTCGCCCCGCCAGAGCGTGGATCTTCTGATCGATGGCGGCGTGCACCGTGTAGTGCGTCGCGAGCACCTGCGTGAGCCCGTAGGGCCGCAGCAGCTCACGACCGACGCTCTCGAACGCCGCCGCATCGATCTCATCGCGCCGCGAGAACTCGATCTTGGTTCGGATCGGGACCTCGATGTGGCGAGCGCGCAGCCCCACCTTCCAGCGCTGAGTCGTGTCGGTCTGCTTCGGTGCCGTGCTGTCCGTGATCTCGATGCCCTGCGTCTTTAGCGGCGCCGTCATCAGCGCAGAGTGCAGCAGACGTTCCACCTTGTTCTTCAGCGTGCCAGGCGCGAGCACAACCACGTCGAAGTCGATGTCCTCCGAATAACGCACGCTCCCGAAGTAGAAGCGCAGGTTGCACCCGCCCTTGAGCGCGATCAGAGCCTTGTCCTGGCCCTTGGCCGCAAGCGCCCGCAGCAACACGAGATGAAACATCTCGACACACTGGCGCGCCGAAAGAGCCATGATTATCAATACGTAAAATGGATGCGGGAGTCAAGATAGTGGATTGATGTCTCGTGGATGGTGGAGGCCGCGGAGGCCAGGCCCCGGCCGGTTCCACCGCGGCTCGCTGCTTGGGTTGCGCGGGGCGTCGGCAGATAGTTCGGCTGCGTTGTTCGCGGTCGTGAGGCGGCGCTTTGCTCGATCACGGTGCCCACCTGAAGACCCCTCGTGTATGCGACGCGATGGCGCGCGTAAACGAGGGGATCCCTAAGGGTCAGGGCGCGTGCTTGGGTTGTGTCAGCGTGGTGAGCGGTTGGCGTAGCGCGCGGCGTAGCCAGACGAAGAGCAGCAGCGCCACGCTGGTGAGGCCGATCAAGAGACCCCACCAGATACCGGTCACGCCGAGGCCCATGCGAAACGCGAGCACGTAGCCTGCAGGCAAGCCGAGGCAGTAGTAGCCGACGAAGTGGGAGATGGCGGGTGCGCGGGTACGGCCGATGCCCCGCAGCACGCCAGTGCAAACGACCTGTGTGCCGTCGGCGATCTGGAAGCCGGCGACGATCGGAAAGATGAGTGCGGCCAGCGCGATCACGTGCGCGTCCGGCGTGTAGGCGCGTGGGATGAGTTGGCGCAGCACCGACAGCAAGAGCGCGCAGCACGTCATGACCGAGGCGCTCAGCTTGGGCGCTAGCATCGCCGCGCGGCGCGCGGCTGCGTGATCGCCCTCGCCGATCAGGTTGCCCACCCGCGTGGAGGCGCCGATGGACAGGCCGAGCGGGAGCATGAAGGTGAGGGCGGCAAAGTTGACGCAGATGGTGTGCGCGGCGACTGCGCTCTGGCCCAGCCAGCCCGCCATCAGCGCAGCGGCGCTGAACGCGGCGATCTCGAGGCCGAACTGCAGGCCGATCGGCAGACCGAGTTGCATGATCCGCCACACGCCACGCGGGTCGTAGCTGGCGCGGCTCCAGGGCTGCCACGCGTCGCGGTGCAGGCCCAGGCCCAGCACCGTGCCGGCGAGCACGAGCAGCATCACGAGGTTGGCGAGGCCGCTTGCCAGGCCCGCGCCCGGAAGCCCCAACGCTGGCAGGCCGAGGTGACCGAACACCAGCGCCCAGTTGACCACGATGTTGAGCACGTTGGTGAACGCGATGGTCCACATGGCGGGCGCCACCATGCCGCGACCCTGCAGGTACTGGCGCGTGGCCATGA
>DASVHQ010000410.1:0-9516 GCA_036382515.1 Polyangiales bacterium | reverse complement strand
CCTTACGTCGACCTGGCGAAGAACATCCTGACGTCCAACGTTCAGCGCCTGGACTTCCCCTACAAGCTCACCTTCGTCACCACGTACTGGTGCAACTACCGCTGCAAGACCTGCAACATCTGGCAGCGCAAGCCCGAGAACGAGCTCGGCCTCGAAGAAATCCAGAAGTTCTTCCAGAAGTCCAACGGCTTCAACTGGATCGACTTCACCGGCGGCGAGGTCTGGATCCGCAAGGACTTCCCCGACATCGTCGAGGCGGCGCTCGACCACTGCAAGAACCTCGTGCTCGTGCACTTCCCGACCAACGGGTACATGACCGATCAGATCGTCGCGGGCGTCGAGCGCATCCTGAAGAAGCAGCCGCGCAAGCTGATCGTGACGATCAGCACCGACGGTGACGAACAGGTGAACGACGATGTGCGCGGCAAGAAGGGCGGCTGGCGCAAGCAGATCGAGACTTACAAACAGCTGCATGCCATGCCCGGCGTCGACGTGGTGCTCGGCATGACGCTCTCGTCGCTGAACGCCGACCAATACGACAAGGCCTTCGCCGCAGCCAAGGCCGAGTGCCCCTGGCTCAAGCCCGCCGATTACCACATCAACGTGGTGCACGCCTCCAGCCACTACTACGGCAACGAAGAGTTGCCGGCGCTGCAGGGCAAGAAGAAAGAGATCGCCGAGCAGGTGCGGCGCTACCGCATCGAACGCGGCGTCCCCAAGAGCATCGTGAGCCTGCTCGAGTTTCAATACCTGCGGAACGCCGAGCGTTACCTGGACGATCACGTCACGCCGATGCGCTGCCATGCGCTCAAGAGCTCGGTCTTCATGGACTCGTGGGGCGACATCTACCCCTGCGGCATGTACGAAGCCAAGGTCGGTTCGATCCGCGACGTCGACTACGATCTGCACGAGCTGTGGCACTCGCCGCGCGCCAAGCAGCTGCAGCAAGAAGTCTGGGACTACAAGTGCCCCCAGTGCTGGACCCCGTGCGAAGCGTACCAGAGCATCTTCGGAAACTTGTTGCAGCTGTCGAACACGCCCGAAGGTTTCGTGCCTCCGGCGCCCGAGCCCGTGGCCCAGCCGCTCATCCAGCTGGACGTGAAGCGTCGCGCCAGCGGCGCCGAGTAACGCGCTGCACCGCAGCTGCGCGCCTGCCAGTGCGTGCCGAACGGTGCCTCGGGGGCGCTGGGGTGAGTGCGCGGGGACGATCGAGTTACAAGACCGTGCAGTCGGCGCAACCTGCCGGGGCGTGTCGGGAGGGCGGGTCGCTCCCGGGCTCGTTTCGCAGGCCCAAGGCGCCTCTTGCCTGGCCGTGGCCGTAGTGCCGAGGACACTCTCCGAGCCCGGGAGCGACCTGCCGACCCCAAGCGCCCCGGCAGCAAGCCAGACCGCCTCAGCGTCTGCGCGGCGTCGGAGGGCTCGGCACCGCCGTCAGCGGATCGTCGGGCCAGGCATGCCGCGGATAACGACGCGACAGCTCGCGCCGCACCTCGGTGTAGCCGCGCTGCCAAAACCCCGCGAGGTCGCTCGTGACCTGCACGGCGCGTTGATTGGGTGCGAGCAGGTGGAGCACCAGGGGCTTGCCACCGATCTTCGGGCCCTCGCGCATCCCGAAGAAGTCTTGCAGCCGCGACTCGACCCACGGGGGCTTGTCGCGCTCGTAGTGCACCTGCAGCTTGCGACCGTGCGGTAACTCGATGTGCTCGGGGGTGAGCTCGTACATGCGCGAGCGCGCGCCGGCCGGCAGCTGCGCATACACGTAGTCGAGCAAGGCCACCTCCCGCAGCTGCGAGAAGCTGGTCTTGCCCTCGCAAGCGCCGCGCAAGGCACGTTCCGCAACATCGTCCGAAAGCAGCTGCACGCGGGCATCGACGCTCGCGGCAAAGGCCAACCGCTCGCGCAGCGCGTGCAGCGCGTCACGATCCATGAAGTGCTCGATGCCCTTGTGCATGGCCGCTTCGAAGAGCACGCGCTCGGCGTCGGGCCCGGAGACATCGGAGCGACTGACGCGGTCGAGCAAGAGCCCGTCGTACGAGAGCGTCTGCACGGCCTCCACGCGCTCGGTCTTGGCATCGAAGCGCAACTCCGTGCGATCGACCACGCGCTGTGGGAACAGCTCGAGCAACCATTCGGGCTCGACCGCACTGACCAGGTGCGCGACCACGCCACGCCGCTCGCCGCGCTGCTCGGAGGCATCCACGACCACCACGTATTCCGCCTCGCGCACCACCGAAGTGGGAGAGAGCGTCGCCGAGCCGCCGGAGGCGAACACAACCTCACCACTCTTGGGTGCACGGCGCTTGGCCACACGATCGAAGAAGCCGGCAGCCGTTGCCAGCAGCAGCGCTTCCTGGCGCTGCGCGTCGCCCAGCGCGTGCTCGTCGTAAGCGTTGCCGAACGAGCGGATCAGCCGCTCGCTGCTGCGTCGCACGGCAGAGACTGCACCAGGATCGAGATCGTGTGCGCGCAGTCGACCAGGGCTGCTGTCGTCGCCCACGGCTTCGAGCAGATCCAAACGCAGCAAGAGATCGGAGCTCGCCGTGCCGTGATCGTGCTTGCGGTCGTCGAAGCGCGAACGCGCGGTCAGCAGCACGTCGCGCTCACCGAGCAGCGAGGCCAGCACGCAGCCCGAAGCGCCGACTCCGCGCGCCTGCGCTTCGAGCACCAGGCGCGCGAGCCGCGGGTGCAACGGTTGGCGCGCCATGGCCTTGCCCAGAGCGCTCAAGCCACCACTGTCGTCGAGCGCACCGAGGCCCTGAAGCAGCTGGTGTGCCGCTTGCCACGCGTTCGTCGGCGGCGCCTGCAACCACTCGTCTTCCAGCAGCTCACGGCCGCTGCTCTTGATCGCCAGCAGCGTGTCGGCCAGATCGCTGCGCGCCAGTTCTGGTTTGTCGTGCTCCGGACGGCTGTCGTGATCATGCTTCGTATAGAGCCGGATGCAGCGACCTGGCCCTATGCGGCCCGCACGACCCGCTCGCTGCTCGGCCGACGAGCGCGAGATCGGGGCCGTCACGAGCGTGGGCAAGCCTGAGAACGGCGAGTGTCCCGCCACGCGTGCGAGGCCACTGTCGATCACGGCCACCACGCCCTCGATCGTGAGCGAGGTCTCGGCCACGTTGGTGGAGAGGATGAGCTTTCGGCGCTGCGAGCGCTGCAGCGCCTGATCTTGCTCGCGCGCCGGCAGATCGCCGTGCAACACCACCAAGTCGAGCGACGCCTCGCGCGCAAGCGCTTCGCAGGCTTGCTGCGCGCGCCGGATCTCGGCGGCGCCCGGCAAGAACACCAGCACGTCGCCCTCGAGCCCTTCGCGCACCAAGCGTCGCACCGCGCCCGCAACCTTCAGCTCGAGCTTCGTGTCATCGACGCGCTCCGCGTGCTCGATGCTCACCTCGTACGGGCGCCCCGCCACCTGCACGACTGGCGCATCCAGAAAGGCCGCGAGCGGCTGCGCATCGAGCGTGGCGCTCATCACCACGATGCGCAGCTCCGGCCTAACGCTGCGTTGCAATCGACGCAAGAGCGCGAGCCCCACGTCGCCATGGATGTGCCGCTCGTGAAACTCGTCGAGCACCACCACCGCCACGCCCCGCAGCAGGGGATCCTGCACCAGCTTGCGCGTCAGAATCCCCTCGGTGATGAAGCGCACCCGAGTCCTCGCCGACGAAGCCTCCTCGAAACGCACCTGATACCCGATGCGCCCGCCAACCTCTTCCCCCAACTCACTCGACACCCGCCGCGCCGCCATGCGCGCCGCAATCCTGCGCGGCTCGAGCACCAAGATCTCCCCATCCTTGGCGAACCCCGCCGAAAGCAAAGCCGGCGGCAACCGAGTCGTCTTCCCCGCCCCCGGCTCCGCCACCAACACCAGCGACGATCGCTCCCGCAGCTGCCCCACGATCCCCGCCAAATGCCCATCGATCGGCAGCACCTGCACGTTCAACCCCTCAAAGGCCAGCGGATGAAGCCGTGATTTGCGGTCGAGCCGCGAGCGCGCCCGCAGGGACCGACTGAGCAATACTCACGTATTGCGCAGGGAGGTCCCGACGACGTAAGCCGCGGATCGGCCGCAAAGCGCGGCTTCATCAGAGTTTGCGGTATTTGATGCGATGGGGGCGCGCGGCCTCGTCACCCAGCCGCCGCTTCCGGTCCGCCTCGTAGTCCTGGTAGCTGCCCTCGAACCACACCACGTTGCTGTCGCCTTCGAAGGCCAGCATGTGCGTCGCGATGCGATCCAGGAACCAGCGATCGTGGCTGATCACGATCGCGCAGCCCGCAAAGCCGAGCAGCGCTTCTTCCAGCGAGCGCAGCGTCTCCACGTCGAGATCGTTGGTGGGCTCGTCCAGCAACAAAAGGTTGCCGCCGCTCTTCACCAGCTTCGCCAGGTGCACGCGGTTGCGCTCGCCGCCGGACAGGTTCTTCACCAGCTTCTGCTGGTCGCTGCCCTTGAAGTTGAACAGCGACACGTAACCGCGCGCCGGCACTTCCTGCTTGCCGAGCATCACCGTGTCTTTGCCGTCGGCGATCTCTTGCCACACCTGCCGGTCGCCGTTGAGCGCGTCGCGGCTCTGATCCACGTAGGCCACCTTCACGGTGTCACCCACGCGCAGCGTGCCCGCGTCGGGCTTCTCGGTGCCCACGATCATGCGGAACAGCGTGGTCTTGCCCGCGCCGTTGGGACCCACCACACCGACGATGCCGTTCTTGGGCAGCTTGAAGCTGAGGTTCTCGTACAACAGCTTGTCGCCGTACGCCTTGCGCAGGCCTTCGGCTTCCACCACCAGATCGCCCAGCCGCGGGCCGGGCGGAATGAAGATCTCGTTCGGATCGCGCTTGGCCTTGCTCGAGTCGTTGAGCATGTCGTCGTAGGCGTTCAGACGCGCCTTGCTCTTGGCCTGACGCGCACGCGGCGACGCGCGCACCCACTCGAGCTCATGCTTGAGCTTGCGTTGGCGCGCGGACTCTTGCTTCTCTTCCTGCGACAGCCGCGACTGCTTCTGCTCGAGCCACGAGCTGTAGTTGCCCTTGAACGGAAACGCCTCGCCGCGATCGAGCTCCAGGATCCACTCGGCCACGTTGTCGAGAAAGTAACGATCGTGGGTCACGGCCACGACGCAACCCGGGTACTGCGCCAGATGCAGCTCGAGCCATGCGACTGACTCGGCATCGAGGTGGTTGGTGGGCTCGTCGAGCAACAGTAGCTCGGGGCGCTTCAGCAGAATCTGACACAGCGCGACGCGGCGGCGCTCACCACCGGAGAGCTTGTCGACCTCGGCATCGGCCGGCGGCAGACGCAACGCGTCCATCGCCAGCTCGAGCTGGTGGTCCAAGTTCCAGCCATCGCACGCTTCGATCGCATCCTGGATCTTGCCGTGCTCCGTGATGACCTTGTTCATCTCGGCTTCGCTCAGCTCCTCGCCGAGCTTCATCGACAGCTCCTCGAAGCGCGTGAGCAAGTTGCGGGTGCCCGACACGGCGTCCTCGACGCACGCGAGCACCGTCTTGCCCTTGCCCAAGTCCGGCTCCTGCGAGAGGAAGCCGATCGTCGTGCCGGGCTTGGCCCAGGCCTCGCCGGTGAACGTCTTGTCCACGCCGGCCATCAGCCGCAGCAGCGAGCTCTTGCCCGATCCGTTGGCGCCGAGCACGCCGATCTTCGCTCCGGGCAGGAACGAGAGATAGACGTTGGACAACACCTTCTTGTCGGGTGGATGAACCTTCGAGACGCCCTGCAGCGTGTAGATGTAGTCAGTCATGGCAGTGCCTTGTCGCACAGCCGCGCGACGACGGCCAGAGCTTGCTCGGGTGCGTCAGCAAGCCTCGGCGCTTGCCTGCAACGCAACGTGACGCACGCACCGGCCCGCGGTCGCGCCGGCGCCAAGGCTCAGGTCAGGCCGCGTCGCGCGAGCTCGCGCTGCACCTCGGCGTCGACCATGTCCTCGGTCAGGCCCGAGCCCTGGAACGTGGCGAAGGCGTGCATGACGAGCGCCACACCCCAGCCGCACAGCGGCCAGACGAACCACAGGGTCTTGGGGGTGTAGGTCTGGTTGATCGCGTACATGGCGCCGTTGGCCATCGCGAACGCCAGGAAATGATACATGAATCCGATTTTCACCCGCGCCCGGTGCCGCGCCTTGTGTCGGATCTCCGCAATGATGCGCGCTCGCTCTTGCTCGCTGACAGCCATGCTTCTGCCTCCCGTTGGCAACCCGCTACGGGTCGCGCCACACCAGACTGTTACATCACAAACTGTAACAATGCAAGTGTAAGCGAACGAACGGAGCGGACGTGAGGGACGTAGCTTGCGCTGGCCGGCGGCGCGTTGGAGACGTGCGGCTGGGCGGGGGGACGATCGGCTTGCAAGCTGTGCATTCATCGCAACCTGCCGGCGCTTGGGGTCGGCAGGTCGCTCTCGGGCTCGTTTCGCAGGCCCGCCGCGCCTCTTGCGAAGCCGTGGCGGTCGTGCCGAGGACACTCTCCCGAGCCCGGGAGCGACCCGCCCTCCCAACACGCCCCGGCAGGTTGCGATGACTGCTCAGCCTGCAAGCCGACCGTCGCCGCACGCACACCCAGAAGGCCGCCAAGCGCCGCCAGCCAGCACCACTTCTTCAAGCAGGGTCCAGCGCGACGAGCTCAGGTCTCGGTGTACGTGCCGAAGACGTGGTCCCAGAGCGTGGTCGACACGCCGAACTTCTTCTCGTTCTCGAGCCTGGGGCTGTGATGCACCAGGTGGTGCGTGCGCAGCCGCTTGAACCACTCGAACGACGGGTGACCGTGGTGCATGTAGTAGTGGCTCATGTCGTAGAATATGTAGCCCGCCACGAAGCCCGCATGAAACGCGTAGGCGTGGTGGCCGAGCGTTACGCGCCACAGCCCCAGGAAGAGCCAGAACAGCGAGAGGCTCACGGCCGGCGGCATCACCAGCCGGTATTGATCGCGCGGCCACTTGTGGTGCACGCCGTGCAGGACGAAGTGCATGCGCTCGCCGAAGTTGCCGCCCGGCTGCCAGTGGAAGAGCGTGCGGTGCAGCCAGTACTCGGTGAACGTCCAGGCCAGCCCGCCAGCAGCGGCGAGACCGAGCGTGAGCGGCACGGACACGCCAAGGCGCAGCACGCTGTAGCCTGCCAGCACGAGCATGGCAGGCACGTACAAGATGGGCACCACCGTCCAGTGCGTGCGCGAGAACCGGTCGACGAACCGGCTGTCGAACATCGGGGGTGATTCGCGAGTGGGTTGCGGCAGGATGGAGATCTGCATACGGGTGGGTCAGGCTAAGGGGCCATCCGGCGCATCTTGTATCCAGGCTGGGGCCCGACGGCAAGCGCACCCCGGCGCGTGCGCCGGGCAACCCGGTCGGGGCGGGGGTCGCGACTGGGGCTCCCGGCGCTGCGCCGAGCCTTGCGCGGCGCTGCGCCGAGCCTTGCGCGGCGCTGCGCCGCACTGGCTCGTTTCGCTAGCGCGCTGGCTGCAATCAACAGCAAAACCCCGGCTGTCCGCATGCTACTAGGCACAGGCACTCGTGCAGACCCCCGCCGCAGCGGCGACCGTGGTCGTCTACACTCGGCACGCGGGCGAGCATAGCGGAGGCCAGGATCACATGCGGTACGGAGCAATCTTTGTGGCGACGACGCTGGCTCTGGCCGGCTGCAGCAGCAGCTCGAGCACGGCCAACAACGACGCCGGAACAGGCACGCCCGACTACGCCAGCGTGAGCGCGATCCTCGGCGGCCGCGAGCAGCCTGGCATCGGCGCCTGCGCCGCCAGCAGTTGCCACGGTGGGGATCAGGCAGGCCACGGCGGGATGAACTTCAAGACGGCCAAGGATCTCAGGGCCCTGCTCGTGAATGTCCCGGCTTGCGAGAACAGCAGCCTGATGCGCGTGAAGCCCGGCGATCCCGACCACAGCTGGCTGTGGATCAAGCTGACCGCGCCCATCCACAACACCATCGACGGGCAGCTCACCTACAGCGGCACGCCGAGCACCTGCTCCGGCGTGTCCACGGGCTTCGGCACCCGCATGCCTCAGGTCTACGGCACCTTCGACAAGCTCAGCGACGCACAGCTCGCCCTGGTCAAGGGCTGGATCGAAGCGGGCGCCCCTGGCCCCAAGCCGTGACGCGCCACCCGCCGCCAACAGCGGCGGTCGCACACGCAGCCTGCTTGCAGCCCACGGCGGCGGCCCGAATCAGGCGCCCGTGTACTGCTTGATCGCCGCGAGACGTGAAGCGTTGAGCCGTTCGGCCATCAGCGCCGCAAAGCGCTTCATGAGCTCGTAGCCCAGGCGTGGATCGGCCTCGCACTGGGCGCGCAACTTCTCGCCGTCGACCACGATGATGGTGGAGGGCGTCATGGCACGCGCATCGAAGAGCCAGCGATACGGCGGGATCAACCACGACCAACCGAGCACGCGCCCTGCACCCAGCGTCTGGATCGTGAGCGGATCGCTGGCGATCGCTGGGATCTCCACATCCACACGGCCTTCGCGCAGCAGATAGAACTTGTCGGCGGTGGTGTCCTGCTTGAAGACGCGCTGCTGCGCCCCGTAGTGCGCAACCGACGCATGCGCCGCGATCAAGTCCAGGTGCTCTGCCGAGAGCCCTTTGAAAAAGGGATGCTGCGCGAGGTAGGCGTGAAGGGTTCCATCCGTCATGGCATCTCCAGAAGCAGCGTTGCAACGCCGTGATGCTGCCACATTTTCCCGGCTTTGGGCACGCCCAAGCTCACCCGCCGGCGCACCGACACCAGCGGCGCGCCTTGGGGTTCGGCCGCGAGCGCGCCCACAGCAACCAAGCGAGCCGTGCTCACGTCTGCGCATTCAACGCAACCTGGCGGGGCACTTGGGGTCGGCAGGTCGCTCTCGGGCTCGGCAGAGTGTCCTCGGCACTACCGCCACGGCTTCGCACGCGGCGCCTTGGGCCTGCGAAACGAGCCCGAGAGCGACCTGCCGACCCCAAGCGCTTCAATGTCATGGCTGAGTGCGCAGGCGGCGCGATGTCGCAACGAGTGTTGTCGTCTGACGCCGACGACACGGTTGCTCGCAGTGTCTGCTGCCGATGCTCACGTCGAGAGCTAGGCCACGCTCACGTCGACATGGCTACTCGAGCGTGTTGGAAGGGCGGGTCGCTCCCGGGCTCGTTTCGCAGGCCCAAGGCGCGTCTTGCGAAGCCGCGGCCGTAGTGCCGAGGACACTCTCCCGAGCCCGGGAGCGACCCGCCCTCCCAACTCGCCCCGGCAGGTTGCGATGAATGCACAGACTCACGCAGGAGCGACGACGTAAGCCCCGGCTGGACCCCAAGGCGCGCCGCGTCCCATTAAACGACAACGCCCGAGCCTCGTACGAGACCCAGGCGCCATCACGACTGCCAGTCAGCTCACTGCTGGTAGAAGGTCGGCTTCTCCAACCCCTTCATGAACGACAGCTTCGCGCTGCCCTTCACTCCGGCGTCTTTCCACGCCTTCTTCAGCTCCTTCGACTCCACGTAGGCCTTGAGCTTCGCGTCGTCTTGGGCGGCCATGTACACG
>DASVHQ010000409.1:0-1726 GCA_036382515.1 Polyangiales bacterium | reverse complement strand
TTCTATCTGACGATCCCCCCAACGACGATTGAGCTATCCGCGTCGGATCGACTAGCCTTTCCTGATTCGCGTGGAAGGGTGGCAGAGCGGTTGAATGCAGCGGTCTTGAAAACCGCCAGGCGGGCAACCCCCGCCTCGGGGGTTCGAATCCCCCCCCTTCCGTGCAGGTTGTCGTCGGCTCCCGTCCGCTGAATCGCGTTCGTACTGGCGCGAGATTGGCGCGGGCAGCCAACTTTGGTTGAGGGTTTGCGTTTTGTAAGCAGCGCAAATCGAGCGCCAAGGGCATCACTCCTACAGATCGGGTTGCGCCAGCCCGACGCTGCGCATGTCCGCTTCGCGTAGCGAAGCAGCAGTTGTTGCCTTGCTGGCTTTCGCGATCGGGTTTCGTCCGAAGCGACAGCGTCGGGCCAGCTTCCTCGCACGCTCGCTTGGCTGTGGAAAGCAGCGGTCAAGCGCGTCCGGACGCGCACCTTCGGCGTGGCGCTCGCAGTCCATCGAGCGCAGAGGTCCGGCCGGCTTGCGAGATACTCACCTCGGGATGCCTGACGAGTCAACGACCCCCGACCTGGTCGAGCTTGTGCACCGCGCCTTTGAAGCCGGAGGCCGCGGTGACATTGGCGCGCTAATGAGCTTCTACGCTCCGGATGCCGTGTGGGACATGTCGCCGATGGGGCTCGGCGTGTACCAGAACCCAAGGGCGATTCGTGAGCGGGGCCTCCCTTGAAGAACCCGGTCAAGTGTTGAAGCGCGCCTAACGAGGGTATGATCGGGATGACCCCGGTAGAGACAGGAGAACCACATGGCTCCGCAGACCAAGGCTCAGCGCTCGGAGGCAGCCAAGAAGGCGGCGGCAACGCGTCAGCGCAACGCAGGGAAGAAGGCCGGCCAGGATGCGAAGCGATCGGCTGAGCGCGCTGTTGGAAATGTTGGCGAGGCCGCCAAGTCGGCGGGACAAGCCCTCAAGGCGGCTGGCAAAGCCGCCACGGCGCGTTTGAAGTAACGAGCGCGCCCGCGAGGCGGTCCCACCGCACTGGTGCCACCCACCGGGGTGTGCCGCCGCGTCTGACAGATCTGCCCCTGCGTCACCTGTCACCACCCCCCTTCAAAACATCCCTGGCGTCAAATAAGCAAACGAGCCCGAACACGTACAGCGTCCAGCCCGACCCATCGCATACCGTGGATCACGGTCGGTACCTCCTCTTCGAATGGCCGGCCGCGCGGCTGCAACCGCGCGCGCCTTGTCCTACGCCGTTCGACGCGGAGGACCGGCCACCTTCGCCGCCGGGCCCGCGCCGGCCTGCTCATGCCATCGTTGCGCTAGTGAGCCGCGGCGCCACCGAGACCGCCGCTTGGCCGCGAATGCGAAAGAGAGGAGGTCGGGTCCAGCCTGAGCCGGTGCGTGGGCTGTTCGTCGGCGGTTGAGCAAGCGACGTCATGGCCTGCTGATCCGCGTGATCGCGGCGAACCGGCTCAACGTACAACGCACTCGTCTGCCAGCCTGCTCCCGTCGCTTCTCACGGGTTTCCCGGGCTACTTCTTCAGTAGCGGCTACGGATGACCGTGCCGCGATTCGGGCGTAGGTTCGTCAGACATGGACCTGATCGTCATGCTGCTCGTCATTCTCATCGTCTTGGCGTTGGTGGGAAGCCTGGCCGTGAGTCCGCTGCTGTGGGTGCTCGTCATCATTCTCGTGGTCTTCGCGGTTGGAGGTCGAGGCCGCTACTAC
>DASVHQ010000408.1:0-22910 GCA_036382515.1 Polyangiales bacterium | reverse complement strand
TCGACCTCGCGCTCGGCGGGCAATTCAAGACGGCGCTGTCGGGTCCGGCGCGTATGAGCTACCGCGAGCACACGCGGCGCTACGCGCAACAAGATCCCTTCATCGACTTCGTGCTGGTGTTCTGGATGAACGACCAGATGGAGGCTCCCATCCACAAGTGGGACGAGCTCTTCTTGCCGGAGGAGCTCGAGCGTCAGGTCGCATCCATGCACTACACCGATGCGCAGGGCAAACGCGTGTCGCTGGTCGCTGGCTCGTACACCGTCTACCGTGCGCACAGGGCCGCCACAGCCGAGCGCCCGCGCACCACCTGGCCGTGGACGCTGTTGATCGGTCTGGGCCTTGCGGGCCTGGCCTGGCTCACCTCGCAGTGGATGCTGCGCGCGCGCGGCTCGCTCGCCCGACGCTTCTTCGGCGCCCAGCACGCCCTGCTCGGGTTGTTGTTCGGCCTGCCCGGGCTGCTTGGCTTCCTGATGTGGACGCTCACCGAGCACACCGTCACCTATCACAATGAAAACCAGCTGCTCGCGAACCCGCTCACCTTCTTGATGCTGCCGCTGGGCGTGGCGATCGCCTTCGGCTCGCGCCGCGCGCTGTGGCTGTGCCGCTACGTCTTCTACGCGCTCGCCGCCAGCTCGTGCACGCTGCTCGTATTGAAGCTTTTGCCCAGCTTCGATCAAGACACGCTGCTGCCGATGACGCTCATCCTGCCGGCGAACGTGGGCTATGCGTTGGCGCATCGCGCGCTCGCGCTGCAGCCGTCAGTAGCAACCTCCGGTGCGCTGGTCGCGCCCGTAGCTCAGGGCTAGCGCAGCCTCAGCCGGCGTCGTGCGCAGGGTGCTCCAGGGGTCGCAAGCATGAGGGAAGTTCTTTCACAACCGTGCGTGGTCCAGGTCCGCGACGCAGCGGCCAGCGCCGGTTTGCGTTTGCAAGCGCGCTATTCGCCGGGCGAACATGGCGGCGCCGTCGTCGCACCCCCGCATCCGCTCTACGGCGGCACACTCGACAACCCCGTCGCGCTCGCCTGTGCGCGCGGTCTACATCACGCCGGCCTCGCTACTCTCGTCTTCAACTACCGCGGCGTGGAAGGCAGCGAGGGCAAGGCCACCGAGGATCTCGCTGCAGCGGTCGATGACTACGCCGCCGCGCTCGATCACCTGGCGGCTCAAACCCAGGGCCCGTACTTCGCCGCAGGCTACTCCTTCGGCGCGGGCACCGCCGTGCTGCGAGCGTGCAGCGACGCACGCGTCGCCGGCCTGGTGCTCATCGCTCCACCCATCGGAATGTTACGCGCCGAAGATCTCGACGCCTTCGCGGGCCCGGTGCTCGTCATCGTCGGCGCTGACGACGAGTTCGCTCCGTTGCCGGAGCTCACGGCCATGCTGGGATCGCGCCCGAAGTGCACGCTGCAGGTGCTGAGGAACGTGGACCACTTCTTCCACTTTGGCGGCCTGCGCGAGCTCGACCAGCGCGTCTGCGCGCACGTGTCAGCGTGGCTTACGCGCGCGTGACGGGCGCCTGTGTCACTTGCCAGCAGCGGTCGCAGCCGTGCGCGGCGCGCCAGGGGGCGCCAGCTTCGCCAGCCCAGCCAGGTCGATGCCTCGAGCCAGCTGCAGCGCCTCGTCGCAGGAGCTGGCTCGGGTCAGGCTGGTGTTCACGATGAAGCGTCCGCCACCAGGTCGGGCCCTAACCCGCAACGCTCTCGGGGGCGAACGCTTTGAAGGCTGTCCAGTCGACGACGGTAGCCTCGAGCTGGGCTGCGGTCGGGGGCGCGGGCGTGCGAGGAGTCTTTGCGCGCGAGGCCGCAGCCCGGTCTACGCTATTGGCGCCTCGAGCGTCGTTCGAGGATGCGCGCTCGCATCTGATCGCGCAGGCGCTCGCGCTGCTCCGGGCTGAGCGCACGCCAGCGCTCGAGCTTCTGCAAGAACGCCTGCCGCGCTTGCGGGTTCATGCGCACCAATTCCTTCACCATGTGGCGCATCTGCTGCTTGCGCTCGGCGCTGAAGCCGCGGTAGCGCGCGAAGCTCTCGCGCACGGCTTGGCGTTCGTTGGGCGGCAGCTGGCGGAAGTCACGGTAGCGCTGGCGCAGCTCCTGGCGTTTCTCCGGCGACAGCGAGCGGAAGTGCCGGTAGCGCTGCCGAATCATGTCGCGCTCGGCGGGCGACAGCGCCATGAACGCGCGGTAAGTCTCGCGCACGCGCTGCCGCTCCGCTTCGCTCATGCCCTGCCAGCGCGCGCGCGCGGCTTCGTTGCCGCCCTGCACGGTCGGTGCGCCGGTGCCGGTGGGCGCTGCTTGGCCGAGCACCGGCGTCGCCGCGGCGCACACGAGCAAGCTCGCAAGCCAGAGCACTCGCGTCACGGTGGCGTCTCCTTGGTCACTGCCTCGAGCTCCGAAACATCCACTTCGGCAAGCACTTCGAAGGCCTCGGCTTCGTCCAAGTGCTGCACCACGGGCAGCTCCTCGACGAGCTCGAGCTCGGTGGCGAGCGCCAGGTCTTCCCGAGGTACGAAGTCTTGCGCGGGCTTCGGCCACAGGATCATGGCCGCTGCGGCTGCCGCCGCGAGCGTGGGTACGAGCGTCCACCACAGCCGGCCGCGCAGCGGCCTTCGTGCCCGGGCTTTCGCCTCCGCCAGCTGTGCGAAGAAACGCGTGTCGAAGCCCGGGCCGGCCGAGACCTGCTCGCCGTGCGCGAGCACGTGATCGAGGCGCGTCTGCGCGTCGGCGAAGCTGCGGCACGCGACACACTCGCGCAGGTGGGCGAGCGCGTCGGCTTGCGGCTCGACTCGCGCGTAGCGCGCCTGCAGCAGGCTCTCGCGCAGCTCGTCACAGCGCATGTTGCACCTCGGTGTCCGTGGCGACGAAGCTCGCGAGCTCGCCCATCATGGTCTCGCGCGCGCGATGGATCAGCGACTTGATCGCGCCCTCGCTGGTCTCCAGCACCAGCGCCGAGTCTTTGTAGCTCAGGCCCTCATAGTGCACGAGCACCAGCGCCGTGCGTTGCTTGTCCGGCAGCCGCGCCAGGGCCGAGGCGAGGGCTGCGCGCAGCTCACTGTTCGCAAGGTCGGTGGCGGGGCTGCTGCTGCTGCTGGCGGCGGAGCGCTCGTGGCTGTCGTCGCCGCGCCGCACGAGCTTGTTGTCGAGGCGCGCGCGCAGGTTCCAGCAGTGGTTGGTCGCGATGCGGTACAGGAAGGTCGAGAAGCGGCTCTGCACCTGATACGTGTCGCGTGCACGGTAGAGCTTGAGGAACACGTCCTGCGCGGCCTCTTCGCCCTGTGCACGATCGGCAAGCAGGCGCGCGCAGTAGCTCACCATGCGATCGCGGTAGCTACGGTAGAGAGTCACGAAGGCCTGCTCCTGTCCGCCGGCGAAATCCAGCATGAGAGCCGCTTCCGGGTCGTGCATCGGCGCTGGCTCCTGCATGTCTCTAACCGCCAACGGTGTAACAAGTTGCGAGCTTTCCGGGTTCAGGGGGCGTCGTCCAGTAGCTCGTAATCTTTCAGCATTTCCAGCAGCATCACGAACTCGAGGTCGTGGATCACAGCCTCGTCGCCGGGCTTGGCCACGGGCTGGCTCGGCGGGGGTGGGGCGGGCGCCGGTGTGGACGCTGCCGCGGGCGCAGTGGCAGACGCGGCCGTGTTGCTCCCAGGCGTTGCCGACACGCTTGCCGGCAAGGGCGCGGTCGCTGCGGCGGGGGACGCGTGGCTGCCGGCTCGAGTCGGTTGCGAGATTGCAGCGGGTGGCGGCGGGTGTGTGGCCGTGGCTTTCGCCTGTGCGTGCGTGGCCGCGGCCTTGGGCACCGGCGCTTGTGGCTGCACCGCGGCGCTCTGCGCGTGGGTGGCCATCGACGACGCGAGCCACATTGCGATCGCTGCGCACGGCACCCCACCCAGCAGCCCGCGCGTGCATCGCCGTGCCGCGTGCGACGCGGTCATGGTCACGCTCGGGGCTGCTGCGTCAGTTCCCATACGCCAGCGACACCATCGAGAGCGCGCGATACGCGACCGCAGCCTCGGGAAAGTAAGTTCCAGGCACGAGCACATCGAGCTCGGCACCGACGCCCAGAAAACGCCACGGATTCCATTGTGCGCGCAGATCGACCTCGAGTCCGTACGCGTTGCCGGTGCCGCCGATCGGTTGCGGCGGCGGCGCCGCCAGGGCTTGCAGCCAGATCGCCCGCATTTCCAAAAGGCCGCGGCCTTGTCGCAGCTCGATGCCTGGACCGATGCCCGCAACGCCATGGCCGTGGATGCCGGCGGCCGCAGCGCGATTGGCAAGCAAGCTCTGGTTCAGTCCGCCCGAGAAGAACAAGCCCGTCCACACCCAGTACGGTGCGAGACCTATGAACGCGTCGTAGGTGTCGTGGTTGCCCGTCGGAGGTGAGCCACCCGACAGCACGAACGCGTAGCCGGCGAGATCCACTTTGCGACCGAGCCCGTAGTGCAGCTCCGCATTCGCCGCGGCGCCGCGAACCACGATGCTCGCTTGATCGTTCTGCGTCGGGTTCTGCAGGTTCGCGACGGCGAGCGTGAACTGCCCACCGGAGATCACGGCCGAAGCCTTCAGCAGCAGCGCCTTGGCCAGCACGAGCTGTGTGTCGGCGCCCAGATAGGCAATCTGGCCGTGTCCCTGATCTTGCGCGAACAGCGCGTGGAGACGCTCGGGCGTGTCGAGCACGCGTTCGGCCATCGACGAGCGCAGCACGTCCGACAACGCGCCGTTGCGATCGCGCGCCACGGCCACGAAGAAGCCGAGCGTATCGAGCAACGACGGCGCGTACTCGACGCGCAGCGCGAGCATGGGGTTGCTCTCGACGCTCTTCACGCGCTGGCCGACGGTCGAGGCCAAGAGCTCCGCGCGTACTGGCATCAGCCCGAGCTCCTGGAAGTCGACGCTCGCGCGCGCACCCGTGCCGAAGTCGTCGTAGACCAGGCCCTCCGCCAGCGTCGAACGGAAGCGCCCGAGCTCCACGTCGAACGCCGGCTTGCCCACGGTCACCGAGAGCTCGCGCACAATCGCCAGGCTCTGCACCTCGTGCAGCCCACGGCTGCCATTGATCGTGAGTCCCTGCACGGGTGGCTCGAGTGTGCTGCCGTCGCGGATCTCTCCGGTGTCGACCAGGCCGCGCAACAAGAGGTAGTCGGTGACTTCCCACTCGGCGCTCATCGACAGCATGGTCGTGGGATAGGCACGCGTGGCCCGCGGGCGCAGCAGGTCGGGCGTGCGCCAGTAGATGAGCGGACCGAGCGACGGGCGCTGGATCACGTCGTAGTTCAGCAGGGTTTCGGGGTCTCGGCCGATGATCTGGCCCGCGGCGCGCAAACGCAGGTCGTAGAGGAACTTCGAGCTGGAGCCGGGCGTTTCCTGCAGCGTTGGCTCTGCGCCCAAACGCAGGATCGCCGCATCGCTCGCCAGCTCGTCGGCCGAGGGCGGCGCGGTGGTTGACACGGCGGCCGACGCCTGCGCCCACGCGGTGGCGGAGCCGAGCCAAGCCAAGATCACGAGGAGGAGAAGCTGCATGCCCATCGCATCCGAGCGGTGCCCTTCAAGTTACACCAAGATGCAGGCGACGGAACCCGGGCTGCAGCGCGGGTCAAATGGCGCAAAACCGGGCATGCGGCAAAAGGTTACGCCGCGGCGCTCGGGCGCTCGTGTGCTGCCGCGGCCACCCGTGGTCCGGGTTACCAACGCGTCGCGTGCCAGAGCTTCTTGCCGCGCCGCAGCAGGATCGTGTGGCCGTGCAGCAGGTCCGCCGAGACGAGCCGTCGCGTCACGCTCGCCTTGTCGCCATTCACCAGGACCGCGCCCGACTCGAGGAACTGCCGCGCCTCGCGCTTGCTGCTGGCCAGCGACGTCAGCGGCAAGAGCTCGGTGAGCGCGATGCCTTCGCCCGCGAGGGTGCTGCGGTCGTGCTGCGTGTGCGGAACGTCGGCGAACACGTCGCGCAGCATGTCCTCGGCGAGCGTTCGCACGTCGCCCCCGAACAGGGCCTGCGCCGCCGCTTCGACTTTCTCGAGCTCGCTGTCGCCATGGATCACGCGCGTCAGCTGCCGCGCCAGCTCGCGCTGCGCCTCGCGCAGGTGCGGCGCTTGCTCGTGCGTGCTCAAAAGCTCGGCGATGCGCTCTTGCGGCAGGAACGTGAACCAGCGCAAGAACGAGATCACGTCGCTGTCCTCGACGTTGATCCAGTACTGGTAGAAGGCATACGGGCTCGTGCGGTCGGCCGACAGCCAGATCGCGCCCTGCTCGGTCTTGCCGATCTTCTTGCCATCCGAACGCATCAAGAGCGGAGCGGTCACTCCGAAGGCTTCGGCTTGCTGCCCGAGCACGCGGTGGATGAGATCGATGCCGGAGACGATGTTGCCGTACTGGTCGGAGCCGGCCAGTTGCACGCTGCAGCCGAGGCTGCGCTTGAGGTGTAGGAAGTCGTACGCTTGCAGCAGCATGTAGCTGAACTCGGTGTACGAGATGCCCTGCTCGCGGTGATGCAGGCGCTCGCGCACGGAATCGCGCTGGATCATCGCGTTGACCGAGAAATGCTTACCGATGTCGCGCAGCACCTCGATGTAGCCGAGCGAGCCGAGCCAGTCGGCGTTGTCGACCATGACGGCGGCGTGCGGGTGCCGCGGGTCCATGTCGATCAGGCGCTCCATGATGCGACGCTGGCCGGCGACGTTCGCGCGGATCTCGTCTTGGCCGAGCAGCGTGCGCTCTTGGTCCTTGCCCGAGGGATCGCCGATCAGGCCCGTGCCGCCGCCCATCAGGATCACGGGCTTGTGCCCGGCGCGCTGCCAATGCTTGAGCAGCATGATGGGCACGAAGTT
The DNA here is from genome assembly GCA_036382515.1 of Polyangiales bacterium. GTDB lineage: Bacteria > Myxococcota_A > Polyangia > Polyangiales > JAFGIB01 > JADGRF01. The sequence goes on along the minus strand of DASVHQ010000408.1, from coordinate 16,088 downwards.
ACCGATGGTCAGGCTGTCGCGCGTGGGGTCGAAGCCGCAGTAGGCCACGCGCCCGGGCGTTTGCAGATGAAGAGCGAGCGCATCGGCGGCGGTGGTCTGGTGCAAGAGCCCACGCCAGCGCAGCTCGTCCAGGAAAGACGCGATGGGAGCGGCGTCGGTCATGCTTGGGTCGCGATGGCTGCGGCCGAGCGGTGCGCGCGCAGCACGGTCAGTGCCTCTTGCACCGAGAGTTCCTTGCGGGTCTGCCCGTCGCGCTTGGTCCACAAGCTGACGCGCTCGGTCGCGCCCGCTTCGAGCCAGAGCGCCGCCGGCACCTCCTGCTCGTCGGCGTGCTTGCGCAGCTTGCCGGGCTGCATGCCCTTGGGCAGCAGGTCGATGCACAGCCCGCTGGCCGCGCCCGCTACGGCTCCGCCTTGCGCGCCGCCAACAACTGCACGCAGCTGCTCGGCAAATCGCAGCGCAGCCTTCATGTCGCGCTCTTCTACCGGGGCGATCACGGCATCCACGCGCTGCAGATCGCGCGGATACATACCGCGCTCTTCCATCACGACCAGGATGCGCTCGAGCCCGAGCGAGAAGCCGCACGCCGGCACGTCCTTGCCGAGGAACATGCCAACCAGGCCGTCGTAGCGCCCGCCACCACCGAGCGAGCCCGCAAGGTCGGCGACTGCGATTTCGAAGATGCAGCCGGTGTAGTAGCCGAGGCCGCGCGCCAGCGTGACGTCGAACGTCAGGTGCTCGTGGGCCGCGGTCACGCTTGCGAAGTCCAGCACGCTTTCGATCTCGGCGATGGCGGTCTGCGCGCGCTCGCTGGTCACGAGCGCAGCTTTCACCGCCGGCAGCGACTTGCCATCGGCCATCACGGCCAAGAGGCGGCTGGCGGCCTCCGGGGCGATGCCGCGCGCCGCGAGCTCTTTTTCCACGCCGTCGGGGCCGATCTTGTCGAGCTTGTCGATCGCGACGATCGCGTCGCCCTCGCTGCTGGGTGCAATGCCGCAGTGCTCCACGATCGCGCGCAACAGCCCGCGATGGTTGAGCCGCAGCTTGAACTCCGTGAATCCGAGACGCCGCAGACACTCGGCAGCCGCGCCGACGACCTCGGCCTCCACCACCTTGGAAGTGGAGCCCACGATGTCGACGTCGCACTGATAGAACTCGCGGAATCGCCCCTTGCCGGGCGTGTCCGCGCGCCAGACCGGCTGGATCTGGTAGCGCTTGAAGATGCTGGGCAGCTTGCCCTGGTAGGCGGCCACCACGCGCGCGAGCGGCACCGTTAAGTCGTAGCGCAGACCGAGGTCTGCAAGCATGGGCTCGGCGCCCGGCGCCGTCTCACCGCTGCGCCCACGCACCAGTGCGCCAGGCTGGCCAAGGTAGTCGTGGGCTTGCCGCACCGCCGCCACCAGCGGCTCGCCGCGCACCAGGATCTTGAACAGCAGCTGGTCGCCTTCTTCGCCGTACTTGCCGAGCAGCGTGTCGAGGCGTTCGAACGCGGGGGTTTCCAGCGGCGCGAAGCCGTGGCTCTGGAACACGGAGCGGATGATGTCCGTGACGTACGTGCGCTGACGCACGTCGCGCGGCAGAAAATCGCGCGAACCCTTGGGAGGTGTGGTGAGGGGCTTGCCCATGATCGTGCTCGTGTGACTCGCGCTCGCGGCCGCAGGCAGCTCAGAGCCGCAGCCCGATTAGCACCTGTCCCCCGTGGGTCAAGTACGGCACGACCGTGACCTTCACCTCGGGTGGCAGCGTGGCGCGCGCGCCCTGGCTCGTAACGTGCGAGACGTGCACTTCCTGCCCGCGTTCGGCGAGCGCGACCGCCAAGTTCTCGCCGAGCAACTGCCCGAATTCGAGCACGAGCTGGTCCTCGTCACTCTCGGTCGGGTCTGTGCTGGTCGCCAAGTGCCTGACCAGCTTCGCGATCACGTCGTTGGGTACGCCGATCAAGACGGTCATCGGCAAGCTGCCATCGAGCTCCACGCGCGCGTTGCGATCCGAGAGTGTCAGCCGCATCGCCTCGACGCGTCCCGGACCCGGCTTGCTCGTGAGGTCCCAGGCGCGCAGCAGCAGCTTCTGCGCGAGATCGAAGAGCGCCGCGGCCAGTTCCCTGTCAGGTACTTCGGCCGGGAGCTGTATGCCGTCCGGGTCGTGGCTGGCTTCGTCGAGGAACTCGGCGAGCGCGGAGTCGATCACCTCCGCCGCCACGTAGCCCAGCGTGACGATCGCCTGGCCGAGCAGCACGTGGCTGTCGCGCTGGGTCGCGAGCACATCGCACACCTGTTGTTCGCTCAACAGGCCCAGCTCGATCGCGGCCTGACCGAAGAGCCGGTCCTCGCGCACCTGCTTGGAGTTGATCTGCTGCGCCTCGAAGGGCGTCACCATACTCAGCGCGACGGCCAGCTCGCCGAGTCGCGAGTTGTACTTGTCCTGGTACTCCACCGCCGCCAATAGCTGCGGGGGCGTGATGAGCCCCTTGGACAAGAGAAACTGGCCGAAAAAATGCCTGCGCATGGGTATTGCCCGACGGCGGCGCAGCATTCCACAAGACCGAGGCGTACGGCAACCGCAGCGGGGCACGGGCCGGTCGTTGTGGCGACGTGAGGCAGGCCGCTTAGCGCAGCACAGTCAGGTTCAGCACGCCCCAGCCGCCCTTCGGCAGATCCAGGGTCTGGCGCTTCACCGTCCCTCGAACGGAAAGCTGCAGCGTGTGCCGCCCCGCAGGCACGCGCAGGCGTCCGAAGGCCATGCGCGCCGGCAAGGTCCCCCACGAGCGCGTGTCCGGCGTGTCCGTCGCAGTGAGCGTGGCCTGCGTGCCGAGGCCGAGCAGCAGGCCGAGGATGCCGCCGCCCGCCACGCGCCGGGTGGCCTCGCCGGCCACGACGCGCGTCAACATGCGCGTGATCGCCGACGCAATCACCTTGCCCTGAATCTGCTTCCAGGCCCGCTGCGCCTCGCTGTCCACGGCCAGCATGCCCTCGAGCGCGACGGGCCGCCCGTCGACCCAGAGCTCCGGTACGCCATACGTACCCCTTGGCTGCCCGAGCTCGGGGAAGTTCACCCAGGTGACGAGCCCCTGCAACGCCAGCTTGTTGGCGCGCGCCTGGTCGTAGGGGCTGATGAAGCCGCTGGCGTACGTGAGCGCCAATCCGATCGGGATGCGCCGCGCAATCTTCGCCGGCACCCGCCCGTAGCTCACCACCACGAGCACGTCCGCCGACCCGTCGTCCTGGGGCGGTGGCCCACCCGCGATCAACTTCGAGAGCTGCGGCGTGCGGTACGGATCCTGTTGCGCGAGCCTGCGTACTGGATCCGTGAGCGTCGTGTACTGCCCGTACTGCAGCGCTTCGTCGTAGTAGCGCAGCGCCTCACCCGGCGAGTGGCTCTTCTCGAAGGTGAAGCCCGCGAGGTAGTCGCCCGGTCCGGAGAGCGCCTTGCCGTGGCCGTCGTGCTCCGAGATGAACTGCTGCAACACGGCGAGCCGACGCGCCTCGATGCGCGCGCCGTTCAGGTCGGAGCGCACGAGGTAGTTCACCATGTTCAAGGTGTTGATCATCAGCTTCTCGTACGCCGGGGCCTGGTAGGGGCCGGCGTCGTCCGAGAACATGTACTTGGCGATGTCGTCGAGCGTGCCGCGCGCGAAGTCGAGGATCTCGATCTGCTTGTCGCAGACCTCCAGATCGCGGCTCGACAACTCGTACTGGTCGAGCGCCTGGAGGATCACCGAGCGATCGAGCACGAAGAGCGTCTTCTCTCCCTTGAGGTTTGCGGGTAGCTCTTTCTCGGAGTCGACGCCGAGTGCCTTGTTGTAGAGCCTCGCGGCCTCGTGGGTGCGGCCTGCATCGAGGGCCGAGCGCGCCGCCTCGGTCCGATCCGAGTAGCCAGCGCAGCCAGCGGCGGCGGCCGCCACGAGCAGCGCGACGAGCAGGCGCGCCATGGCTCGCGCGCTCGTTGCCCGGCCGTTCGACATCACGGGCGCCCGACTATGGAACGACCGTTTCACGCTGCATCAGTCGCGAATGATGGCCTTGGTGACCGAGCTCTTGTTCTGGAACAGGATCTCGCCGCTCTCGACGCTCAGCACCTGCATGAACATGTAGTACTGCACGCGGCGCTGATCGCCCACGCGTTCGTCGGTGGTGTAGACCTTGCCCGTCACGAAGTAGCGCGAGCCGATCTGCTTGCCCCAGTGAGCGATCTGGGCCTGATCGAAGCCCTCCGTGTACTGGCGGCGGATCTCGTTCAGCATCTCCTGCTGGTTCTCGAGGCTGATCACCTTGACCGCGCCCCACTCGATGAGCTTGGTCTCCACGTCGCTGATCAGGGCTTGCAGCGCGCTGTCGATGTGCTCCGAGGTCTCGTTGCGGATCGGCAAGACCGACACCGACGGCCGGTTCTCGGCCATCCAGCGCTGCACCACCGCCGAACGACGCATGGTCTCCATGTTCTCGTTCAGCATCTTCTGAAGGTCGCGCCGGTCGAGGCCCGTGCCCATGGCCTGGTAGTCGAGGCCGGGCTTGTCGTCGCCGCGCACCGCGTGCGGGCCGCTGCCGCAGGCCGACAGGCCGAGCGCCACACACACGCCGAGCCAAACCAAGTGCTTGCTGGAAGTCGCCATCGGGGTCGTCCTCTGGGTCAACGCCTGGTGATGAAAGTTCAGTGCGTTATAGGCGGGCGGATGAATCGCGGCAAGAGGACGTCCCCGCTGGGGGGCCGATTCAGCAGCGCTGCAGCTGCCGCACGTTCCGCAGCGCGCCCCGCGGGTGCGATCGCATCCTGCGGGCTTTTCGCCTAGTATCGCCAGCGATGTCCGGCATCGCGTACGTCGACCACCGCGACGACCCCGCAGCCTGGGCACGCGCCCTCGGCGTGTCGCGCGAGGCCGTGGAGTTGTACCTCGCCTCCGACGTCATCGATCTGCACGTCGACTCGTTCATCTGGACGCGTATCCTCGGCTACGACCTGCGCAAGCGCCATGGCCACGGCGTGCTCGGCGCGCGCTTCTATAGCCAGGTCGACTTTCCACGCGCGCTCGAGGCCCAGCTGAGCGGCGCGATGTGGTCGATCACGACCCACCCGTTGCGCAGCGCGCGGGCGCGCGCGCACACGTTCGTCGCGAACGTCGCCAAGCTGCGCGGGATCGTGCAGAGCGTCGGCGATCAGCTGGCGCTGGTGCGCTCGCACGCCGAGTACGTGGCGGCTCGCGCACAAGGCAAGCACGCGGTGTTTCTCGCGGTTCAAGGCGGCAACGCGCTCGACGCCGACGAGAGCACGCTCGCGCTGCTCGACGACAGCGGCGTGATCCGCGTGACGCTCGTCCATCTCTCGTCCTCAAGGCTGGGCGCGACGAGCTCCCCGCTGCGTCTGGGTGCCGACGCGGGCCTCACGCGGGCAGGTCGTCGGTACATCGAAGGTCTCAACCAGCGGCGGGTCTTCGTCGATCTCGCGCACATCAGCCGCCGCGGCTTCTTCGATGCGCTCGACGTGCACGACAAGGCGCAGCCCCTGATCGTGACCCACACGGGCGTGTCCGCCGTGCATCGTAGCTGGCGCAACCTGGACGACGACCAAATCCGCGCGGTGGCCGAGACAGGCGGCACGATCGGCGTGATCTTCCACGGTGAGTTCCTCGGTGGCAGCTATCTGGGCGGTGGTCGGGCCGTGCGCATCGTCGATCACCTCGAGCACATCGTGGCCACCGTGGGCGAAGACCACGCCTCGCTCGGCAGCGACTTCGACGGCGCGATCATCCCACCGGCCGACCTGCGCACGTGTCTTGAGCTGCCGCGGCTGGTGCAGCTCATGCTCGATCGCAAGTTCGCTCCCGAGCGCGTACGCAAGATCCTGGGCGGTAACTTCCTGCGCACGCTTCGCCAGCTGCGTGGTTGATCCGTTGCAATCGGTCGCCGAACCGGTTTCTACTTGGCAGGCGCGACGCGGTGTGCGCTCGCCGGAGGCTGTCGAAGATGCGGATGTCGATCACGAAATCGTGCCTGCTTGGAGCTGCTGCGCTGGCGGTCGCGTGCGCAGGCGGCAAGGGTGCCGAGGAGCCTTCGGGCGCCAGCACTTCCGGCGGAGACACCGCGCAGTACGAAGGTCCGATCGCAGCCACCGACGTCGCCCACGGTAAAGAGCTGTTCGACAACTTCTGCGGCGACTGTCATCCGGACGGTGGCGAGGACGAGGGCCCAAGCCTGATCGCCAAGGCCCACACGCCGGCCCGCATCCGCCAGCAGATCCGCGAGGGCTCCGGCAAGATGCGACCGTTCAAGGAGACGCGGCTGAGCAGCGCGAACGTGGAGCTGATCCTGGCGTGGCTCGCGTCCGTGAACGCGGTCAAATGAGCCGGTCAGTTGCGAGCGCGTGCAGCGCCGGCCCACAGTGATCTCCGGGCTGAGTGGCGCGTGAGTTGTGGCCGTCTTGGCAAGAGTTGCCGGACGCAAAGTAGGTAGAGGGTGAGCATGAAGCGATTTGCACTTGTGCTGGGCGTGGCGGCGTGTGTGTCGGTGCTGGCGTTGTGGAGCTCGCCGCGTGTGCAGGCCGATGGGCCAACCTGCGGAGAGAAGGGGTTGCCAGACTGCCCGCTGCAAGGCTGGATGGCCAAGAACATGGACGACCCGCTCGACCGAGGTGACCTGAAGGCGCTGGCGGTTGCGTTTGAGAAGTCCGCGGCTCTGGTCCCCGATCCAGCGTGGAACGACGGCCCGACAGGCTGGACCAAGATCGCGCAGACCGGCGCGGAGCTCGCGAAGAAGGGCGACTCCGTGGGCACCAAGGGCCAGTGCAAGGCGTGCCACAAGGCCTGGCGGTCCAAGTACAAGCAGAGCTATCGCATGCGGACCGTGCCGTGAGCGGATCAGCTCAGCTCAGTGAGGCGTCGGCTGCAAGCTCGACGCGGCTTGTGGCCTTCGCCAGACCCAGGTGCTCGAAGACTCGCAGCGTCGGCTCGGCGCGATTGAGCGTGTACAGATGCAGCCCAGGGGCGCCGTTGCGCAGCAGGTCCTCGGCTTGGCGCGCTGCGAGTTCGATGCCGAGCTCGTGCTGTCCGCGGGTATCGCCGTCCAGCTCCTCCATGCGCTTGCGGATCCACTGCGGGATCTCCGCGCCGCAGAAGCGCGAGAAGCGCGCGACCTGCGCGTAGTCCGTGAGCGGCATCAGTCCCGGCACGATGGGCACGTTGACGCCGTGACGCCGCACGCGATCGACGAAGCTGTAGTAGGCGTCGTTGTTGTAGAAGTACTGGGTGATGGCTTCGTCGGCGCCTGCGTTCACCTTGCGCACGAAGTTCTCCACGTCGGTCGACGGGCTCGCGGCTTCGGGATGGAACTCGGGGTAACAGGCGACGGAGATCCGGAAGCCGCCAAAGGCGCGGACGAACTCGACCAGCTCGTTGGCATGCTCGAACGCGCGCTGTGTCACGGGCTCGTTTTCGGGCGCGTCACCGCGCAGCGCCACGACCGACTCGATGCTGGCCTGTCGGTAGCACACGAGCATCTCGCGTAGCTCGGCCACCGACCAACCGATGCAGGAGAGGTGCGGGGTGACGTCGAGGTCGGTGCTGCGCACGATCTCGGCTGCCACCTGGTAGCTGCCCTCGCGCGTGGAGCCACCGGCGCCGAATGTGACCGACACGAAGTCGGGTTTGACCACGGCAAGCTGTTGCACCGTCTTGTAGAGCCGCGATCGCCCCGCATCGGTCTTCGGAGGGAAAAACTCGAGCGAATAGCGGCGCTGGTCGTGGTTCATCGAGGACGTCCTGGTTCGGCCAGAGTGTGCCGATCGCGCGAGCCTACCACAGAACCTACGTGGTACCGGATGGCACCACACGGCGCGGCGGTGCGGCGTTAGGGCTTCTTGTGCGCGCCGGTTTCCTCGTCGGAGAACGAGACCTGACCGCTGCGCTTGATCTCGTCGCCGGCGACGCCGAACTTCAGGCGACCCACCTCTTCTCGGCGCACGGTCACCACCAGCTCCATCTGCCGGTTGGGTTTGAAGGCGGGTCGGGGCAGGGTGATCTGCTGCACGAAGGTGCGCTCGCTGCGGTTGCTCACCATGGTGCTCATGTCCTCGATGAAGCGCCGGGTACCGTCGTTCACATCGTAGAAGAGCACGGTGAATTCCATGTCTTCGACGGGGCGGTTGAAGCTCACTACGAGGTTGGCTTTCCACTTGCGCTGCTTGACGTCGCCGTCGCTTTCTTGAAGCACCTTGGTGTTGTGGCCGCGGGCAAAGCCCAGCATGGCCTTCTCCGACATGCCGCCCGGGATCTTCACCTGCGTGAGGAAGACCGAGGCCTTGAGGCCACCCGCCTCGGCGGGATTCGTCGCGGCAAACAGGCACCCAAGTGCAGCGGCGACGACGAAGACGAACCCGAGCTTCTTGCGACTCATCGATGGACTCCAGGGCGCTGCGAGCGCGCGCTCATGTGATGGCTACCAACATAGAAAAACCTGGCGGGGTGCGCAAGTGACGTACATGCTGCCTGGCTGATTCAAGCGTCCTGCCGCCTCAGCCGATTGCGGCGGTAGACTAGACTGACGCGTCAGTCTAACATCCGCGGCGCCGATGACTTCTGACAACCCAAAAGCCGGCGTCGTGTTTGTACGGGCCGAGGGCGTGCTTCTGGCGCGCGGGGCTCGTTCCGCTGCCGCCTACTTCGCGGCGAACGCCGCCGGCTTCAGCGAGCGGGCGTTGCGGCTGGGGCACCTGGCCCTCGCGGCCCCGGTCTACGAGGTGCTGGGCCAGAGCGATCGCGTGCTCGCCAACCGTCTGGCCTACGTGGCCCTGCGCAACATGAGCGAAGACCGCATCGCCGAGCTGGCGCAGGAGTACTACGAGAACATCCTGCGCGAGCGCGTGCTGGAGGGCGGGCTCGAGCTCTTGCGGCGCGCGCGCAAGGAAGGCAAGCGCGTCGTCCTGATCGCCGACGGCCTCTCGCAAGTGATGGAGCCGCTCGTGGCTCAGCTGCGCATCGTCGACGATTACGTGTGTAATCGCCTTGAAGTGCGTGACGGCAAGGCGACTGGGCGCCTTTTGCCTCCGGTCGTGGGCGGGCATGATTCGGCTACGTGGGCGGCGCGTTATGCGCAAGAACACGGCCTGACGCTGTCGCGTTGCACCGCGTACCTGTCGCACGGGCCGGATCTCTTGTTGCTCTCGAGCGTCGGACAGCCTTGCGCCGTGAATCCCGACTACACGCTGCGCCGCGCTGCCCGCGAGTCGCGCTGGCCGGTCATGGACTACCATGTCTGACGCTGCGCAGCCGTTGTCGATCCGGCAGAGCTTGGCCGGCCGTCACGTGTTTCTGACGGGCGGTTCGGGCTTCCTCGGCAAGGTGTGGTTGTCGATGGTGCTCACGCACCTGCCCGAGGTCGCACGCATCTACGTGTTCTTGCGGCCCAAGGCGCTCGTGCCCGCACGCCAGCGCTTCGAGAAGATGATCAACACTTCGCCGGCGTTTCGGCCGTTGCACGAGCGCTTTGGCGCGCGGCTGGGCGAGCATCTGGCGCAGCGCGTCGAGGTCGTGGAGGGCGAGCTATCTGCCCCCGACCTCGGCCTGCGCCCCGAGCTCGTGCGCAGGCTGCGCCGCGACCTCGACGTCATGATCCACTGCGCCGGGCTGGTGGATTTCAATCCGGACCTGCGCAAGGCCCTCGGGTCGAACGTCGATGCTACCACCCAGATCGGCGACTTCGTCGCGCGCTGCGATCACGCGACGCTGCTCCACATCTCCACCTGCTACGTCGCGGGCGGACGTCACGGACAGATCGATGAGGCCTTGCCGGGGGATACTGCGCCGTGTGGCGAGCAGTTCCCGGTCGAGGCCGAGCTGTCCGATGCACGCGCGGCGGTGGACGCGATCGTGTGCGCGCACGACCACGAAGACGAGCGGCGCCTCGCGCGCGAAGACGTGCTTGCCGATCTGGCGGAGCAAGGCCGCGTCGAGCAGCATCCGCGTGTGGTCGACACGCTCGTGCGCAAGCGCCAGCGCGAGCGCTTGAAGCAAGCGCTGGTGGATGAAGGCATGCGTCGCGCGAAGCGTTGGGGCTGGCCCAACACGTACACGTACACCAAGAGCATGGCCGAACGGCTGCTCGCGCGTCGTGCCGACAAGCTGCGGTTTTCGGTGCTGCGTCCGTCGATCGTCGAGAGCGCGCTCGAGTTCCCGTTCCCCGGCTGGAACGAGAGCTTCAATGGCAGCGCACCGCTCGCGTACCTGATGGGCACATGGTTTCGCATGGTGCCCGCGAAGCCCGACGCACCGTTCGACGTGATCCCGGTGGATTTGGTGTGCAAGGCGATGACGATTGCGACGGCGGCCCTGGTCGCCGGTCGCCATCAGCCCGTCTACCACATCGGCTCGTCCGATCGGAACCGCTGCACCGTGGGCCGCGCAGCCGAGTTGATCGTGCTCGCGCATCGCCGGCACTTTCGCGAGCGCCACCGCAGCCGACAGGAGCGCGTGCTGAAGTCGCGGTGGGACGCGGTGTTGGTCGAACCGGACGCTCTCTTCGGCATCAAGAACAACCGCGCGGTGGTGCGTGCTTGGCAGGAGGCCTTGGATCTCTTGCCGGACAAGCTGCGCAAGAAAGCCGAGCCGCTCGCGCAGCGGGCGAAGGAAGTCGACGAGGGCTTTGCGCAGATCGAGATGCTCGTCGAGCTCTACTTGCCATTCATGTACGAGTGTTTCTACGTGTTCGTCAGCCGTGCGCTCGACACGCATCCCGCGCAGGAGCCGGAATTCGCCTATCCGCTCGAATCGCTGGACTGGCGTAAGTATTGGCTCGACGTGCACATGCCCGGCCTGCGCCGCTGGGCGTTCCCCCTGATCGATGGCAAGCGCCCCGAGCGCTACCGCTCCGAGCATCCCGTGCGCCTGTCCGAGGCCAGTGCCGCACGCGGCGACGAAACCAGTTTGCACTCCGAGCACCCGCTGCGCGCGGTTCTCAGCGAGGTTTGATGACGATCTTCGTGACAGGTGGAACGGGCTATCTTGGCTCGTACGTGGTTTCCGGGCTCTTGCGCGAGCACCGCGATCGGCTTTCGCTCTTGGTGCGCGCCCGCAGCGCTGACGAAGCGAAACAGCGGCTGTGGAAGGCGCTGCAGCTGCACATGGGCTTTGTGGAATTCGAGACGCTCGTGAACGAGCGTGTCGATATTTACCTCGGAGACATCACGCAGCCGCAGCTCGGCCAGGCCGATGCCAGCTGGCAGAGCTTGGTGCGTGGGACCGAGTCGGTGATTCACATCGCGGCTTCGCTCAACCGCAAGTCGGCCAAGGCGTGCTTGAACGTGAACCTGCGTGGGTCGCTCGAGGTGCTGAAGCTGGCTCGCGCTGCACACGCTGCACACGGCTTGCGGCGCTTCAGCGACGTGTCGACCACGGCGGTTGCCGGAACGCGTAGCGGCGAGACCGTGCACGAGGACGCGGCGATCGATTGGGAGCGCAGCGACTACGATCCCTACGCGCGAACCAAGAAGTTTGCAGAGCACATGCTGCACGAGCTGCTGCCTGACGTCTCGAGCGTGGTGTTCCGGCCGAGCATCGTGCTGGGCGACAGCCGCATGGCCGCAACCACGCAGTTCGACATGGTGCGTGCCTTCGTGATGTTGGCGCGCCTGCCGGTCTTGCCGTTTCGCCCCGAGTGGCGGCTGGACATCGTGCCGGCGGACTACGTCGGTCGCGCCATCGTCACCGTGCATCAGCGCGAGCGCATCGCGCACGGCTGCTATCACCTCAGCTCGGGGGGCGACTCGCTCACCTACCGGCAGATCATCGATAGCCTGCGTCTGCACGGCAAGTCCATGCGTCACGTGTTCGCGCCGGCGCTCAACCCGAGCTTCTCGCGTACGGTCGAGTCGCTGGCCAACACGCCCAGGCAGTGGGGTGTGGCCGGTCCGGCATCGCTCTTGAAAGTGTTCTTGCCGTATCTATGCTTCGACACGGTGTTCGACAACAGCCGCATCGTGGCCGAGCTTGGCGAGAAACCCGCGGCGTTCAGCGCGTATGCCTCGCGGCTTCTGGACTTCGCGGTCGACAACTCGCTCGCCTACCCGTACCGCCTATGGCCGCAGGGTCTGCCGGTCGCGGCGACAGGAACGCTATCGGCATGATGCGGCGGCTCTTCGACAAGCTCGTGGACCCCGACCGAGCGTTGCAGGCTGCGATGAGCGGCCTCATCGAAACGGCGGGCGTGAAATACGCGCTGGAGATGCAGCAGCATCGCTACCGGCCGGGTGAGCCGCTCAAGCTCTTGCTCGCGGGCTACGTCGGCACGCGCAACACCGGTGCTGACGTGCGCGTCGAGGAGATGATCCGGCAGTTTCGCGCGATCTTCGGCGACGACCAGCTGGAGCTGTCGGCGCTCACCATCGATCCACTTCTGTCGGCTGGCTACTTCCGCAGCGTGCGTCAGCTGCAGCTGCCGCCGGTGTTTCCCAAGTTCCTGTTCACCGAATGCCCCAGGCACCACGGCGTGATCGCGTGCGAGGGCTCGATGTTCAAGTCGAAGTTCGCGAACGCCTTGTCCACGATGATGGCGGGTGCGCTTGGCATGGCGGCCGTCGAGGGCAAGCTCAGCGTCGGCTACGGGGCGGAGGCGGGCGACATGGACGAGGGGCTGCAAGCCTTCGTGCGCAGGCAGTGTCGCCAGTCGCTGGTCATCTGCCGCAACGAGCCCTCGCGCGAGATCCTCGGCAGCATGGGTATCCGCACCAAGAGCGGAACGGACACGGCATGGACCTTCGACCCTGCCGCGCCGGAGGTCGGGCAGGCGCGCCTGCGCGCGGCCGGCTGGGATGGCGAGCGCCCCCTGGTGATCGTGTGTCCGATCAATCCGTTCTACTGGCCTGCCAAGCCTGATCTCGTGAAAGCGGCTGCGCGCGGGCTGTTCGGACAGTTCCGGGAGGAGCACTACGACTCAATCTACTTCCACACCTGGTCCCAGGACGCGGAGAATCGCTACGAAGACTACCTCGACGGCATGGCCGAAGCCGTCAGCAGCTTTGTCGAGGAGACCGGCGCGTTCGCGGTGTGCGTGGGCATGGAGCAACTCGACCGACGCGCATGCGAGGATCTCGCCCGGCGCTTGCCAGCGGGAGCCCCACTGCTAGTGAGCGACGAGCACGACATGTACACGCTCGTGAGTGTGTTGCGTCATGCGTCGCTGCTCGTCAGCTCGCGCTACCACGCGGTCGTCACGTCGATGCCGGGCGGTGTGCCGTCGATCGGCGTGACCATGGACGAGCGCATTCACAATTTGTTGCACGAGCGCAACCACCGCGAGCTCTTGTTCCGCGTGGATGACGAAGGGCTGGCGCCGCGCTTGCTCGATGCCATGCGCTACGCGTACGCCGAGCGCGAACGCGTGCGTGACGAGATCCTGCGCTTCGTGCCCGGTCAGATCCTGAAGATGGGTCAGATGGGCATCGATCTCGAGGACGAGGTGCTGCGCGTGTATCCAGACTTCCCACGGCGTGACGTTCCGCGGGCGCCCGAACACTACTTGCCAGCGCTTTCGCGCACCACGCTGGCGCTGATGGAGTCGTTCACGTGAGCTTCGTATCGGACATCCTGAGCATGGCGCGTGCGCGCGCGGCCGCGCCTCTCTTGCTGGAGGTGCACGGCGCAAATGTCGAGGCTTGCTCCGGGAGCACGTTCGCCGACAACGTGGGTCGTGCACGCGCCTGGTTGCGGCGCGCCGGCGTGCTGCCAGGCGATCGCGTCGCGTTACTCGCGCCGAACTCCGCGCGCTGGGCTTCGGTCGACGTCGCGATCATGGCCGAGGGTGGGATCGTGGTTCCGCTCTACGCGCGCCAGGATCCGCGCCAGCTTGCGGGCATGCTGGATGACGCGAGCCCGCGCGTGCTGATCGCTTCCGACGGCAAGCTGGCCGCTGCGATCGCTGCCGCCTGGCCGCGTGCGTGTCCGATCGCTACCTACGACGATGTCTTCGTTTGCGAGCCGGTGAACGAATCGAGCTTGCCCATCGCGGCGCCGGCGCCGGTGACCATCATCTACACGTCGGGGACCAGTGGCGAGCCCAAGGGCGCTGTGCTCAATGCCGACAACGTCGAGTTCATGCTCGACGTCACGCTGCAGCGTATTTCGGAGATGTCCTCCGGCTCGCGCGCAGAAGACCGGGTGTTCCACTATCTGCCGTTCTGTTTCGCTGGCTCGCGCATCATGCTGTGGAGCCAGCTACGGCGTGGCAACCCGCTGTGGATCTCGACCAACCTCGACAACCTGCAAGAAGAGCTGCGCACCGCGAAGCCCAACTACTTCCTGAACGTGCCGGTGTTGCTCGAACGTATTCGCAAGGGCGTCGAGGGCCGGCTGTCGGGTATGGGCAAGCCGGTGTGGGCGTTGCACCAGCGCGCGTTCGCCGCGTTCTGCGCGGGCGCTGCGAGTCAGCCTGGAAGACGCGAGCGCATGTGGCTCAGGCTGGCGCAGAAGCTGCTGTTCCCGCGCATCAAACAGCTGATCGGGCCCAACCTGGACTTCCTGATCTGCGGCTCGGCGCGCCTGAGCGAGCAAACGCAGCGCTGGTTCGAGATGATCGGCTTGCCGGTGTACCAGGTGTACGGGCTCACGGAGACGACGGGCATCGTCACGATCGACGACACGAAGAACGTGCGACCAGGTCGAGTGGGTCATGCCGTTCCGGGATGCGAGGTCAAGCTCAGCGAGGACGGCGAGCTGATGTGTCGCGGTCGCAACGTGTTCGCGGGCTACTGGAATCGGCCCGAGGCCACGGCGCAGACGATTCGCGACGGCTGGCTGTACACGGGCGATCAGGCGCAGATCGACGGCACGGGTAGCGTGCAGGTGGCGGGCCGTTTGAAGGATGTGATCGTGCCGGAGTCGGGCCACAACGTCGCGCCTGCGCCGATCGAGGAGCGGCTCGTGCTCTCGGGCTCCGGCATCGAGCAGGCGGTGGTTGTGGGGCACGGACGACCGTACCTGACCGCCATCGTGACGGGTCAGCTGGCTGACGCCGAGCTAGAGCGCGTGCGCGAGTCGGTCAACACGCAGCTGCCTCACTATCAACGGCTGCGCAAGCTCTACCGCGCGCCCGAGCCGTTCACGATCGAGAGCGGGCTGCTGACCGCGAATCAGAAGCTGCGTCGCGCGGTGATTGAGCAGCACTACCGAACGGCCATCGAGGAGATGTACCGATGATCTCCTGGGCTCGCGAAGGCGGCGTCTACGAGCTGACGCTGGCGCAGCCGCCCTGCAACGAAATCGGCCTGCCGATGGTCGAGGCGCTCGAGCGTTTCGTGGCCGAGGTCGCAGCCTCTGACGCCAGCGCGGTGATCGTACACAGCGCGCAGCCGTTGGGGTTTTGTGCGGGCGCCGACCTGCGTGCGCTCTACGCCGGCATCTGCGATCGCGAGCCGGCGCAATATCTGCCGGAGCTGCGCGGCTTCCTCGACCGCATTCATGCCGTGATGGACGGGCTCGATGCGCTGCCACAGACCACCATCGGTGCGCTGCACGGCGTGTGCTTCGGCGGCGGCTTCGAGCTGGCGCTGACCTGCGATCTGTTGATCGCCGATCGCAGCACGCGCTTTGGCTTCCCGGAGCTGCGTCTGGGCCTCATTCCGGGCTTCGGAGGGATTCCGCGCTTGCGTCGCGAGCTGCCCGACGCGGTGATTCGCGACCTCATTCTCAGCGGCCGCAGTCTCGGTGCCAAACGCGCCCACGAGCTGGGCCTGGTCTCGCAGCTGGTGGCGGCGGGTGAGGCGCTGGCCGTGGCACGCGCCACCGCGCAGCAGTGCATGCTCTTCAGCCGGGATGCGGCGGCGCGGGCCAAGGCCTTCATGAAGGTCGTGCCGAGCGCCGAGCTTGCCGCCGAAAAGGAGCTCTTTCTCTCGCTTTGCGCGCAGCCACGCGTGAAGGCCGCGCTCGCCGACTTCGTCACGCGCAGCGACGCCATGCCGTACCTGCCGACGCGGGCTGCACAGGGGGCGCGCTGATGCTGGATCTGTCGCGACTGTCGTGCGTCGGTGAAGCGCTGCGCGACGCCATGGTGACCTACAAGTCCAACGTGGCGTTGATCGAGGCCGATCGACACCGGGAGAACGCGCGTTTCACC
>DASVHQ010000407.1:0-1508 GCA_036382515.1 Polyangiales bacterium | reverse complement strand
CGCTTCCAGCTGAAGCCGATCGCGGCGCGCGATGCAAACCCTGCGGTGAACGACCTCTCGGAAGCCCTACGCCTTCCGGACGAGGACTGAATCGAGAACACGAGGACCGGGCGCGACCGGAAGCGTGAGGCGGGCGAGCCGTGGCGGCCTCTGCCCATCAACCTTCCGGCCGCCCGGTCGCGTCGCGAGATACGGGTTGCTCACTGCGCGTGACTGGCGCCTACGTCTGAAGCGTGCCGCGGGCGGCCAGCGCTGGGCGCTCACACAACCGTTGCCGACCCGCAGCGCATCCGCCACACACAGCCGCCACTGTGTTGACCGCACGCTCTGCGACCCGACGAACGACGCTTCGTCGCGGCCCACTGGAGGTACTTGCGTGACGGTAGAGAGGCTGCAACGCGGTGTCAGCATCGGGCTCGTCGCGTTCGCGCTGGCCATGCTGGCATACCCCGCAGTTCGGCTCTTCTGGGACTTCGAGATCGACTACAACGAGGGCTGGAACGCTGTCCACCAGGCGCGCGCGATCGCTGGCCAGCCGCTGTATGGATCGGCCAGCCCGCTCTTCTTCAACAACTACCCACCACTGTCCTTCTATTTGATCGGTGGATTGGGGTCGGTTCTGGGCGATAGCGTGCGCACGGGCCGCCTCGTATCACTGCTCTCACTATTGGTGGTGGGTGCGTGCTGCTACGGCGTGATCCGAGCAAGCGGGGCTCGCCGCGCACACGGCCTCGTGGCGCTGGCGACCTGCTTGGGTTTGTTCGCCTTGCGTGCGCCCGACTATGTGGCGATGAATGACCCCCAGCTTCTGGCGCAGGCTTTCCTGTGCGTGGGGCTGCTCGTGTACGTGCGCCATCGCCAGTCGCCGGGCATCGCGGCGAGTGTTCCGCTGTGGTTCGCGCTCGGTCTGCTCACCAAACACAACGTGTTATTGGTCCCGTTGTTGGTCAGCGCGCATGTCCTCTTGTCTGCCTCGCCCCGCGTGCGCCTTTGGTATTCCTGCAGTGCGGTAGGGCTCGTGTTCGCGGTCGTAATCACGCTGTACTGCGTGCACGGCAGCGCGTTCTTTCACGCACTGGCCGCTCCGCGCGTCTACGACCTGCGGCGCGCTTTGCCGCTGACGGTCGACTTTCTGGTGAGCGTGTGGCTACCGATGGGACCCGTTCTGCTCGGGCTGATCGCAGCGCACACGCTGTCGTTGGCTCGCTGGGTGAGCGCTTACCTCGCGTTGTCCGTGCTGCTCGGCGCTGCGCTCTCGGGCGGGGCAGGCGTGGACGTGAACGTGTTCTTCGATGCCTTCATCGCCATGGCGCTGGGCGCTGGGCTCATCGCGCAGTGGCTATCAACGCCCGAGCGTGCGCCCAGGCTCGCGCTCGCGTTCGCGCTGGTTGCGAACGCTGGCGTGTTGGCCGCGACACCGAGCCAACTGGCGCGGCTCACACCAAGCGGACTCGCGGCGCTGGACCAGACAGAGCGACGGTTTCAAGCCGACGTGGCGTATCTGCAGA
>DASVHQ010000406.1:0-1842 GCA_036382515.1 Polyangiales bacterium | reverse complement strand
TTGTTGCACGCGTGCTCAACGTCTTCTCTGCGGCGATCGAGGAGCTCACGCCGACGGTGAGCACCGAGACGCCGCCCAACTAGAACTTGCAGCTGACGAGAACCCGCCTTCCGCCCAGCAGAATCGTCACCGCACGCGGGCCCGCGACAGTTGTGATAAGCTGCAAACCGGAGTCGCGGGCCCGCGGCCGTGCGACCTACCGACCTCGGGCGGGTCCTCGCAGCTGAAGTTCAAATCCGTTAGTACTACTGCTCCCAATCCATGTCAACACAGCTTGGCACGCGGATCGTCTCGTGATCTAAAGCGGCATGCACGCGAGATTTGAAGCGGAAGCCATTGAGCAGTGGCATGCGTACCTCGATGGTGTTGGCAGCACGCTGCGCGACAAACGACAGCGAGCGTCGTTCGCGCTGTACGCGCTGGGCCTCTTGTCGGACGGCGAACGCAAAAGCCTGGAGCCGATCGCGGCGCGCGCGTGCGGCGATCCAGCGCGCACGCACGCAGTGCACGAGCAGCTGATTCATTTTCTGGGCGCTTCGCCGTGGAAGGACCAACCAGTGCGCCTGTACGCGGCCAATCACGCTGTGGACGCGATGCAGACACAGGGTCCGATTCGCACGTGGGTCATCGACGACACGGGATTTCTCAAGCAGGGCGAGCACTCGCCGGGGGTGCAGCGGCAGTATACGGGCAGCGCCGGCAAGACCACCAACTGCCAGATCGGTGTCAGCTTGGTCTTGGCTACCGAGCACGCCCACGTTGCAACTGACTTCCGACTCTATCTTCCAGAGTCGTGGATTGCTGACCGAGAGCGTTGCCGACGGGCGCACATCCCTGACGACATCGACTACGAGCCCAAGTGGGCGTTGGCGCTGTCGATGATCGAAGCCGCGTTGCGGGCGAAGTTGCCCAAGGGCGTCGTGCTCGCTGACGCCGACTACGGCACCAAGACGGTGTTTCGCGACATGCTGCACCAGCTCGGCCTGTCCTACGCAGTCGGCGTGCAGGGCACGGGCAAGCTGCGCGTGATGGATGCTTCCGGCACGCTCAGTGAACGGATGACCATCGAGCAAGCCGGCCGAAGCCTTCAGCCGAAGTTGCGCGCTGTGACCTGGCGAGAAGGTACCCGGAAGACTCTGCGCTCGCGCTTTGCGCGTGTTCGCGTCGTGGTCGATCGCGACGATGGACACCCGCGCGACCCGGAGTGGCTCTTGGTCGAATGGCCCAAGGGCGAATCGGCGCCGACCAAGTTTGTGCTTTCGACGCTGCCTGCGAATATCTCGTGCAAACAACTGGTGCGGACCGTGAAGAGTCGCTGGCGCATTGAGCGCTCGTACGAAGACCTCAAAGGCGAACTCGGCCTCGATCACTACGAGGGACGCTCCTTCGTTGGCTGGCATCACCATGTCAGCGTCGTGCTCGCCTGCTACGCCTTCCTGGTCGCCCAACACGTGCGATCTTTTCCCCCCTCGGCCAGACGCAAAGCTCGCCACCGCTCGCTCGCGCACGCGGCCTGAGCGCCACTTCCACGATTCGCTCATTACGCTGCGCATCGTGCTGGTCCGCGAGATACTCGTGCGCTGGCTGCCGCGCTGCCCATGCTGCCTGCGTGACTTCGACACACCGGCGAGATCAGCCCGCTCGCCGTGACACCGAGAGACTTGGGATCAGTAGTACTAAAGCCCGCGCTCGATATCATAGTTCTCCGAGCTTGCTAGCGACCGACCCGTTCAGCTGCTCCGAATGAGCTGGGCTGATTGTGACCAATCGTACCAATACCGAGCAGGCAGGGCAGGGTTATTGGGATCGCACCGTCGTCGTGTGCTTCAGTGCAGCGCCGCG
>DASVHQ010000405.1:0-2180 GCA_036382515.1 Polyangiales bacterium | reverse complement strand
CATCTCGCTGTGGGCGAGCACATCCGGACCCTCCGCCAGGTAGCCAGCCGCGAGGCCTCGCGGCAGACCTGCCGCGGCGACCGCCGCCTCGGTGCCGGGCTTCACCACCACGAAGTTGTGCGCAAGCACGCCCGGCGCCTTGTTCTCCAGCACCACGTGCACCAGCTGTCCTGGCGCGGCGCTGATCTTCGTGACGTCGTAGGTCATGCCGTTCGCACTCACGGCGATGTGCACCTCCACGCTCGCGCCGCCGTTTGCGGTGTTTGGCGGGTCGGATGGCTGTGACGCCGGCGTTCCAGGCAGCTGCGCCGGGGTGGCCGCCGCCGACGGCGGCAGCGTGCCTCGCATCGCCGGCGCGGTGTCGGCGTGCGGGACAGGCTCAACGCCGCCAGAGGCCGCCGAGGCATCACTGGTCCCACAGCCGACGAGCGCAAGACCGACACAACTCAATGTCAAGATTCGCAGCATGGCGTCCCCTCAGCGATGCAGGTCGAAAGTCAGGCTCGCATCGCCGTCCACGGTAACGGTCTGCGTCGCGATCGGCAGACCCGGCGCCCAAGCCGACACCTTGTACGTCCCTGCCGGCACGTCCTTGAGCGTGAAGCTGCCCTGGGCGTCGGTCCGGACGAAGTAGCTGGACGGCACGACGAGGACGTACGCCTTCATGGTCGGATGCATGTTGCACAGCAGCGTGTACGCGCCTGGCTTGGCGAAGCTCTTGGTGATCGTGCCGTGTTGCACCAGCTGCCCCAGATCCCACTTCTCGTGATCCGGCGAGAACACGTTGTGCGGGAAGGGGTCGGCGTTGGTGAACGTCACCTTGGCTCCGGCGGTGACCACGCTCACGTACGGCGAGAACGTCATCAGCTTGTTGTTGATGCTGCCGTTCACGGCTTGGGCCACGGCCGCATCCTCCAGGTAGACCACCGCCCATTTCGCGGCGCTGCCCGGCTTGGTCGTGACGGTTCCGCGGATCGCGCCGCTCCTCGCCGAGCCGGTGGCCACGGCCGCGGCTGGCGGTGTGACGGCCGGCGCGACCACGCTCGGCGCTGCGGAACTTCCAGTGTTGGCAACCGCGCTGGTTGCGGTCGCGGCGGCCGCGCCAACTGTCGGCGCCGAACCCGCTGTGTCTGGTGTCCCCGCGCGAGCAACGCTCACCGCGGTCAGCGCACCGATCAAAACCAGGATTGCATGGCGACTCATGGTCCGCTCCCTTTCAGAATGCCAACACTGCGTTCTCGTTGAGCGGCTTCACGACGAAGCGGCTCCGACGCATCACGAGCGCGCTGGCGCCACCCCACTCGGCTGGCACACCTTGCTGACCACTCGCGTAACGACGACCGTCTTGTACACATGTGGTAATCGCGGAGCGCGCGGTGGCGTGCCGGAGCTGTGCTAAGTGGGTGACAAGGTAGTGACGTCGAAAATGCGCTCGCGCAACACAGCGCGAAACCTGCGGGAAACGCACCTTGCGCTGCCTGTCTGCCGGGTTCCGTGAGGCGCGCCGGCTGTACGTGGTGGCGCTCGCGCAGGACAACCGTTCATCGCTCGCGTGTGTGCCGGCAGGCGCAGCGCGCTCACTCGCCTGCACCAAGACTGCTCTCACTTGTCACCGCGTTGTCGCGCCGCTGCACTTCGGTCTGCGTTATCGTCGGCCTGCGCAGGCGTGCCACCTGCAGTCGGAGCCTCCCAATGCTGTCTTCGCGAGCACGACCGTTGGCTGGCGAGCTGGTGATCGAGCCAGTCTTCCAGCCGATCGTGGACCTGCTCGCCGGTGAACCGATCGGCTGCGAGCTGCTGTCTCGTGTACGCGGGGGTCTCACCGCGCCCACGGACCTGTTCAAGGACGCGCGCGCGTGCGGAGAGCTCTGGGAGTTCGAACGCAACTGCCGCCGAGCAGCCTTCGAGTGCATTGCTCGGCTCGAGCCCGCGGAGCGGCCAGCGCTCTGCTTCGTGAACGTGAGCCCGGATGTGTTCGAGGACGAGCGCTTCGAAGACGGCCTTTTGGCGCGCGAGCTCGCCGAGTTCGGTCTTCTGCCCACGAGCGTGGTCGTGGAGATCACGGAGACCCACGGAATCACTGACCACGCGCGCTTCGAGCATGTGATGACGAGCCACCAGCACCAGGGGTTTCGCTTCGCCGTCGACGACTTCGGCTCCGGACACTCGAGCTTGATCAC
>DASVHQ010000404.1:0-6727 GCA_036382515.1 Polyangiales bacterium | reverse complement strand
GTCGAGGAAGCTTGCGGAACGCACACGCTCGACGCCGTCGGTCACCGTGGCGACGTCACTGATGTGCACGTCGGGGTAGAGCGCGTTGGGCAAGAGGATCTGCCCGACCTCGGCCGCGCTCTTCACTTCGCCGAGCGTCTTGATCGCCAGCTCGTGGTTGCCGCGCTCGAGCGTTCCCGCCGGCATGGACAGATTCTGCGAACGAATGGCGTTGCCGATGTCGTCGACGGTGAGGCCAAGCCCGGCGAGCTTGCTCGCGTCGAGCGAGACGCGGATCTCGCGCTCGGTGCCACCGATCAGATCAACGCCGCCGACGCCAGCCACGCGTTGCACGCGCTCGCGCACGACCTTGTCCGCGAGCCGCGTGAGCTCACGTGGACTGACGTTGCCCCCGAGCGCGAGGCTCATGATCGGCTCGGAACCGACGTCGAACTTGCGAATCACCGGCGGCTGCGTGCCCCGTGGCAGCTTGCCCATGACCACCGCGATGCGATCGCGGACGTCCTGCAGAGCGGCGTCGGCCGCGACCTCGAGCTGGAACTCCACGAGGATCCGGCTCACGCCCTCCATGTTGGTGGAGTGCAGCGCTTTGATGCCGGCGAGCGAATTGATGGCTTCTTCGATCGGGTCCGCGACCTTGGTCTCCATCGTCTCGGGGTCGCCGCCCGGATACACCACCGTCACGGTGATCACTGGGAAGTCCACGTCTGGATAGAGGTCGACGCCCAGGCGCGGGTAGCTCATCACACCGAACACGACCGGCAAAAGGACGAGCATCACGGCGAACACAGGCCGCTTGATGAAGATGTCCGCGATTCTCATGCTGCGCTTTCGTGTTCCGGTGACGGCTCACGCGTTGGGTGCGTCACGACCCAGGGCGTGCGCGAGGCGATGCGAAACACGTAGTCGAACAGCGGCACGATCAAGCTCGCAGCGAGCGCGTAGTTGTTCTCCGGCATGCTGATCTTGCTGGGTGCGGCTGCGAGTGGAACGCCCACGAGATTGCCCAGGCTGGTTTCCACCGGCGAAAGACGCGTGTAGCTGGCGCGCGCGCCCAGTTGCGGAACGAACTGGCTGCCAGTTTGCGCGATGCGCGCCGCGGCCTGGTCCAGGGCCTCCCCCGCTTCCACCACGGCGCAAGCGAGCCACGCCGCGAGCGACACCCCCAACGACAACGATGACGAGAGCTTCATTCTGCACTTCCTTCGGCAGCCGATTCCGCGTCGGGGCCGCTCAAGCCGAGCGTGCGCAAGCGGAGCCACTGCATAGGCCGCGAGTGCAGCGCCGACTCGGTCAGCGAGTAAGCGACCGGCACGACCACGAGCGTGAGAAGCATCGAGGTCAGCAGGCCGCCGATCACGCAGATCGCCATCGGGGCGCGCACCTCGCCACCTTCGCTCAAGGCCATCGCGACCGGCAGCATGCCGAACACCATCGCGGCCGTGGTCATCAGGATTGGGCGCAGGCGCGCGATGCCGGCATCGATCAGCGCAACGCGCAAGTCGCTGCCGTCGGCGCGCAGTTGGTTGGCGAAGTCGACGAGCAGGATCGCGTTCTTGGTGACCAGGCCCATCAGCATGATCACGCCGATCATCGAGAAGATGTTGAGCGTCTCGCCAGCGGCGTAGAGTGCGCCGAAGGCACCCACGAGCGAGAACGGTAGCGACAGCATGATGGTGAGCGGCTGCACGAAGCTGTCGAACTGCGCGGCCAAGATCATGTAGACGAAGATCACCGCGAGCAGCAGCGACACGCCCATCGCCACGAAGCTCTCGTTCATCGTGTCGGCCATGCCGACGAAGCCCGTGACCAGCGAGCCCGGCACCACGCGCTTGGCCGCGGCCGCCACGAGCTTGGTGGCTTCGCCGAGCGTCACACCCTGGAGCCCGGCGAGCACCGTGATTTGGCGCTGGCGTGCTTCGCGCTCGATCTGACTTGGGCCGTGGCCTCGGCGCATGTGCACGATGTTGCTCAGGTCGACCGGCATGCCGCTGCTCGAGCGAACCTGCATGTTGGCGAGCGACTCGACCTTCATGCGATCGGCGTCGGAGAGCTGGACGACGATGTCGTACACGTCGACTCCATCCTTGATCTCGCTGACCGGGCTACCGGCCATGAGGATGCGCAGCGTGCTCGCCACCGCCGCGACCGAGACACCCATGCTGGCCGCCGCCTGGCGGTCGATCGTGAACGCCAGCTCGGGCTTGCCGCCGCGATACGTGGTGTCGAGATCGACGAAGCCTGGGGTCTTCCCGAGCTCGGCCTTGAGCGCATCGGTGACGCGCACCAACTCGTTCATGTCGGCCCCGCGCACGAAGAACTGGATCGGCTGCGCGCGCGACGCCTGGCCGCCCATCGGTGCGATCGACTGCACCGTAACGTTGGCGTTACGCACGCTGCGCAGGCGCTGCCGCAGCCACGCCATGAGGTCCGCCTGCCGATACGAGCGCTGCTTGCTCGGCACCAGCGTGAGTTGGATCTGCCCGAGGTTGGCGGGGCCCTGCACGCCTGCGCCGACGGTCGCAAAGGTGTGCTCCACACCTGGCACGCTCTTGCGAAGATCGGCCGCAACGGCTTCGGTGACGCGGGTCGTCGCCGCCAGCGAGGCGCCGGCTGGGAGCTCGACTTGCAGGTTGAGCTGTGCACGATCCTCGTCGGGCATGTACTCCGTGCGCACGTGCATCACCGCGACGAGCGAAGCCGCCAGCGCAAGCACAGCCAGCCCAAGCGTGATCAGGCGGTGGCTGAGCGCCCAGCCCACGCTGCGGCCATAGCTGCGATCCAGAGCGCGCAACGTCGTCTCGATCATCCGCCCTGGCAGGCTCGCATGGCCCCCGTGTGAGGCCGCGAGGAAGCGCGAGCTGAGCATCGGCGTCAGCGTGAACGACACGAGCATCGACAGCGCCACGGCGACGGACACCGTGATCCCAAACTGGTAGAAGAAGCGCCCGACGATGCCGCGCATGGTCGCCACCGGCACGAAGACCGCGAGGATCGACGAGGTGGTCGCGAGCACCGCCAGGAAGATCTGCGCCGCGCCGTTGGAGGCCGCCTTCTTGGGCGATTCACCACGTTCGAGGTGCCGGTGGATGTTTTCGATGACGACGATGGCGTCGTCGATCAACACGCCGATCGAAAGCGACAGCGCGAGCATCGTCATGTTGTTGAAGCTGAAGCCGAGCCACTGCATGAAGGCGAACGTGCCGATCACGCTCGTTGGGATCGCCACCGCGCTGATCAGCGTTGCCCGGGGATCACGCAGGAAGACCAGGATGATCGCCGCCGCGAGCAAGCCGCCGAAGACCAGGTCGAACTGCACGTCGCGAATCGAGCGCGCAATGTAGATCGAGTCGTCGGTGGGTACCGCGAGCGTGGCGCCGGCCCGCGTGAGGCGCGGCCTGATCTCGTCGAGGGCTTGGCGCACTGCTTGCGCCACGGCGACCGTGTTAGCGCCGGACTGCTTGCGCACCACCAGCGCGATGGCCGCGTGGCCGTCGAGCGAGCTGGTCGAATGAGCGCGCTCCATCGTGTCCATGACGGTCGCCACGTCGCGGACGCGCACGCCGCCGCCTGGGGCGCTCGGCAGCAGGATGTCGGAGACCTCCTCGGCGGTCTTCACCTCACCCTTGGTCTTGGCGGTGATCTCCTGCGCGCCGCGATCAAAGCTGCCGGCCGGCAACGAGAAGTTCTGCGCGCGGATCGCGTCCGCGACGTCTTGCACCGTGAGCCCGAGCCCGCTCAGCTTGCTCGCGTCGACCGCCACGCGGATCTCGCGGTCACGCCCACCAATCAACTCGACGCCACCGACACCCGCAACGCGCTGCACGCGCTCCTTGACCACCTTGTCGGCGAGCTGGGTGAGCGCGCGCGAGTCGAGCTCACCCGCGAGCGCGATGCTCATGATCGGCGCAGCACCCACGTCGAACTTCTGCACGATCGGCGCTTCCACACCCTCCGGCAGCTGCCCCTGGATCGCCGAGACGCGATCTCGGATGTCCTGGACGGCGCGATCGATCGCGACCTCGAGCTCGAACTCGACGGTGATCTGGCTCGTGCCCTCCATGTTGCTGGAGCGCAGCGCCTTGATCCCGTTGAGCGAATTGATGGCTTGCTCGATCGGGTCGGAGATCTTGCTCTCCATCGTCTCCGGGTCGCCGCCCGGATACGTCACCGTCACGGTGACCACCGGGTATTCCACGTTCGGGAAGAGGTCGACGCCGATGCGTGGATAGCTGATCAGGCCGAAGACCACGAGCGCCGCGATCAACATCACGGCGAACACGGGTCGCCTTATGAAGACGTCGGCGAGTCTCACTTGGCCAGCTCCACGTGCTCGTCCGGCGCAGCCTGCTCGTACGAGACCTCGACGAGCATGCCGGCCAGCAAGCGGTGGTCGCGGTTGTCGAGGTCGGCGATGACCTCGATGGTGCGGGTGCGCGGATCCACGGTCGGCGCGATGCGCTTGACCCGAACGTCGCGGCTTGTGCGAATGGCCGGGAAGCGCGCCTTGATCGTGCCGCCCTCGTGCACGGTCGACAGCGCCATCTCCGGCAGGCGCGCGTGGAGCTCGAGCTGATCGACGTTCTGGATGACGAGCACGACGGAAGGCGGCATGAGCGTGGCGTTCTCACCCACGTTCATGCGCTTCTCGGTGACCACGCCGTCGAGCGGCGAAGTCACGACCATGTTGCTCAGACGGTGTTCAGCCGAGTCCACGGCAGTCTGCGCTTGCACGACCATGCTGCGCGCGCTGTCGACCTGCGCCTTGGCCTGGTCATAGACATCCGGGGTGGCCGCCCCGCGCTCGCGCAGCGCCTTCACTCGGTCGAAGAGCGTCTGCGCCGAGCCGGCTTGCACCTTGGCCGAGTTGAGGGCCGCGTTGGCCTGCTCGACGGCGAGCGCAACCTGCGCCGAGTCGAGCCGGAAGAGCACCTGACCCTTACGAACACGATCACCTTCGCTCACGCTCAAACTCAAGATCACACCCGGCTCCTTGGGGCCCAGCGCCGCCACCTCGCGTGCGCGCAACGTGCCCGTGCTGGCTCGGTCGGGCGACGCGCCCTGCTCGTCTTGCCCCTCGGCCGGCGGTGCAACGATGGTCGGTGCGACCAGGGCGCCGGGACCTTGCAGTGGTGGCAAGCCTGGCCCGTGTTGCTTGTTGCAGCCGAGCAGCGCGACCCCTGTCGCGAACACCAACGCAGCCGGTCGTACAGGGAATGCGCGCAATCGAAGGGTCATGATCACTTCTAACTCGGATGGGGTACGGGATAGTCAGTATCCACGCAGTTTGCGCAGTCGAAGCGGCCAAGCGCTGACCGTTCGGGCCAGGTTTGCGGCCTAGCAAGTTCGGTTGGGGGTCAGTTTGGTTTGGTTGCAGGTGGGTGTGGCGGACGGGCTGGTCCTGGATCCGCGGCTGTGCGTTCAGCGCAACCTGCTGGGGCGCTTGGGGTCGGCAGGTCGCTCTCGGGCTCGTTTCGCAGGCCCGCGGCGCCTCGTGCGAAGCCGTTGCGGCAGTGCCGAGGACACTCTCCCGAGTCCGGGAGCGACCCGCCCTCCCAACACGCCCCGGCAGGTTGCGCTGAACGCACAGCGTGCATGCCGGCCAGCGTCACTTCGCGTGCGTGAGTCGGTAGTCCTGCGGCGTCGTGCCCGTCCAACGCTTGAACGCGCGGTGGAACGCGGTGACGTCCGAGAAGCCCAGGGCGTGCCCGACCTCCTGCACGCTGCGGCGCGGGTCGCGCAGCATGTGGCGCGCCAGGCTTTCGAGCGCGGTCTGCACCAACTCGCGATAGGAAACGCCTTCCTCCGCCAGGCGCCGACGCAACGAGCGCGCGCCGAGGCCCAACGCGCGCGCTGCGGCCTGCATGTCGGGTATGCGTGCCGGGGGGCACGCGAGAAAGTAGTGTTGCAGGCGCTCGGAATAGCTGGTGGGCGTGCCCAGACGATCGAGCGCGCGCTCCGCTTGTGAGAGCAGCATCGCGTGCAGCTCGGAATGCCGATGCAGCTGCGGGCGGTCCAAGAGCTGGGTCGAAAAATCGAGACCGGTGAACGGCTGCCCGAAGCGTTCGGCACCACGGAAGATGCGCGCGTACGCGGCATGGTGAGCGGGCCGCGGATGCTCGAAGTATGCGGCTTGAGCGCTCACGGTCGAGCCGGCGAAGACGCGCAACGCACGCTGCATGCCGGTCAAGATGAATTCCGACCACATGGCATCGAAGCGCGGGTCGCCGCGCACGAAGGCACAGCGCCAGCGAGCAGTGCCGTCACGCTCGTCGAAGCCGAGCGTGACGTCGTCCATGAAGAGAGATTGGAACTGAGCGCAGAGCCCGAGCGCATCGCGCAGCGTAGGTGCATGCGAGACCAAGTGACCGACCAGATCGAATGCGGCCTCGCTCGCGCGCTCGGCGACGTGCAGCCCGAGGGCCGGATCGGCCGTGAGCTCGAGCGCGCGCAGGTTGAGGTCGCGAAACACCGCCAGATCGATGCGCACGGCGACGTTCTCGAGCTGCTGCATCGTGCAGGGGCTACCGAGCAGCAACGCCTCGTGCGCCACGCCGTAGGATTGGACTGCGTCGAGCAGGACCCGCACGAGCACGCCGGAGACCTGGGTCATACCGATAGGGTCGCCGGGGCGCCGGCTCCGATCAATGGGGCGCTCGGTCGCCCACTGGGTGCCGCGGGACCGAGGTCGGCACGGGCCGCGGCTTGCGATACAGTCTGGCGATGA
>DASVHQ010000403.1:0-9228 GCA_036382515.1 Polyangiales bacterium | reverse complement strand
GTCCCGCGTGCAGCTCGCGCGCGACCCGCAGCGCGCTGCCGCCCTTCTCACGCAGACCCACGGCCAGCTGGCTCGCTTCGGCGCGCGCCAGACGGCCGACCGGCGCGTGCGACGCGCCACTGACTTGCGCGAGAACCACCGGCGGTCGAGCCACAAGCGCCGCGCACAGAAGGACTGCCAAACACCGAAGCTGCACTACCACCGCACTTCCTGACTCACGCGCCAGCCACAGCAGGCCACAGCAGGTCACGAGATGCCGAGCGACCCGGCTGTGACAACGGCCGCGTCTGCGCCCGAGTCTACCCAACAACGCCCCCGAGAGGCCATGACAACTTGCCGATCTGGGCGCGCCAAAGTGCGGCCCACGCGCGCTACCACGGCCAACCGCGCACGAGCGCAACCGCCAATGCCACCAGCACGAGCGCGAGCAGCGCGTTGCCGCGACCCATCCACGAGGCCAGGCGCCGCATGCGATCGGCCTCAGCCGACCCCGGCGCACGCTGCTGTGCGGCCGACGCTCCGGGGCCGATGAAGAAGTCGTGCACGACGCTGAGCACGAGCACCAGCGCGAACACTGCGAGCTTCCACTGCACGGCCTCTCCGAACGGCGAGCCGCGCCACTGTGCATCCGCAAAGCTCTCGAGGCGTACCCCGCGCACCCAGAGGTTGAAGCTGCCGGTGACCAGCACGATCCCGAAACAAGCCCAACCCACGGTGCGGAAACGCCGACCGGTGTCGCGCATCAGGCGTGCAGCGACCAACCGGTCGGCGGTGCGCAGCCACGGCACCACGACGAGCATGAGAAACCCCATGCCGCCCACCCACGTGATGGCCGCAAGGATGTGGATCCACACCGACAACAGATACAGAACGTGCACGAAGCCTCCTGCCCGCGAGCGCGCCGCAGTCTACACCGAGCTCGTCTGCCTCGCGGCAGCGCTCAGGCCGGGGCGGGGCCAATCAGCCGCTCGACGGGGCTGCAGCCTGCGGCTGCGCGGCGCTCTTGGCGGCGCGACGCTTGCGCCAGAGCGCGAGCCCCAGTCGTACGCCCTGCACGGCAAGCCCGATCGCCAGACCGGGGACGCCGGCCACGCCGGTGACAGATGGCGGACCTTCGTCGAAGCGCCGGAAGCGCGCGCGGCCCGATTCGATCTCGATGAAGCCGACAGGCATGGCGACGAACGCGCCGCCACCGCCACCGCCGATACCTGGACCCGCGCCCGCTTCGCTCTTGCCAGCTTCGTCGGCGGTCTTCGTGCCGGCGCCTGCACCCGCCCCGAAGGCGCCAATCACGCGCGCGACCGGGATGACGGTGATCGTGCCCTGCGAGACCTGCTCACCGAAGACCGCGCGGACGTCGGCGCGCGCGCCGATCTTCTCGGCCAGACCCTCGAGCATACGTGACAGCAGGCTGGACGCCAGCTCGGCGTCTTGCACGGCCTGGGGTAAACCGCTCGGTGCCGGCGTCGCCGATGCGCTTGCGCCGGTCACGCTGGTCGCGCCGGTCACCTCGAAGCCCGCGGGGCCTGACTGATCGCTGTTCTTCATGGTGCCGACCACCATAAGGCCGCGCACCCCACTGTCCAACCCTGTTCGCTGCTGGCCAGCGCGGCCGAGCCCGCTCGGTTGACGTGGCGCAGCGGTGACGCGGCTCAGGGCAGCCGACCGGTGGCAGCCAAGAGGTCGAGCCGGGCCTGACGTGCGCCATCCTCGGCGATGACCGCGGCCGTCTCGGCATCGCGCGCACGGCGCTCGGCGTCGATTACCTCGATGTCGCTGGTCGCGCCGGCCTTGTACGCGAGGTTCGCCATGGCGAGCGCCTCGGCAGCCAGCTTTGCCGCGCGCGCAGCCGAGCCGAGACTTGCATCGGCGCGTTGCAGCACAGCGAAGGCCACACGGACTTCCGACTTGGCCTGGCGCAGCGTGGCCTCGAGCTGCGTCTGATTCTCGGCCACGGCCACGTCGCGCTCGGCGGCCACGGCGTAGCGCAGTCCACCGTCGTAGAAGGGCACCGTCAAGATCAGCTGCGCCTGCCAGCCCGTGAGCGGCTGGGTGAGTGTCTTCGGGTTTTGATAGAACGGCTGGAGCGCCGCCGTCAGCAGCGGCATGTAGTCGGTCCAACCGTCGTTCGAGACGCGCTTGGCGGCCTTCCAGCGCTCGGTGCTAGCGATCACGTCGCTGCGGTGGACCACCGCATCGGAGAGGCCTTGCTCGAGGCTGGGTGGATCGGGCAACGCGATCTCGTCGCTCACCTCGGCAGGCCCGTCGACGCCGAGCAAGACGCCCAGCGCTTCCTGGGCACGCGTCAGCGCCGCGTACGCGTTCTGCAGCGCTGCATCACTGCTGGCAAACTCCTGGTTCGCGCGCACCTCGTCGAGCCGGTTGCCCACGCCACCAGCGAAGCGCGTGTGCACGAAGGTGTAGTGAGCCTGCGCGTTGTCGAGCGCGCGTTGGTTCACCTCGATCGCCCGGTGCTGCACCACCACCGCGAGGTAGCTGTGCGCGACTGCGACAGCCACCTGCCGGCGCACGTCGTCGGCGTTAAGGCGTGTGACGGAAAGGTTATCGGAAGCATGGCCCGTCTGCACCCAGCGTTGCGGCGCGACCACCGGCACGCTCAGCAAGAGATTGGCGCCGAGCTGGTTCTGCGCCGAGATCACCCGACCGTTGAGCATGCGGTCGTGGTCGAGATGCGTGTAGGCAGCGTTGCCGGTGAGCGTGGGGAACGACGCGGAGCGCGCTTCCTTCACGAGCGCGTCGGCGCGGCGGATCTCGGCAAGCGCCACGTTCACGCGCGGCTCACGCCGCAGCGCGAGCTCGATCGCCTGCTGAAGGTCGAAACGGGCGAGGCCCGGGATCGCAGGAACGCCGGCCGCTGCCGACAGCGACGTGACAGGCGAAGCGGCAGGAAGCTGCTCGATCGTGGGGGACGCGGCTGCCGACGACGGCGCGGCCACAGCTGGTGCGGGGAGCGACGCCGCTGTTGGCGGCGGGACGGCAACCCCGGAAGCAGCCGCTTGTGCCGACGCGCTCGACGCCATAAGCACTTGCAATGCGAGCGCAAGCCTCGCGACAACGCTCGTCCGGCTAACCGGCATGGGGCGCCTCCAGCTGCGGCTGCAGCTCGTCGTCGTCGGGCGCGCTGCGCTTGGCGAAGCGGTCGAGCAACGTGTAGAGGCTGGGCACCAGGAAGAGCGTGAACACCGTGGAGACGACCAGGCCTCCGATGACGGCCCGCGCCAGCGGCAGATTGGTCTCGCTGCCTTCGCCGATGCCCGCGGCCATCGGGATGAGGCCGACCACCGTGGCGATGGTGGTCATCAAGATCGGCCGCAGCCGCGTGCGGCCGGCTTCGACGGTGGCTTCGAGCAGCGGCTTGCCACGCGAGCGCAGCACGTTGGCGAAGTCGACGAGCAACACACCGTTGGACACCACGATGCCCACCATCATGATGATGCCCATGAAGCTGTTGACGTTCAGCGTGGTGCCGGTGAGGTAGAGCGCGAGGAACACGCCCGAGATGCCCAGCGGCACGCTGAACATGATCACGAGCGGGTCGATCAGCGACCGGAACTGCGAGGCGAGCACCATGTACACGAGCGCGAGCGCCATCAGCGCGGCGAAGGTCAGGCTCTTGAACGCCTTCTGTTGCTCGACGGTCTGGCCGCCGAGGCGCGCAGTGAAGCCATCCGGCGGAGGCGTCTGATCGACGACGCGCTGCGCCGCCTCGCTCGCGGCACCCAGGCTCTTTCCAGGCGCGACGTTGGCCGTCACGTGGACGATGCGCTGCAGGTACTTGCGATCGATCAGCACCGGGCCGCTACCGCGACGGATCTGCGCGACCGTCTCGAGCGAGACCATGCCGCCCGACGGCGTGCGCAGCGCGAGATCGCGCAGGTCGCCGACGTGGCTGCGGTACTCGTCGGACATGCGCACGTTGATGAAGTACGAGTTGCCCGTCTTGGCGTCGGTGAACAGCACCGGCGCGTATTCGTTGTTGCCGTGCAAGCTGGTGAGCACGGTCTGGGCCACGTCTTGCTCGGAGAGGCCGAGCACGCCGGCCTTTTGGCGGTCGACGATCACGTCGAACTGCGGCGAGTTCTCCTCGCGCGAGGTCTGAACGTCGGTGAGCAGGGGGGCGCCGTCCTTGTCGGTGGCCGCGCGCAGCTTCGCGACCAGGCGCTTGCCGTACGTCGACCCGTCTTGCATGTCGTAGCCCAGCACCTCGACGTCGATCGGCGCAGGGGAGCCGAAGTTGAGGATGCGCTTCACGATCCCGCCCACGAAGAAGAAGATTTGCGTGCCGGGAAAGCCTTGCTTGACCGCGCCGCGGATGGTCTCGGCGGCCGCGGCGTCGGAGATCGAGCGGTGAACGCGCGGAACGAGGTTCACCTGCAGGTTGCCGGTGTGCGAACCGGTGTTGGTCGTGAACAGCGCCGTGCGACCGGCAGGCAGGCCGGTGTCGGAGATGATCGTGGTGAAGAGTGACTCCTGCTTGTCGCCCGCGCCGGGCCCGAGCGCCTTTTGCACGGTCTGCTCCAGGCGTGCTGTCACGAGCTCGGTGCGCTCCACGCGCGTGCCGATCGGAGTCTTGTAGTTCACGGTGAACTGCGACTCGTCGGTGTCAGGAAAGAACTCGGTGCCGATCTTCGACTTGAGCACGAGCGAGCCAGCGAACAGCCCGAGAATGACGAAGATGGTGAGCGCGCGATGACGCAGCGTGAAACCGAGCATGCGCGCGTAGACCGAGTCGAGACCGTCGAGCGTGCGGACGATGAACGCGGCGACCGCGCCACGGCTTGCCTCGTGGTGCGGCCGCAAGGTGTAGTAGCAAAGCAGCGGCGTGACCGTGCGCGAGACGAGAAAGCTCATGCTGAGCGCGAACGTGATGGTGGCGGCCAGCGGCAAGAACAGGTAGCGAGCAATGCCCGTCAGGAAGAGCACGGGCAGGAAGACCACGACGGTGGTGATCGTCGACACCAGGATCGGCATCGCGACTTCCTGCGCGGCAGCCAGCACGGCCTGCTTGCGGTTCTGCCCGAGGCCCAGATGTCGGTGGATGTTCTCGAGCTCGACGATCGAGTCGTCGACCAGCCGGCCGACACCGAGCGCGAGGCCGCCGAGCGTGAAGACGTTGAGCGTCTGCCCGGTGGCGAAGAGCAGCACGAAGGTGGCGATGATCGACAGCGGGATGGCGACCGCGACGATCGCCGTGGCGCGCAGGCTCACGAGGAAGATGAGAATCACGAGCACGGCGAGCAAGCCGCCCTGCAACGCCTCGTGCTGCAGCGCCGAGACGGCCGAGCGGATGTACTGCGACTGGTCGAACGACACCGCCAGTTTCACGTTGTTCGGAATGCCGCGCAGCTTCGGCAAGGCTGCGCGCACGGCGTCGACCACATCGATCGTGTTGCCGCCCGGTTGTTTGAGCACGCGCAGGTACACGCCGCGCTCGC
The DNA here is from genome assembly GCA_036382515.1 of Polyangiales bacterium. GTDB lineage: Bacteria > Myxococcota_A > Polyangia > Polyangiales > JAFGIB01 > JADGRF01. Next base: position 3,772 of record DASVHQ010000403.1, on the reverse strand, counting down.
CGTTGATGCGCACGATCTCGGTCTGATCGGCCTCGCCATCGATGGCGTCGGCGACGTCGGACAGCCGCACTGGCGGCACCTGCCGAAAGCCGGTGCTCAGCGCGCCCGGCCGCAAGATCAGGTCACCGAGCGGCCGAGCTTGCGTGACCTGCGTGTTGGAGAACACGTTGTAGTCTCGGTCGTCGGCGCGAAGGTTGCCGCTGGGCAATAGCAGGTTTGCACCACGCACGGCGTTGACGAGATCCAGGATGCCCAGGCCCCGCGCGCGCAAGGCATCGCGCTTGGCCCGAATCTGCAGCTCGCGAACCTTGCCGCCGCTGACCGTCGCGCTCGCCACGCCCTGGATGCGCTCGAGCTGCGGCTCGATCGTGTTGTAGGCCAGGTCGTAGAGCTGCTTTTCGTCCATGCCTGTGCCGGAGGCGGCCACCTGCACGACGGGAATGTTGGTGATGTCGAACTTGATGATGAACGGCTGCTGGATGCCGGGAGGCAGCGTGTTCAAGATCTGCGAGACGCGCTGCGAGACCTCGAACTGAGCGTTGTCGAGGTTCGTGCCGAAGTTGAACCAGACGCTGATCACCGACACGCCCTGCTTCGAGAGGCTCTCCACGCGATCGACGCCAGGCGAGGCGCTGACCGCGCGCTCGATGGGCTGGGTGATCGACTTCTCGATGTCGCCCGGGCCGGCGCCATTGTAGAAAGTGGCGACGCGGATCACCGGCACGGTGATGTCGGGGAAGAGATCGACGCTCAAACGTTGCAGCGAGACCGACCCGAGGACGATCGTCATCAGGGAGAGCATCAGGATGAGGACGGGGTTACGCAGCGCGAGGCGGGTGAGCCACATCGTTCGATCCGTTCGGTCTTTAGCGTGAGCCCGCGGCGGGTTGTGCAGCAGGCCGCTCGAGCGTGGCTGCGAGCCCGGTGTAGGGGCTGACGTCGCGCGTGACGCGCACCTTGGCGCCGTCGGACAGACCATCGCTGCCGGCGGTGACCACGTCTTGACCGGTGTTCACACCGCGCGTGATCTCGATCCACGGACCGGCATCGACACCGGTCTCGACCGAGCGGCGCGCGACGTGGTCTTGTTCCAGTACGAACACGTATTTCTCCGTGCCGCTGATCTGCACGGCCGAGCTGGGCAGCACGGTCGCAGCGCGGTGCAATTCGAGCCGGATCGAGCCGTAGCCGTACATGCCTGGACGCAACCGACCGCCGGGGTTGTCGAGCTGCACTTCGGCCTCGAGCGTGCGTGTACCCGGATCGAAGGTGGGCGCGATGCGCACGACTTTGCCGATGAAGCTCTCGCCGGGCAAGCCATCGAGCTCGACGTGCGCGTCCTGGCCGATCGACAACTGCATGGCATCGCGCTCGTTGGCCGTGACGAACACGCGCATGCGGTCGACGCGCACGATGCTGAGGATGGCGCCGCCGCCGGGCGGGCCGACGAGCGCACCCGGGTCGAGGCGACGCACGGCCACCACGCCATCGAGCGGCGACTCGATGCGCGTCTCGCCCAGACGCACACCGAGCGCGCCGAGCTGCGCCTGGGTGGCCGACTCGGCCGCCTCGGCAGAGGTTACTGCGGCCTCGGCCTGCTGCAGCTCTTGCTGCGACATCACGCCTGTGGGAGCGAGCAGCTTGGCGCGATCACGGTTGACGCGCGCGAGCGCGAGCGACGACTGCGACTGCGCCAGCGTGCCGCGCGCAGCGGCGAGCTGGTCGGGCAAGTCGCTGGGCCGCACCAGCGCGAGCAGCTGACCGCGACGCACGCGGTCGCCGCGGTCCACGAGCACGGCATCGATGTAGCCGAGCACCTTGGAGCCGACGTCGGCCTGTTCGAGCGGCCGCAGGTCGACCGGGGCGTGTACCTCGACGGGCACGTCGCGGCTGGACGCAGCGCTGACGATGACCATGGGAGCTGGCCGCGCTTTGGGCGCAGCCGCGGAAGGCGCGCCCGAGCACGCAGCGCAAAGCGCCGCGCCGGTGACTGCCGCCCACTTTCGCGAAAGCAAGACACGCATGGAAGGTTGGGAAACGTAGCACGATGATTGCGATTCGCAACGATTGCGCATGTGAAGCAATGCGGTTAGGCTGAAAGCCGCATGGTCGCGAAGAACGCCGAGCCGCTCGCCGAAGAAATCGGCATGCTGATCGCTCGCAGCCGGCGTCTGATTTGGCAAGAGGCCGGACGCAAGCTGGACAGCGCGGGCGAGTCGCTCTTGGCCTGGCAAACGCTCACCCGGCTGATGAACGACGGCCCGACCACCCAGCGCGCGCTGGCCGACGCCATGGGCCAGCACCCGGCCGGGGTGTGCCGCTTGCTCGAAGATCTCGAGGAGCGCGGGTTCGTCCAGCGCGTACGCAATCCGGACGACCGGCGCTGCATGCAGGTGCGGCTCACGACCAAGGGGCGCGCGCGGCACAAGCACTTCCGGCCCCACATCATCGAGGCGATGCAGACCGCGCTGCAGCCACTGTCGGCGAGCGAGCGCAAGGTGCTGCGCGACCTGCTCGAACGAGTCGCCGACGCAGCAGCCGGACAGAGCACGGCGACGGCGGCCACCGCAGCGGCGGCGCACGCGGCTCGCTAGGCTGACTGACCGAGCACGGCACGGCGTCGTACCGGGCGCCGCCGTGGCTACAGTGGGTAGGTCTGGGCTGGGCTCCATGGGAGCTTGGCGAACGGGCTGCTCTGGGATGGGAGGCTGGGCGGGGTACGAGCGACTTGCAAGCGGTGGATTCACCACAACCTGCCGGGGCGTGTTGGGAGGGCGGGTCACTCCCGGGCTCGCGAGAGCATCCTCGGCACTACCGCGGCGGCTTCGCACGACACGCCTCGGGCCTGCGAAACGAGCCCCGGAGCGACCCGCCCTCCCAACACGCTCCAATAGCAGTGCTGGCTTCAGCGTGACCTAGCTCGGCGTGAGCATCGGCAGCAGTCACTGCGGGCAATCGTGTCGTCGGCGTCGGACGACAACACTTCTTGCGACGTCGCGCCGCCTGCTCACTCGGCCATGACTCATGAGTATTGAAGCGCTTGGGGTCGGCAGGTCGCTCTCGGGCTCGTTTCGCAGGCCTACGGCGCGTCGTGCGAAGCCGCGTCGGTAGTGCCGAGGACACTCTCCCGAGCCCGAGAGCGACCTGCCGACCCCAAGCGCCCCGGCAGCGTGCGATGAATGCTCAGTCTTGCAACCCAACCGTCTCCGCGCGCGCAACCCGCCGCCGCCGGGGCACCGTTCGCCACCATCGCCCACGCGGGTCGCTCTGACCCAGCGCGGCGCGGTCAGTCCCGCAGCACGTGACAGTTGTAACCGTCGGGATGCTTGGTCAGGTAATCTTGGTGATAATCCTCGGCCGCGTAGAACGTGCTGGCTTGCACGATCTGTGTCACGACGGGCTTCTTCCACTTGCCGCTGCGACCGACCTTGTCCTTCACGATTTCGGCGGTCTTGCGCTGCGCTTCGCTGGTCACGAAGATCGCGGAGCGATACTGCGTGCCCACGTCGTTTTCCTGACGATTGAGCGTCGTGGGATCGTGCATGCGAAAGAAGTAGCCGAGCAGCGCCTCGTAGCTGAGCACGCTCGGATCGAAGACGATGCGCACGGCTTCGGCGTGGCCGGTGGTGCCGGTGCACACGTCTTCGTAGCTCGGGTGCTCGGTCTTGCCGCCGGTGTAGCCGGTTTCGGTCTCGAGCACGCCGGGGATCTTGCGCAGGATGTTTTCCATCCCCCAAAAGCAGCCACCGGCGAGGATCGCCGTCTCGCGAGC
>DASVHQ010000402.1:0-28675 GCA_036382515.1 Polyangiales bacterium | reverse complement strand
AGAAAGCCGGACCGAGGGCTTCGAGTCGATTCTCGAGACAGCTTCTTGTGCGAAACCGCAGGAATACTGCGTGGTATTTTGAGGATTTCGCACAAGCAGATGTCCGAGAAGCGGCCGAAGACCGACGGGAGCGCTTTCTCCGACAGGCTCCTAGCTGCAGGCCGAGCTCACGGAGTCTTGGCGGGATCGATCGGCGAGAGCAGCGAGCGGATCAGTAGATCGCTCTTCTTGTCCACGCTGCGCACCAGCGCTGCGTTCTCGCGCAGACCGCCGCGCAGGCTCTCGGCTTCGCTCTGCACGCGCTGCAACGTCTGCGCGCTGCTGGCAGCCTGCACGCGCACGTTCTGCAACTCGTCGCGCATGGCGGTGACAGTCGAGTAGCCGAGGCCGATGGCGGCCCCGAAACCGACCAGCGCACAGGCGGCTAGCGCCCAGACCCAGATGCGCGGCTGTACGCCTGACGCCGGGAACCCCACCAGCGAGCCTTGCATGGCAGCTGTTGGCGGCACGCCTCCCGCCATCGACGCATGCTGCGGCAGGGGCGGCAGCGCGACCGGCAGCACCGCACCAGGCAAGCGCTCACTCACCAGCGGCAAGCCATAGGCTTCGAAGAACGCCAGCAGCTCCGCCGGCGACTTGCGCTTGCGAGCATGCTCGTGGAGCAACGCCTGCACGGCTTCGAGCGCGCCGGGTGCGGCACCCGGGTCCACGCCCGTGGCGAGAATGTCGTAGAGCGCGTCTTCGAGCTGCTCGACCGACGGCTCGTTGCTCGGCGCCCGCTTCGCAACCGCGAGCTGACTCATTGCACGCACTGCACTCATGGCCTGCCTCCAGAAAGTGCGCGCACCATTTGCCCAGCGCGCGACCTGTGCAGGTTCTACGCACAACACCGATCGGCTCCAAGAAAACGGCAAGCGTGCCGCGCGAGCTCGGGTCCGCGCTAGCGCGCTTTGAGCTCGACGCCCGCGCCGTCCTTCACCAACTGTGCGATCACCGCGAACAGCTCGTCGCCATGGCCCTTGTCGTCGAGCCAGCGCTGCGTCGCGGCCTCGTAGGAGAAATGCCAGGCCCGCTGACCACCCGCGAGCCACAGCTGGCGCGTGGGCCGCTGCGTGTTGAGCACGATGCGCTGACCGCCCCGCAGGTCGATGCGCACGACGTCGCCGCTGGCCTCGATGTCGGCGTCCTCGGGCTCGACGTCCTCGAACAGATCCAGAAGGTGCTTCCAGGCATCGGCCGCACGGCGTTCGAACTCATGCTCATCCATGGCGACCAGCGTCTAGGAGCCTGTCGGACAAAGCGCTCCCGGCTTTCTCCAACAGGCTCCTAGGGCGAAGCCCGCCGCAGCGCAAGTGCGGCTCAAGCGATCGCCGAGAAAAGCGATTGCAGCATGAAGTGGGTCATGCCCCAGACCACGTTGCCCTCCACCCGGTACGCCGGCAACCGACGCAGCTCGCCCTCGTAGCTGAGTTCCTTGATATCGTCGATCGCGCCGCTGGCCATCTGCCCGAGCCTGCCCCAGACGAGCGCCGCCACTTCGTCGTTGGGCACGAGCGGCGGGCTGCCACGCACAGCGAACACGTACGGCGCGATGACCATCCCCACAAAGCGGCCGCGAGCCATGGCGGGCAGCTCGTCCAGCTGCCCGAGGTATTCGTGCTGCCCGAGGTCGAGCCCGACCTCCTCGTGAGCCTCGCGCATCGCCGTGGCGAGCAGGTCGGGGTCGATCGGATCATGGTGGCCGCCCGGAAACGCCATGTGACCCGACCACGGATCGTTCAGCCGCTCGGCACGCCGGATCAGCAGCACCTCGGTGTCGTCGCCGGCCGGGCGCAGGATGGCCGCCACCGCCGCGCGACGCGTGACGTCGGGCCGGTCTTGCCGCACGGGCGCACGGTCTGCCAGCTTTTCGCGAATGGTCTGCAGGTCGAAGCGGGTCGGCACGGCGGTTACCGGGTAGCGCCGGCGGCCAGCCGCGTCAACCACTTCGCGCGGCGGCGGCCCGGCCCACGCGGCCAAACGCTGCTCGCCGTGGTGGCCGGCGGCAGCGGCTTTTGCTAGCTTGCCGCCTTCGCGCACGAGGCCGGGCAGCCGAGCCCGACAAAGCGCGCAGCGCGCAGCGAACGCACCATGGACATCAGCAAACTCCGCCAAGGCCTCGCCACCACGCTCGACGCCACGCACCTCGACTTCCTCGGCGCGAAGTACGAGGGCAAGGTGCGCGACAACTACAGCCGTGCCGATGGCCGGCGCTTCATCGTGGTGACCGATCGCATCAGCGCGTTCGATCGCGTGCTGGGCACGCTGCCGCTCAAGGGGCAAGTGCTCAACTCCCTAGCGTCGTTCTGGTTCGAGCAGACGCGCGACATCGTGCCCAACCACATGCTCGGCGTGCCCGACCCCAACGCGATGGAATGCATCGAGTGCACGCCGCTGCCGGTCGAGATGATCGTGCGCGCCTATCTCACGGGCGTGTCGTCCACCAGCATCCTCACCGCGTATCAGTCCGGCGCGCGCGAGTTCTGTGGCCACACGCTGCCCGAGGGTCTCAAAGCCCACGCCGCCCTGCCCAAGCCGATTCTCACGCCGACCACGAAGGCCCCGCACGGCGCGCACGACGAGAACGTCTCGCGCGAGCAGATCATCGCAGCGGGCGAGGTCACCGCAAAGCAGTTCGACGAAGCGGCCGGCTACGCGATGGCGCTGTTCGCGCGCGGCCAAAAGCTGTGCGCCGAGCGCGGCCTCATCCTGGTCGACACCAAGTACGAGTTCGGCATCGACAAGGCCGGTCACATCATGCTGATCGACGAGATCCACACGCCCGACTCGTCACGCTACTGGTTCACCAAGAGCTACGCCGAGCGCATGGCCAAGGGTCAGACACCCGAATCGTTCGACAAGGAGTACGTGCGGCGCTGGCTCGCCGAGCAAGGCTACAAGGGCGAGGGCCCGATCCCGACGCTGCCCGACGACGTGCGCGTGGAAGCTGCGCGCCGCTACATCGAGGCCTGCGAGACCGTGCGCGGAGCGGCGTTCGAACCGAACCTCGAGCCACCGGCTGCGCGTCTGGAACGCAACCTGCGCGCGCGCATTTGATGACCGGAAGGAAGCCCGCCGATGAAAGCCAACGTCTACGTCACGCTCAAGGAAGAAGTGCTCGACCCGCAGGGCGAGGCGGTGCGCCGCGCGCTCGACTCGCTCGGCTTCGCGGGCGTGAAGAAGGTGCGCGTCGGCAAGCTGATCGAGATCGACCTCGACGGTGCCGCGCCCAGAGATGCCGAGACCAAGCTGCGCGCGATGTGCGAAAAGCTGCTCTCGAACCCGATCGTCGAAGACTTCGAGTTCGAAATCGAACGCGCCTAGCGCCTGTGCACGACGACCCGAGGTCGCGTGCGCCTGGAGCGGATCCCATGCCAAATCCCGGTCCCAACGCGCGCAGTGAGCGTTTGCGCGAGTTCTTGATCCTGGCCGGTTTTCTGGTTATCGCGGCCATGGCCGTGGTCACGGTGCTCTTGCCCGAGACCCAGAACCAAAAAGAGCCTGGCGAAGGCGGTGGCGCCTCCGCAGGCGCAACGCCCGCTGTGCGCAACTGACCACCCTGACGGCCGAATCCCGCGAGCGGGGTGGGCGTCTGCGCCGCATGCCCACCACATCGCACGCCCCGGCCGCCCTGCGCGCCAACACAAAAGACTGCGCCGCGCCCACGGCTTTTTTGCATGCTGGCCGCGTAGGGCTACCATCTAGAGAAGCACGTCGGGGGTGCAGTTTGCCTCGGAGTACGACACTTTGGCTCTGGCTCGCGATCGCCTGGTTCCCCTCGGGAGCCAGCGCGTGGAGCGGCGCTCCGTTGTGTGCCATCCGGCCTGACGACTCGGCCCAGAGCGAAGCGTTCGAGGGCGATGCCCAGCCCGAGCTTGCATGCACCGAGCCGGCCGGGCTTCGCATGCCGGAGCCGCAGTGGACGGCGCCGATCTCCGCGGAAGATGCACGCAACGCGCTGCGCGACGCCCGTGCGCTCGCCGCCGACGGCAAGCTCGACGACGCGCTCTTGGCCTTGCGCGTGGTCGAGCACGCGCTGCCGCGCATCGGGGATCGCATCGCGGTGCGCCGCGCCGAGCTCTTGATGCGCGTGGGCCGGCCCGCCGAAGCCTGCGAAGCGTACAAGCTCGCCGAGCAGAGCCCGGAGCGCAACGTGGCAGCACAGGCTCGCATCGAGCTCGTGCGCTGCTTGCTCGAGGCGGGCAAGCACGACGGCGAGACCGAGCTCGACAAGGTCAGCCGCCGCTATCCGCACTTGATCGGACGCGCCGAGCTGCGTCTCACGCTGGCACGCGCACGCGAGCGCTGGAGCAACGTCACAGGCGCGGTCGCCATCTACCGCAGCATCGATCTGGACGAGCCCGAATCGCCCGCAGCCGACGAAGCCCGCACGGCGTTCGCGCGCATCGCGGCGAGTGGAGCAGCGGTGCGCCCGTACACCGGTCCCGAGCAACTGGACCGCGCCCAGCGCTTGGTCGAGCGCGGCTCCGTCGAGGCCGCTCGCGCAGCGGTCGGCGTGCTGCTCGCGCAGACCGCGCTGCCCGCGCTGCTTCGCGGTCGTGCACGCCTGCTGGCCGCGAAGATGGCACGCACCGAGGGCCGCTGGTCGGACGTGCGCGACGAGGTGGCGCAGGCCATCGCGCTCGGTGTCCCTGCAGCCGACGCGGCTCGGCTCTTGCCGCGTGGCAGCGCGCCGGTCGACGGCCACGATCCCGCGCAGCTGGCCGAAGCGGAAGCACGCATCCGCAAGCTGCTCGGCGGTCATGCGCTGCACGAGGTGAAGAACGACAAGCTCGTGTCGGTCTTCGAGATCGCGATCCAGCGCAAGCTCCAGGGACGCGCGAGTGAAGTGCTGGAGGTGATGCGACAGCGCGCGAGCCTCTCGCCCAGCATCCGCTACAACGCGGCGATCCTGGCGTTCGGCCTGGCCTCCGACGTGTCGGTCGCAGACTTGCTCGACAGCGTGACCGAGGTGCCGAGCTATGCCGTGTCGGGGCGCTATCACCGCGCACGTGCGCTCGAGCGCCTGGGTCGCTTGGGTGAGGCCGAGTCCGAGTATCTGCGGGTGATGAAGGACGACAAGCGCTCGCCTCACTACTACGCCATGTGGGCGGACTTGCGGCTGTGGTCGATGCAGAGCTCCGCCACCAAGAGCTGCGCGCCCGCGGGCACGCTGCACCCAGACGTCGTCGCACTGATCGACAGCTTGCAGGGACCGCTGCCGACCACGGCGCTGACGCCAACGAGCTTGACCGCGAACGAGCTGCCCGCCGCAGACAGCGCAGCGCTCGCCTCGGCGAACGCGGTTACGGCGGCGGGCGAGGCGCCCGCGCAGGCCGACGCGCCGAATGCGGCTGACGCGCTGCCGGCACAGGCGGCCGAGCCCGAGGCGCAAGCCGCACAAGAGGTGACCTCCGCCGCCGATCCGACCCAGGTCGAAGCCGATGCCGAGGCGGCTCGTGTCGCGACGTTGCGGCAGCGCGTGCTCGCACGCCTGGGCCCGCTGTCCGCCGCGTACGGCGCGGCGTACCCGTGGCTCGCACGCGCGGCTGATCTCGTCGAGCTCGACCTCTTCGAGGACGCCGCCGACGAGATTGGCGAAGCCTACCTCGCGTTCCGCGATGCGCGTGGGGAGCTGCGCTTGCGCTCCGGGCTCGAAGCCGTGCTGACCGGCAGCGCACCGCCGCGCCACAGCGCCGATGGCGAGCTGCGACGCCAGCGCAGCTCGCTCGACAAGGCGAGCCGCAGCGCGCTCGCAGAGGTCGCCGATCTCCTGGGCGATCCCGGCGTCTCACTTGGCTTCGGCGGTGCAGGTGGCGAGCTGCGGCCGCGCGCCTATTCGGACGAGGTCGACAAGGCCGCCACCAAGTACGGCCTCGATCCCAACCTGCTCTTCGCGGTGATGCGCGTCGAGAGCATTTACCACCGCCAGATCGTCTCGTTCGCAGGCGCCGTCGGTCTCATGCAGATCATGCCGCGCACGGGCATGCTGATTGCGCGCAAGCTCGGGGTCGAGCGCTTCGAGGTCAGCGACCTGCTCGACCCGAAGGTGAACGTCGAGTTCGCGGCCTGGTATCTGTCCTCGCTGATCAAGCGCTTCGACGGCCGCGTGCCGCTGGCCATCGCGGCCTACAACGGCGGCCCCCACAACGTTCGGTTATGGATGCGCGAGAATAACCCTGACATGCCTCTCGAGGCCTTTCTGGAGCGCATCCCGTTCTCGCAGACCCACGAATACGTGCGGCGCGTGCTCACCCACTACGCCGCCTACCGCGCGCAACAGAACCTGCCGATGGCGCAATTGGACGCCAGCCTGCCCACCGCCACGCCAGACAGCATGGCGTTCTGACGGCGCCCCCATCCGCCCTGCCGCACCGCGCCCTCGGGCCCGTTCGCTGCTCGCGCGCCGCCCCGGAGCGGCGCTGCCGCGGGTTGTTTCCGCGCAAAAAACAGGTATACAGGCGGCCATGAGTGCACAGGTATTCGTCGCCAAGGAATGCGCGCCCGGTGAGCTGCGGGTGGCCGCGACCCCCGAAACCATCAAGCGCCTGGTGAAGGATGGCCTGACGGTCGTCGTGCAAGCCGGCGCAGGCGCGGGTGCCAACATCGCCGACAAAGCGTTCGAGGACGCTGGGGCGAGCATCGCGCAGGATGCCAAAGCCGCCTGGCAGACCGCGGACCTCGTGCTGAAGGTCTCGCCGCCGCAGAAGAACGAGGCTCTCGGCGCCGACGAAGCCAGCTTGCTCAAGCCCGGCGCGATCCTGATCTCGCACGTCTGGCCACACAAGCAGCTCGACGCCGTGAAGACGCTCGCCGATCGCAAGGTCAGCTGCCTCGCGATGGATCTTCTGCCGCGCATCAGCCGTGCGCAGGTGATGGACTCGCTCTCGTCGCAGGCCAACATCGCCGGCTACAAGGCCGTGGTGCTCGCGGCCAGCCGCCTGGGCAAGTACTTCCCATTGCTCATGACCGCAGCTGGCACGATTCAACCGGCGAAGGTCGTGATCATGGGCGCCGGCGTCGCCGGCCTGCAGGCGATCGCCACGGCGCGTCGCCTGGGTGCGATGGTCGAGGTCTCCGATATCCGGCCCGCGGTGAAAGAACAAGTCGAGTCACTCGGCGGCAAGTTCATCGAGCTGCCGATGCAAGAGAGCGGCGAGGGCCAGGGCGGCTACGCCAAGGAAGTCAGCAAGGACTTCCTTGCGAAGCAGCAAGAAGTGCTCAAGGCGCGCATCGCGCTGGCCGACGTGGTCATCACCACCGCGCAGGTGCCGGGCCGACCGGCGCCGCGTCTGGTCACCGAGGACATGGTCAAGGCCATGCGCCAGGGCTCGATCATCGTCGACATCGCTGCTGACTCCGGCGGCAACTGCGAGCTGACCGAGAACAACAAGGAAGTCGTCAAGCACGGCGTGCTGATCATGGGCTACTCGAACCTGCCCAACACCATGCCCGAGGACGCGAGCAACCTCTACGCGCGCAACATCTACGCGTTGATCAAGCTGATCAACGACAAGGGCGCGCTCAAGCTCAACCTCGAAGACGAGATCATCGCCGGCGCCCTGCTGACCTGCGACGGCGCCGTGCGCCACCAACCCACGGCAGACGCCCTCAAGGCCAAAGCCGGCTGAGCTGCCCGCACGGCCCGGAGACCGCACGAGTCGCGAAGTGGATCGCGCGCCGGACGCTGCTGTCTCAGAAGTGTTGTGCCAGCTGCACGGAGATGACTTGCAGGTGGTAGAAGAAGCTGCCGGCATTGACGGCAATGCCAGGCGCGTTCTGCACGGACGTCGTGAAGCGAGCCACGCCATCATGCGCACCGGGCAGCACGTTGTACTGCGCGGTCTTGAACTGCGCCGGAAAAGCACTGTTGGGGTTCGGATCGAGGCGAACGTCGCGCTGGATGAAGTGCGCGAAGCCGATGGAGAAGTCGGTCTTCTTCGCGATGCGCCAGGTGGCGCCCGCGTGCAGGCCGGTGCGTCCCAGCATGTAGCGCTCGACATTCAAGTACTGCACGTCGGCGCCGTTGTTTTCGTAGCTGAGCCCCGCGCGCACGGCGAGCACCCCCGGCAGGATGTTGTAGTCGCCGCCCACGCGCAGCGACAACTGCGTGTTGCCGCGTAGTTCGGTGGACACTTCACGATCGCTCACGCAAGGACCCGACTTGGGCGGGTTCACGCAGTTGCCGATGTAGGCAGGCAGACGCGACGTGGTGCCGTTCGGGTTGGCGTCGACCAGGGTCACCATGGCGGCGTTCGCCGCGTCGGTGGTGACCAGAATGCGGTTGTTGAATGAGTTGAAGTAGACGATCGCGTTGGCTTCGATGTCCCAGCGCTCGGTCGCCATGTGGTCCTGCACGTCAGCGCCGGCGGCGCCATGAGCTTCTTCCCAGGTCTTGGTGGTCGCGCGCGGCGTGATGCGCTGCGCATAGCGCGCACCGAAGGACAGCTGCGGCACCCAGATCGGAGGCGCGCTCACGGCGCCCTGCTGATTGGACGAGGTCGTGGGGACAGTCCCCGCCAGCGCATGCATCGTACCGTTCTTGTCCAGATAGTAGAACGGCCGGCCCGTTCCGAACGCGCCCGTGGTGAGATCGAGCTTGGCCTTGGAGTCCACGCGATCGGACCACTTGAAGCCGACGGCGAAGTCGAGGTTGTCGGTCGGCACGATCTGCGCCGATGCGATGATGCCCGGGATGAAGAGATCGCGACCGGCCGCCTCGGTGCGCACATCCGAGTGCGACTCGAGGTTCGACGAAGGACGCGCCCACACCGTGGCGTTGAAGGCGAGCAAGCTCCACTGGAAACCGGCACCCAGCCGCAACCAGTTAGTGGGCCGATAACCGACCGCGCCGAGCGCCGAGAAGAACGACGTGTTGAGGTGCGAATCGAAGTAGCGCGTGGGACTGGGCCGCACGCCGTTGGGCGTGTTCACCGTGCCATCGGGATTGCCCCACTGCGGCAGTGACGCGACATCCGGCGGGAAGAAACCGAGGCCAACACCCACGTTGCTCGCGAGCTTCTTGGTGAGCGCAATGCTCGGGAACACCGGCGTCGGGCCCTGATAGCAGACGTTCGGGTAGGCCTCGTCGTAGTAGCCCGAGATCGGGTGATGCTGCAGATCCGTCGCGCCAGCGGGCGCCTGCCGATACACCTCTTTGCCGCCGAGCAAGCTGACGTCCGACCCCTGGATCCCAACGCCGTAGCCACCGCTCGCGTGGAAGCACGCGTGGGCGAGCAGCACGTTGACGCCGGCCATCGCCTGGTCGTCCCACAGGTCGGCCAGGAGCGCGGGATTGCGCAGCATCAGCGTGGGATCGTCGGCGCGCGTGAAGCCCGTGGCACCGCGACCGAGCTCGCGCGTGCCGCCGCCGGGGAACTCGGCTCCGCCCGCCGCCGCCAGCTGCGGGAGCAAGGCCAGCGCAGCCACGGCCAGACACAGCGACGCGCAAATGCGACTCATTCACCCCTCCTGCGGAGAAACGCGTCGCAGCCTACTACCGAAAGCGACGGCGAGGGAAGCACTTCGACCCTCGTGCCGGGTCCCAACGCGCGCACGCACGTGGCCGCTAAAGGTAAGACGCCCGCGTTCTGGGACGCACGTGCTCGCGCAGGTGGCGCGGCTCACCCGCCGAAAGCGTCGCCCGAGTCGCCGTGCTCGTCTTCCATGTTTTCGAAGCGCGTGTACTCACGATGGAACATGCACTTCACCGTGCCGGTCGGACCCGCGCGCTGCTTGCCGACGATGATCTCGGCAACGTTCTTCTCGGTCGACTCCGGGTTGTAGACCTCGTCCCGGTAGATGAACATGATCGTGTCGGCGTCTTGCTCGATGGCGCCCGACTCACGCAGATCCGACAGCTGCGGACGCTTGTCCTTGTTGCCACGGCTCTCGACGCCACGGTTGAGCTGCGACAGCGCCACCACCGGCAAGCGCAGCTCCTTGGCCATGCCCTTGAGCGAGCGGCTGATCTCGCTGATCTCCTGCTCGCGGCTGTCGGTGCGAATCCCCGCGCGCATCAGCTGCAAGTAGTCGATGACGATGAGGCCGAGATCGTGCTCGGCCTTGAGGCGGCGCGTCTTGGCGCGCAGCTCCATCAACGTGAGGCCCGGTGTGTCGTCGAGCCAGATCGGCAGATCGCTGAGCGAGCCCGCCGCTTGCGTGAGCTTGGGCCAGTCGTCGCGACCGAGATAGCCGGTGCGCAGCTTGCCCGCATCGACGCGCGCCTCGCTGCACAGGAGACGATTGGCGAGCTGCTCCTTGGGCATTTCGAGCGAGAAGAACGCCGTTGCGACCTTGCGCGCCACGCACGCGTTGAGCGCGAGGTTGAGCGCGAACGCTGTCTTTCCCATGCCCGGACGGCCTGCGACGATGATCAGGTCGCCCGGGTGCATGCCGGCCGTCATCTTGTCGAGCCGCGCGAAACCCGTGGGCAAGCCGGTGATGTGCTGCTTGAGCTGCGCAGCCTGAGTGATCGCCTCGAAGGTGCGGATCACCACTTCTTTGATGGGCTCGTAAGGCGAGCGCAGGCGGTGCTTCGCCACCGAGAAGACCGCGCGCTCGGCCTCGTCGAGGAATTCCTCCATCTTGCCGTAGTCGCCGTAGCCGCGCGCCGCGGTCTCGTGACACGCGACGATCAAGCGCCGAACGATGGCCTTCTCGCGCACGATCTTGGCGTGCGCTTCGATGTTCGAGACGGTCGGGATGGTGTTGGTGAGACTGAGCAGGTAGTCGTCGCCGCCCACCATCTGCAAGCGATTGCCCGTGGACAGGCGCTCGCGCAGCGTGACCGTGTCGACCGGCTGCCCCGACTGATACAGCTCCTGCATCGACTCGAAGATGCGAGAGTGCCCGTCGCTGTAGAAGTCCTCCGCCGAAAGCGGAAGCTCCAGCACCACGTCCAGCGCCTGATTCTCCAGCAAGATCCCGCCGAGCACCGCGCGCTCCGCCGCCAGATCATTGGGAGGAACCCTGCCCGGCCCCGCTGAACGTCCATCACTCATGCGCGCGCATCACCCCGCTGAAACGAGCTAAGGAAGATGCCATACGCCAAGTCGCAGGGCACGTAGCAACCTGTGGACAAGCGGTGGCTAACGCGAGATTCGAAGTGGATATCCGGTGACTTGTCCACGGACGCCCAGCGATCGCACAGTGCGCCGCCATCACGCGCGGGACAAACCAGCCAGGCAAAGCAGGGAGCGCGTCATCCCTCCGCGATCGAACCGCAGCCGCCGCGCTGTCGTGAGGCAGGCATTCGAGGGTGATTCCGAGCACGGACCCACTGGACCGCGCGCAGAGTGTCACCCTCGAAGGCCGTTCAGCTCACGGAAAGCGTCGCGTCAGCCCGCTTTGACCACGAGCTTGAAGACCGCGCTCACGCCTGCCCCAAGCTTCGCCGTCACTTCGTACTCGCCGAGCGACTTGATCGCCGCCGGCAGCTCCAGATGCTTGCGGTCGATCTCCACGCCCTGCTTCTTGAGCGCGTCCGCGACGTCACGCGAGGTCACCGAGCCAAAGAGCTTGTCGCCCTCGCCCGAAGCCGCCGTGATCTCGACCGTCAGGCCGCGGATCTTGCCCGCCGCGCCTTCTGCCGCGCCCTTTTGCTTCGCAGCAGCTGCAACCGCCAGCTTGCGCTCGTGTTCGATCTGCTTGACGTTGCTGTCAGTCGCAACGACCGCGAGCGCGCGCGGCAACAAGAAGTTACGCGCGAAGCCCGGCTTCACCTTGATGAGCTCGCCGGCCGCGCCGACCTTGTCGACATCGCGCCTGAGAATGACATGCACGTTGTTCGCCATGATCAGCTCCCCGAGGTGAACGGCATGAGCGCGATGTTGCGCGCACGCTTGATGGCCGTGGTGATGGAGCGCTGGTGCAGCGCGCAGTTGCCGCTGATGCGGCGCGGCACGATCTTGCCGCGGTCGCTGATGAAGTACTTCAGCTGGTTGGCATCTTTGTAGTCGATGACCACTTCGCTGTCGGCGCAGAAGCGGCAAACCTTGCGCTTGCCGCCGCGGCGACGCAGGCCGAACGGATCGCCTTCGCCACCGGGGCCGCCCATGCCGGGGCCGTCGCCACCGCGCCCGCCCATGCCACCGCCCATGCCCATGTCGCCGCCACGGCCTCGGCCGCCGCCACGCATGTCGTCGTCGTTATCGCGGTACTGGTAGCTCATGACGCTTGCTCCTCATCCTCGACGGCCTCGGCTCCGAACGTGGGATCTTCCACGGGCGGCACGCCGTACTCGTCCTCGATGCCTTCTTCACCGTAGCCACTGTCACGGCGCTGCGGACGCGGCGCGTCGAGCAAGCCCAGGCGCTGCGCGACACCGAGCTCTTCGTCGGGTTCGGCGCTCACCTCGAGGCGGCGGAACTCCACGTCGGCCGCTTCGATCTGATAGGCCTCGAGCTTCACGTCGCCGTTCATCAGCACGGTCTGGTAGCGCACGACCGAGTCGAGCAGACGCAGGTTGCGCTCGAGCTCGGCGACGACGTCTTCGAAGCCGAGGTACTTGAAGAACACGAACACGCCACGGCTGGCCTTGTTGATCGGGTAGGCCAGCTTGCGCTTGCCCCAGTTGTCGACCTTCAAGAGCTTGCCGCTGCGCGTCTCGACGATGTCCTTGACGCGTGCTGCAACGCGATCCGCTTCGTCGGGATCGACGTTCGACTGCATGATGTAGATCGTCTCGTACTCGCGCAGTCGACGCGGGTTACCGGACGTTGTGAATACTGTGCTCATTGCTATCCCTTTGGACTTTGGCCCCGGTCTCACCGGAGCAGGGCCCCAGACCGCACCGTGCGGAGCTGGGTTTGCGCATGGTTTCTTACTCCGATGCGCTCGTGATCTTCGGACTCTTGGCGGCCTGGTGATGCAGATTCATGGCCGCCGGCACCCCCAGGCGGACGACGTCGGCCACCGCGAGGGACGCGCTTTCTAGCACATTCTCTAGCTGCGAGCACTCATCCCGAGAGAAATCGCTCAAAACGTGGTGTTCCGGGGCGCCCGAGCGCGGCCGGCCGATGCCCACGCGCAGCCGGACGAAATCCTGCCCGCCGCAGCAGCTCACGATGGACTTGAGGCCGTTGTGCCCGGCCGTCCCGCCGCCGACCTTCAGCTTGAAGGTGCCAAAGGCCAGGTCGAGCTCGTCGTGGACGACGATCAGCTGCGGCAGCTCAACCTTGAAGAAGGCCATGGCCTTCTGCACGGAGTGCCCGCTCAGATTCATGAAGGTCTGCGGCTTGAGCCAGCCGACCTCGTGTGAGTCGATGCGGCCGCGCGCGAACTGCGCCTGGAACTTCTCGCGAAACGCATCGGCCGACCAGCGCCGGGCCATCTGGTCCACGACCATGAAGCCGACGTTGTGCCGGTGCCCGGCGTACTTGGCGCCCGGGTTGCCGAGTCCTGTCACGAGGTGCATGGCGCGCCGCCTTGATCCCAGTGCCGCCGCCCACAGCAGCGCGGCGTAGAAAAAGCAGAAGGCGCGCGCAGCTGCATGAGCCGCGGCGCGCCCTGCTTGCAAACCAGCCTACTTTTTGCCAGCGGGCTTGGCGGCAGGCTTGCCGGCAGCGGCAGGCGCTGCACCAGCGGCAGGCGCTGCGCCAGCGGCAGGCGCTGCACCAGCGGCAGGCGCCGTACCAACCTGAGCCGTGGTGGTCTCTTCTTCTTCCTGACGCTTGCGCATCGTGATGCACGAAATCACGTTGCGCTCGGGGGGCATGGCCGCCTCGACGCCGGCCGGCAGCTTGACGTCTTTGACCTGCACGTGGTCGCCGATCTCGAGGTTCGTCACGTCGATGACGATGCGCGCCGGGAACGAGTCGGGCTTGGCGCGCAGCGGCAGCTCGCGGTAAACCACGATCAACTCGCCGCCTGCCACGACGCCCTTGGCCTTGCCTTCGGTGACGAAGGGCACCAGGCGCTCGATCGGCTTGGTGAGGTCGATCTTGTAGAAATCGACGTGCACCGGGCGACGCGTCACCGGGTGGATCTGCAGATCCTGCACCATCGCGAACTCTTCCTGCCCGCCGACGTTGAGCTTCACGATCGTGTTGCGACCGTGCTCGGTCGACAATGCCGCCGTGAGCTCCTTCGGCGAGACCGACAGGTCCTTGGGCGAGAAGCCGGGACCGTAGTAGACGGCAGGCACCATGCCGCGCGCGCGCAGCTGACGGTTGGGGCCTTTGCCGGTTTGCGTACGGGGTTCGGTGGTGATGACGAGGGTTTGCATGACAGTCGGCTCCTAGCGTGGCCACTTCTGGGCCGCGCGTGATGGCATGGTCTTATTCGAAAAGCGAGCTCACCGAGTCGCTGTGGTGAATGCGCTTGATGGCTTCGCCGAGGAGCAAAGCGACCGTGAGCACATGGTACTTGCCGCTGGCCACGGCGGCGGCCGAGAGCGGGATGGTGTCGGTGACGACCACTTCTTCGAGCGCCGAGGCCTTGATGCGCTCGACCGCCGGGCCCGACAGCACCGCGTGGGTGGCAGCTGCGTACACGCGCCGCGCACCGCGTTCCTTGAGCGCCTTGGCCGCGTTGCACAGCGTGCCAGCGGTGTCGATCATGTCGTCGACGATGACGCAATCGCGGTCGCGAATGTCACCGATGATGTTCATGACCTCGCTGACGTTGGCCTTCTCGCGGCGCTTGTCGATGATGGCGAGGTCGGCGCCCATGCGCTTGGCGTAAGCGCGCGTGCGCTCCACGCCGCCCGCATCCGGCGAGACGAACACGGGCAAATCGCCCACGAACTTCGCGCGCAGATAGTCGAGGAACACCTTGTTCGCGAACAGGTGATCGAACGGCACGTTGAAGAAACCCTGGATCTGCCCTGCGTGCAGGTCGATGGCCACGACGCGCGAAATGCCGGCGCTGGTCAGCAGGTCGGCGATCAACTTGGCGGTGATCGGCGTGCGCGGCGCGGCTTTGCGATCCTGGCGGGCGTAGCCGTAGTACGGCAGCACGGCTGTGATCGACGCAGCCGAGGCGCGCTTGAGCGCGTCGACGACGACCAAGAGCTCCATGATGTGATCGTTGACGGGCGTGCACGTGGGCTGAACCACGTAGCAATCCACCCCGCGCACGTTCTCCTGGATGCGGGCAAAGACCTCGCCATCGGAGAAGCGGTTGATCTCGAGCCGGCCGGTCGGCAGCTCGAGGTAGGCGGCGATGGCTTTCGCCAACTCGGGGTGGGCAGTCCCGGAGAAGATGCTGATGGACTTGAACATCGGCTGAGTCCTCGCTAACCGTCGCCTTTTGAAAGCAGTCCGTCAGGGTAGGCCGGCGAGGCGGCGGATCGCTAGCAAACGGACCCCTTGGTGTCAACCAAAGCACAGCAGCAACCGGCGCGTTTGGCGTTCGTGGACACGCTCCGAGGCCTGGCGGTCGTGTGCATGATCCCGCTGCATACCTCGCACGGCTGGCTACGCCCAGAGGCGCGCACGGGCAACCTGTGGAACGCCATCCAGTTCTTCGGGGGGCTCGCGGCCCCCATCTTCCTGTCAGTCGCCGGGATTTCCCTGGGTTTACGCTGGGCCGCCGACGAGCGTAGCCAGCGCAGACCGCGCTACTTGCTGGAGGTCGCCCGGGGTCTGCAGCTGGTCGTGCTGGGCTACGCGTTGCGCCTGCAGATGTGGGTGCTCGACGGCTCGGGTTTCGCCCAGCGCGGTTCCTACCTGGCGGAGCTGCTCCTGCTTTGCGGCTACGGCCTGGGCTACGTCGCCCTCGGGCGGCTGCCTACCCAGACCCGCCGCGCGCTGTGGGGCGTCGCCGCGGCGCTCGGCCTGGTCGCCGCCGGCTTCGCGCAGGTGGCCGTGCATCAGCCCATCCGCCTGCAGGGCCTGATGCGCGTGGACGTGCTGCAGTGCATCGGCATGTCGCTGTGCGTCGTGGTCGCGGTGGGCGCGACACGCGGTACGGCGTTCGCTCGGGGCGACGGCTACGTGCTCTGCGGTGTCATCGTGGCGTGGCTCACCGTGTGGACCCGCTCCTGGGTGCCGGGGCCGCTCCCACAGGCGCTCGCCGCGTACCTGGGCCAGTGGGCGCCACCGCCTGGCCGACCGATCGTGGGCTTGTTTCCGCTCTTTCCATGGACGGCCTACACCTTCATCGGCACAGCCCTCGGTCTGTCGTGGGCGCGCGCCGCGCAGCAAGGCAAGAGCGACGAGCGAGTCGTGTCTTGGGTGGCCGTCGGCGCCCTGTTGTCGCTCGCGACCAGCGAATCGATGCCGCACGTGTTCCGAGCGCTCGCCGTGGAACCATGGCTCACGCAGCCCGCGCGCGTCGCGTACCGAGTGGGCCTCTTGCTGATCTTCGCCGGCATCGCGCTCGCGCTCACGCGCCCACGCTCAGCGCTGCGAGCCGCGCTCGACGTGTTCGGGCGCGCCTCGTTGTGGGTGTACTGGGTGCACCTCGAGTTCGCATTCGGGGCCGCTTCGCGTCACGTGACCAAAGCGCTCGGCCCCCGCGATTGGGCGATGGGCACAGCGCTCTTGATCGCCGGCATGTTGGTCGTGGCCTATGTGCGCGTGCACGTCGGACAGTGGCGCGCACGGCTGCCGCGCGCGGCCACGCGCTGAACGAAAGCGCGCGAGCCCCTCGCACAATGCGGAGAAACCCGTATATTGCGCGCCCCGTCTCGACCTTGGATTTGCCACTACAAGGGGCTTGAGCGGCCGGATCGAGTCTGTCATAAGTGGCTTCCCGCTGAGCGCGGAGGGAGAATGTCCCCCACAGTCCTGCTTGTCAGTGATCGCGTCAGTGATCGGCCCAGCTTCGAAGACGCATGGCGCGATGCCTTGGTCGAGGTGGGTCTGCAGCCGCGCGTGGTAGCTCCGCACTCGCTCGCCGAGCACGCCAGCGACAACAGCGCGTTCGTGATCGATGCAGGCTGCGCAGCCTACGACGAGGACGAGTTGCTCGCGGCCGTTGGCCTTTTGCGCGCTTTGCATGCGGCGGTCGCGGTCGTGTTGCCGGAAAACGGCAGCTTCGGCGAGATCGAGGACTTGCTCGAGGACCTGTGCGGCGGCTTGCTCGTGCGCAGCAACGACGATGTGCGCCGCGTGGCCCGCACGCTGGCCCGGCGTCGGGATGCGACTCGGAGCAAGCGTTTCGAATACATCACCGTCTCACCGCGCCCGAGCGAGCTGCTCGCGGTGCTCGGCGACGGCAGCGCTGCGCTCTTGCGCCGTCCGGTCTCCGGGCAAGACGACGGCAGCGAGGTCGCCACCATCACGCTCGCCGGCGACGCGCACTCCGCCACGCTGAAGCTCGGCAGCGGCCACGAGATCACACTGCAGGCTGCGAGCCTGGGTGCCGCCAACGGCAGCAAGTCGCACTCCGCCATCAACGGCGAAGGTGCCACGATCTCCATCGACGGCGCGCGCCTGGGAGCTCGGCTGCGCGAGCTGCGCCTCGCCGCCGGCCTCACGCAGGCCGAGCTCGCGCGTCGCACCGGCATCCACCGCCCGAACATCGCTCGCGTCGAAGCGGGTCGACACACTCCGTCGCTCGAGACCCTGGCGCGCCTGGCTTCGGCCATCGGCGTGTCCACGACCGTCGTGCTGGCCGAGGGCTGAGTTGCCGGCCGAGTCAGCCGAGTCAGCCGAGTCAGCCGAGTCGCCCGCCGCGCAGGCCAACACGGTTGCATTCGCCAAGCCCGCAGCGACGGTCGTGCTGTCGCGCGACACCCCAGACGGCATCGAGATCTTGCTGGTCGAGCGGCACGGCAAGCTTCGCTTCATGAGCGGGATGCACGTGTTCCCCGGTGGCTCGCTGCATTCCGGCGACAGCAGCGAACAGCTGCAAACTCAGCTGACGCAGCCACCGGGCGCGCAACGCTGGCCAACCACTCCAGACGATCCACTCACGCACAGCCTGGCCGTCACTGCGCTGCGCGAGACCTTCGAGGAAGCGGGCCTGTGGCTGGGCACAGCCTGCGAGCCGAGCCAGTTGCGTGCACTGCGCGATCGTCTGCTCGCGGGTGAAGACTTTGCCGCGCTGCTCAGCGGCGCCGGCCTGTCCCTGCGACCGTCGCTCCTGCATCCACTCAGCCGCTGGATCACCCCGCGCTCGGAACCGATTCGTTTCGACACGCGCTTCTACGTGGCGCGCGCGCCGCACGACCAGACCGCCAGCCACGACACACGCGAGACGGTGTCCCTGACCTGGCGCTCACCGAAGCAGGCCCTGCAAGACGCGCGCGCCGGACAGCTGCTGCTCTCACCGCCAACCTACCTCACTCTCGACGAACTCGAGGACGTCAGCTCCACCGACGCCTTGATCGCCCACTGTGCGAGCCGCGAGCCACCGCTCATCGAACCGATCATGCGGGTCGAGGGCAACGTGCGCACCGTGCTCTACCCCGGCGATCCCGAGCACCCGATCAAACAACGCGCGCTCAAGGGCCCCACGCGCGTGGTGTTCTAGCTCGCGCAACGTCGCAGCTGCTGGCGGCGGCTCGTCGGGCGCGCCTGCGAGCCCTGCGAACGTGCGCACGCAGCCCACCTTACCCCTCAAATCCTGAGTAACCTGGATATTTCTCTAGACAGTGGAACAATGGGACGGTAAGAATTTGCCAATGGCCCGGCGGGCACAGGCCAAAGAGCTCTTCACGGCGTCCGAGGTCGCTCGTTTCTGCCAGGTCGACCTCAAGACCATCCACAACTGGGCCGACCGCGGCGAGGTCCGGCACTTCCGCACCCCGGGCCGCCACCTGCGCTTCCGACGCGTGGACGTGCTCGATTTCCTGCGCAAGTACGGCTACCCGGTGCCCGAGGTGCTGCGGCAGGGCAAGTCCACGGTACACGTGATCGACGAGGACGCGGCGCAGCTCGAAATCGTGAAGAAGGCGCTCGCGGGGCGCTTCGACGTGGCGGGCTTCTCCGATCCGGTGGACGCGTTGATCGCGATCGGCAGCGAGCCGCCCGATGTGGTGGTGCTCGACGTCGGTGGCAACAAGATCGACGGGCTGTCGGCGATCGCGCGCTTGAAGGCGTCCGATGCCACGCGGCACGTTCGTGTCGTCGTGTACTCGGCACGCGAGGACAAGAAGCCCCGCGCGCTCGAGGCGGGCGCCTCGTCCTTCGTGACGCGCCCAGACGTGCAGCGACTGACCGAGACGATCGACGCCTTGATGGGCGCAGAGGCCTGAGCGCGAGCCGTTCGGCACGAGTGCGCATGCCCAGAGCGTGCGCGCAATCGCGACACCGCTCGTGACCGCGCAGCGGCGGCCTACCTCGTGCGCGCAGCTTTCTCGGCAAGTCCGGACACGCCGAAGCGCCGTGCCAGCTCGGTTTCCAGCTGACGCAGGCTGAGGCCGCGGGCCTGCAGACCCACGAGCATGTGATAGGTGAGGTCGGCCGCCTCCGAGATCACGCGCTCGTCGCTCTCGCCGCGCAGCGCGCGCGACAGCTCATTGCCCTCTTCCTCGACCTTGGCGCCGATCTTGTCCACGCCCTCGTCGAGCAGCTTGCGCGTGTAGCTCTTGTCGGCCGGCGCGCTGCGGCGCGCCTCGAGCTGCGCCCACAGCTGCGCGAGCGCAGGCCGCGCGTGGCCGGCGCTCGCCGTCGGCAAGTCGTGGGTGCCGGCGCTGGTGACACGCTGGAAGAAGCAAGTCTCGCGCAGCGTGTGACACGACGGGCCCTCGGCCTCCGCGAGGTAGACAAGCGCATCCGCATCGCAGTCGGCCCAGAGCTCGGTCACGCGCAGGCCGTGGCCGCTGGTCTCGCCCTTGCGCCACTGCTGCTTGCGCGAGCGGCTGTAGAAGTGCGCGTAGCCGGTCTCGAGCGTGGCCTGCACGGCTTCACGATTGGCGTGCGCGAGCATGCGAATCTCGCCGGTCATCCGGTCCTGCACGACCACTGTCACGAGCCCGTCGGCGTCCCACTTCAGAGCTTCAGTCTGCATGGCGCGCGAGTGTACTCGGCTTGCGTGGCGGTGCCATGCGCAAGCGAGACGCAGCCACGGACGCGCGCCAAGCTCGGCTAGCCGAGCACGGCATCGAGTTCGCGCTGCACGCGCTCGACGTCGCAGTTCTTGGCCAGGGCAAGCTCCGTGACCACCAGGTTGCGGGCTTGCTCGAGCAGGCGCCGCTCGCTGAACGACAGCTCCTTCTCGTTCTTCACGCGGTGCAGGTCGCGCAGGACCTTGGCCACCTCGAACGCAGAGCCGCTGGTCAGCATTTCGGTGTATTCCCGAAAGCGCTTGTTCCAGGGCTGGACCGTCACGGCGATGCGCGGGTCCTTCAGGATGTCCATGACCTTCTTCACGTCGCGCTTGGAGATGACGTCGCGCAGGCCGGCCCGAGTGGCACCGTCCGTGGGGATCATCAGCTTCATGCCGCTGTCGAGGATCTTCAGGATGTAGAAGTCCTTCTTACGCCCAGCGATCTCGCGGCTTTCGATGGCCGTGATCTGAGCTACCCCATGTGCGGGGTACACGGCATTGTCACCGACCTTGAACTGCTGAGCTTGAGACACACGACCTCCTGCCCTCTGCCGGCTTCGAGCCTGCGCTCTCAAACCAGTGCCCGCGCGTAGCGACCAAACGGCCCACCGCAAGCGGGGTGAAATACAGTAGCACTGTTCGGTGACCCCGGCAACGCACCACCCTGTGCACCTGCACGCACAGGGTGGTTGGGCGACTGCCTCGGTACCCGGAATTAGGCCACGGAATCGGCGCTCTAGATCGAGCTTCCCGAGAAAGCAGGCGCCCAAAACAAGGCGCCCGGAATCAGGCACGTGGCCGCGGACGCGGTGGCTGGGCCTGCGCAGCAGCGGCTCGCTTGTCGTCGTCGACCGGCTTGGCGCCATCGGCTGGCTTGGCCGCCGCTTCGCTCGCTGCGGCAGCTGTCGCCGCGTCGCCAGCCTTGCCCCGGCTGATGCCGCGCTTCTGCATCAGCTTGGCCTCGATCTCGGCCAGCAACTTCGGCCGCTCCTGCAGGTAGGTGCGCGCATTTTCGCGACCCTGACCGATGCGCTCGCCGTTGTACGAGAACCATGCGCCCGACTTCTCGATGATGTTGTCGGTGACGGCGAGGTCGATGACGTCGCCGCAGCGGCTGATGCCTTCGCCGTAGAGGATGTCGAACTCGCACTCGGTGAAGGGCGGCGCCAGCTTGTTCTTCACGACCTTGACGCGCGTGCGGTTGCCCACCGACTGCTCGCCCACCTTGATGGCACCCACGCGCCGGATGTCCAGACGCATGCTCGAGTAGAACTTGAGCGCGTTGCCGCCCGTGGTGGTCTCCGGCGAGCCGAACATCACGCCGATCTTCATGCGGATCTGGTTGATGAACACCAGTGTGACGTTGGAGCGGTGCACGTTGCCGGTGAGCTTGCGCAGCGCCTGGCTCATCAGACGGGCCTGCAAGCCGACGTGGCTGTCGCCCATCTCACCTTCGATCTCGGCCTTGGGCACCAGGGCTGCCACCGAGTCGATCACGATCATGTCGACGGCACCCGAGCGCACCAGAGTGTCGGCGATTTCCAGCGCCTGCTCGCCGAAGTCGGGTTGCGCGACCAGCAGCTCCTCCGTGTTCACGCCGAGCTTCTTGGCGTAGCCGACGTCGAGCGCGTGCTCGGCGTCGATGAAGGCAGCGACACCGCCGCCCTTCTGACATTCGGCGATGGCGTGCAAAGTGAGCGTGGTCTTGCCGCTCGACTCCGGGCCGTAGATCTCGATGATGCGGCCCTTGGGGTAACCGCCCACGCCGAGCGCGATGTCGAGCGAGATCGCACCGCTGGGGGTGGTCTCGATGCGGACGATCTCTTTGTCGCCCAGGCGCATGATCGCGCCCTTGCCGTACGACTTCTCGATCGTTGCGACCGCCAACTCCAACGCCTTGTCTCGATTGCTCTCGCCCATCACGCTCTCCTTCACTTGTCGCCCAGCTGCAGTTTGCTCGCCGTTGGCCTGTTATCTCGTCTGAGCTCGCCCGTGTTCCTTGGGGTTCCTTGCGGTTCTTTTGAGCTCGTCACGCTCGTCTCGTCACATCTGCGTAGCGCTCGGCCTCAAGAGGCTCGTTCTTGCTCTACGTGCCCGCTCTCGCGAGCGTCAAGGGTTTCCTGGGCAGCCTGTGCCAAGAGGCGCAGCGCCATGTACGCCGTGCGCACGCGCACCTGCTCGCGGTCACCGGGAAAATACTCGGTGCGGCTGCGAGTTTGCGCGCCGGCGCCGGTCACGACGGCGAGCGCAAAGCACACCGTGCCGACAGGCTTTTGCTCGCTGCCACCGCCGGGGCCCGCGATTCCGGTGACCGCCACGGCGATCTCCGCGCCCGCCAGGCGCAGCACGCCTTCGGCCATGGCGCGTGCGACTTCTTCACTGACGGCGCCGTGCTCGCGCAGCACTTGCTTCTCGACGCCGAGCACGCGGTGCTTGGCGCTGTTGGCGTAGGTGATCGCGCCGCCCAGCACGTACTCGGAGCTGCCTGCAACGTCAGTGAGCAGCTTAGCGATGAAGCCGCCGGTGCACGATTCCGCGAGCGCGACCCGCAGCCCCGCGCGCTTGAGCAACCCGCCCACATACGCGGGGTAGTTGTCGTCCTTGCCGCCGTACGCGATGTCGCTGAGCAGGCTGCGCACTTCGGCGGCGACGCGCTCTGCGAGCTCGCGCGCCTGGCTGAGCTGCGGATGCTCGGCGAGCACTTTGACTTCGACCTCGGGGAACGAGGCGCGATAACCGATGGTGATGCCGGGCGTGTGACGCGCGCCGCCCAGATCGATGTCGCGCAGCCGCTCGGCCAGGGCGGACTCGCCCAGACCGTAGGTGCGAATGTGCACCTGGAAGCTGCGGCGCGTGGTGAGCACGGCGATCGCAGCAGCGACGTGGGTTTCGTACAGGTGCTGCATCTCGCTCGGCACGCCGGGCAGGAAGAACACGCGTGCGCCGCCGAGCGTGACGGCGAAACCTGGCGCAGTGCCGACCGCGTTGGGCAGCACGCTCGCGCCCCGCGGGAAGTCGGCCTGCTTGGCGTTGATGGCTGGCATGACGCGCTTCCACGTGCGGTAGCGCGCTTCGATCGCGGCGAGCGACGCAGGATCGCGCTCGAGCGGCACACCGAGCGCTTGGGCGGCGGCGGCGCTGGTGAGGTCGTCGGAGGTGGGGCCGAGACCGCCGGTGCAAACCACCACGCGCGCCTGTGCGGCCAGCCGTTGTAACGAAAGCACGATGTGGACGGCATCATCGGCGACGGTCGCGTGTTCCACGACCTGGAAACCGAGCTCGGTGAGCTGCTCTGCCAACCACCGCGCGTTGCCGTTGACCAGCTCGCCGCGGGTCAGCTCGGTACCGATGGAAAGGATGGCCGCCGTCATGAGTGGACCTGAGCGTATGTGCAGGTGTCGCAATCGTCAAGCTTCATCTAGGCTCTGCAACCCCGCGAAGCGAGGAACCGCATGTCGACGACCCCCAAATTCTTGATGCCCTGGCTCGTCTTGGCTTGGCCGCTGGCGTTGGCCGCCCAGGCCCCCAGCCCCCCCGCGAACGCCGCCGCCAAACCCGCAGCGGCAGCCACCGCGACCGCCGCGGCAGCACCGGCCAAGCCCCCCGCGAACGCTGCGCCAACCGCCCCCGCGGCCGAGGTCCAACTGACCATCGATCGCAGCAAGCTCGGCAATGGTCTGCGCGTGGTGATGAACCCCGACCACACCGTGCCCACGGTCGCGGTCGCGGTGTTCTACGACGTCGGCTCGCGCAACGAGGTGCGTGGCCGCTCGGGCTTCGCTCACCTGTTCGAGCACATGATGTTCCAGGGCTCGCAGAACGTGGGCAAGGGCGAGCACTTCCAGCTGATCATGAACCGCGGCGGTTCCATGAACGGCACCACCAGCGACGACCGGACCAACTACTTCGAGACGCTGCCGAGCAACGATCTCGCCCTGGGCCTGTGGCTGGAGGCCGACCGCATGAAGTCGCTGGCGATCACGCAGCAGAACTTCGAGAACCAACGCCAGACCGTGATGGAAGAGCGCCGCCAGAGCTATGACAACCGCCCCTACATGGCGTCGATGCTGCGCATCAACGAGCTGGCGTTCGGCGACTACTTCCCGTACGCGCACTCCACGATCGGTGACATGCAGGACCTGATCAACGCGCCGCTCTCGGCCGTGCAGGAGTTCTTCGACACCTATTACGCGCCGAACAACGCGGTGGTCAGCATCGCGGGAGACTTCGATCCGGACGCCGCGATGGCGCTGCTCAAGAAATACTTCG
Source organism: Polyangiales bacterium (assembly GCA_036382515.1). Lineage (GTDB taxonomy): Bacteria > Myxococcota_A > Polyangia > Polyangiales > JAFGIB01 > JADGRF01. The sequence continues at coordinate 4,426 of DASVHQ010000402.1, read as the reverse complement.
GGGAGATCCCTGCGCGCGCCGTCAAGCCGTTCGACGTGGCCGATCCGGCGCCGCAGACGGCCGAGCGCAAGGACTCGATGGTGGATCCGCTGGCGCAGCTGCCGGCGTTCCACATCTCCTATCACATCCCCAAGGATCGCGAGCCCGACCACTACCCGCTCGAGCTCCTGTCGATCGTGCTCGGTGACGGCGAGAGCTCGAGGCTGTACCAGAAGCTCGTGAAGGACAAAGAGATCGTGCAGGAGATCGAGGTCAGCACCGACGGCCGGCGCGGCCCTGACTTGTTCTCGTTCTGGTCGATCTGCGCCGAAGGGCACAAGCCGGACGAAGCGCGCAACCTGATCTTCGAGGAGCTCAAGTCGGTCGCCGACAAGGGCATCACGGAGCGCGAGCTGCAGAAGGCCAAGAACCGCATGCGCGCCGAGTTCGTGTTCGGCATGGAGTCGAACCTGTCACGCGCCACGCGCCTGGCGGAGTTCGAGGTGTTCCACGGTGATGCGAACCTGCTCACCACCGAGCTGCCGCACTACACCGCCGTGACGCTCGCGGACATCAAGCGCGTCGCAGCGCAGTACTTCGCACCGACCAACCGCACGGTGCTGGATGTGGTGCCTGCCGGTGCAGCTGGCGGCGGCGCCCCGGCCGCAGCGGGCAAGGCCAAGTTCCAGCTGCAGGGCAGCGCACGAAGGAGCCAGCCATGAGCCTGCAGCAGCGTAACTTCGTCCTGGTTTCTTGCCTCGTAGCGCTCGCCGCTTGCGGCGGCACGAGCACGTTGCCACCCGCAGCGCAGACCACACCGGCCGCGCCGACCACGACCTCCAGCGTGAGCGTGGAGCGCGTGGCCGTGCCGAAGGAGCAGCCGCCCGCGGGCGGCGCGGCGCGCGACATCCACTTCCCACCGATCGCGCGTGCCACCACCACCTCGGGTCTGGAAGTGAACACCGTCACGCTGCATGGGCTGCCTGCCTTGCAGGTGAAGCTCGTCGTCAAGAGCGGCTCCGCGTCGGATCCGGAAGACATGCCGGGCATGGCCGAGCTGGTGGCACAGATGCTCAAGGAAGGCACGACCAAGAAGTCGAGCGCGAAGATCGCCGAGACGGTCGACTTCCTCGGCGCGCGCCTGGGCATCAGCAACGACGAAGAACATGTCGAGATCGACATGAAGGCGCTGAGCGATCAGCTCAAGGATGCGCTCTCGCTCGTGGCCGAGCTCGCCACGCAACCGACCTTCGACGAGAAGGAGCTGGCCAAGCTCAAGAAGCGCGAGCTGGATCGCCTCTCGCTGATGAGCCAGAGCCCGAGCTTTCTGGCGCGTCGAGAGTTCTACAAGGCGCTCTACGGCAACCACCCGTATGCGCACGTCGACACCACCAAGGACGTGGTCAAGCGCGTGCGACGCAGCGCGCTGCAGCGCTGGCACCAGCAACACTTCTCGCCCAACAACGCCTACCTCGTGATCGTGGGCGATGTCACGCCGGACGCGGTGATGGCTGCGGCCAACCGCGCGTTCAAGGACTGGGCGCCGCGCAAGCTGCCCGAGTTCGCGTATCCGCCGGTGCCGACGCGCGCCAGTCGCGAGATCGTGCTGGTCGACCGCCCGGACTCCGTGCAGTCGGTGATCTACGTCGGCAACGTGGCGTTAGCGCGCAAGGATCCGGCGTTCGTGCCGCTCACCGTGGCAAACGAAGTGCTCGGCGGCTCGGCCGCGGCACGGCTGTTCATGGATCTGCGCGAGCGTCAGAGCCTCACCTACGGCGCGTACAGCGATGTCGACACGGGTCTGCAGCCAGTGCCGTTCCGCGCCTTCGCCGCGGTGCGCAACGAGGTGACCGCGCAGGCGATGAAGGCTCTCATGGGGCACCTCACGCGGATCGCCGCCGAGCCCGCAGGAGCGACCGAGCTCACGGATGCCAAGCGCTTGCTCATCGATTCGTTCCCGCTGCACATCGAGACCTCGGGCGAGATCGCGGGCTTGATTTCGGAGCTGCGAGCCTACGGCTTCCCTGACAACTACTGGGATGGCTACCGTGCCGAGATCCAGGCGGTGAACGCCGACCAGGCGCTGACAGCGGCCAAGCAGTACATCCGCGCCGACAAGGCCTTGATCGTGGTCGTCGGCAAGGCGGCCGCCGTGAAGGAAGCGCTGTCGGCCTACGGTGCGGTGAAGGTGATCGACACCGAAGGCAAGGTGCTCGTCGAAACGGCGGCTGCCCAGAAGACCGAGTCGACGACCGCGGTGCCCGCCCCACCGGCACCAGCGCCTGCGGCACCGACAGCTGCAACGACGGCGCCGGCAACCGCGGCGGCGAAGGCCGCCACAGCGAAGGCCGCCACAGCGAAGGCCGCCACAGCGACTGCAGCGCCAGCCGCAGTAGCGCCCGCAGCACCCACCGCCCCAGCGAAGGAGAAGTGAGCCGTGTGTGGAATCGTTGGCTACGTGGGTGACAAGAATTGCGCGCCGATCCTGGTCGATGGACTGCGGCGCCTGGAATATCGCGGCTACGATTCCGCGGGCCTCGCCGTGCACGACGGACAGCGCATCAACGTGGTGCGGGCCGTCGGCAAGCTGCGCAACCTGGAAGAAGCGCTGAAGGCCACGCCTCTGACCGGCACCACCGGCATCGGGCACACGCGCTGGGCCACGCACGGCGGCGTCTCCGAGGCCAACGCGCATCCGCACGTGGCCGGCGAGATCGCGGTGATCCACAACGGCATCATCGAGAACCACATGCCGCTGCGCGCGCGCCTCAAGCAGGAAGGCGCGAAGATCCTCAGCGACACCGACACCGAGATCATCGCGCACCTGATCGACGGCCATTGCCGCAAGGGCGAGAGCCTGGAGGGAGCGGTCCGCGCGGCGCTCAAAGAAGTCGAAGGGGCGTACGCCATTGCCGTGCTGCGTACGAGCGATCCCAAGAAGATCGTGGTCGCCAAGAACGCCTCGCCTCTGGTCCTGGGCCTGGGCGAAGGTGAGAGCCTGTGCGGCAGCGACATCCCGGCGGTGCTGCCGTACACGCGTCGCGTGATCATCATGGAAGACGGCCAGATGGCCGTGCTCACCGCCGATGGTGTGCAACTGACGACCGTCGAGGGCAAGCCGATCGAGGCCGTGGTCCAGACCATCGACTGGTCGCCGGCCATGGCGGAGAAGTCGGGCTACAAGCACTTCATGCTCAAGGAGATCCACGAGCAGCCGCGCGCCATCGAAGACACGGTGCGTGGGCGCCTGGATCGCGAGCACGCCGATATCGTGGCGGCCGAGATCGGCCTGTCGCCAGAGCTGGCGGCGCAGATCCAGCGCATCGTGCTGCTGGCGTGTGGCACGAGCCACCACGCGGCGATGGTCGGCCGCTACTACCTCGAGAGCCTGGCTCGCATCCCCACGGTGGTCGAGCTCGCCAGCGAGTTCCGCAACCGCGACCCGGTGATCGGTCCGGGGGATCTGGTGATCGCGATCAGCCAGTCGGGTGAAACGCTCGACACGCTGATGGCCGCGAAGGTCGCCAAGGAACGCGGCGCCAAGCTGATGGCGATCGTCAACGTGATGGGCAGCGCGATCGCACGCATGAGCGATGCACAGCTCTATACGCGCGCCGGACCCGAGATCGGCGTGGCTTCGACCAAGTGCTTCACCGCGCAGCTTGCGGCGCTGCTGATGCTCGCCGTGTATCTGGGCAAGCGTCGCAACACGCTCAGCAAGCAGCGAGCCGAGGTGCTGGTCGAAGGCCTGGCGCGCCTGCCGCAGCAGATGCGCGACGTCCTGGCCAGCACGCGCCAGCTGGTCTTGAACCTCGCGCGCCGCAACATGGACGCGCGTGACGTGCTCTTCCTGGGCCGCGGCACGAGCTATCCGATCGCGCTCGAAGGTGCGCTCAAGCTCAAGGAGATCTCGTACATCCATGCCGAGGGCTACGCGGCCGGCGAGATGAAGCACGGTCCGATCGCGCTGATCGACGAGCATCTGCCGGTCGTCGTGCTCGTCCCCAAGGGCCCGCACTACGAGAAGATCGTGTCGAACCTCGCCGAGGTGCGCGCGCGCCAGGGCAAGGTCCTCGCGATCGCGACGAAGGGCGACAACGATATCGGCAGCCACGCCGATGACGTCGTGCTCGTCCCGGATACGGCGCTCGAGCTGCAACCGATCCTGACCGTGCTCCCGCTGCAGCTGCTCAGCTACTATGTGGCGGATGGCAAAGGCACGGACGTCGATCAGCCGCGCAACCTCGCCAAGACCGTCACCGTCGAGTAAGAACGCGCCGCATGCTGCACAACGCGCAGATCGCGGTGGTGGTTCCCGCATACAACGAGGGCCGGCTGATCGCCCGAACGCTGCGCTCCATCCCGGCGTACGTCGACCATGTGGTGGTGGTGGACGACGGCAGTCGCGACGACACCAGCGCCTGTGCGCGGGGTGTGGGCGACCCGC
>DASVHQ010000401.1:0-2626 GCA_036382515.1 Polyangiales bacterium | reverse complement strand
GTCCAGATTGTCGGCGACCTGCACGATCGACTGCCCTCCCGCCTTTCACAACCGCACCGCGTCCGCCTTGAACTCCGCAGTAAACTTCCGTCGCTTCCGTCTTGCCATGGCTCACTCCTCGCGCAGTATCGCGCTTGTTGGGGTGTCCACGAAAGCGGGGGAACTCCACCGTGAAGATCGGCGCTCTTGTGTTCGGTAGCGGCTATGTGTTGCTCGCATTCCTACATGCTGACTTGGTGGACCGCCTGCACTGGCTGAGCGAACCGCAGCTCCTGCACGCCGTTGCCATCGGGCAGGTCACGCCCGGTCCGGTGTTCACAACCGCCACGTTCATCGGCTACGTCATTAGCGGCCCCTGGGGTGCCGTCCTCGCGACGATAGGGATCTTCCTTCCGGGATTCGTGCTGCTGGCTGTCACACGGCCGCTCATCGCTCGCATTCGGCAATCGATTACGGCAGCCGCCTTCCTTGATGGCGTGAACGTCGCCTCGCTCTCGCTCATGGCGATCGTCACCGTGCAACTCGCTCGGGCGGCGCTCGTAGACGCACCCGCCATCATCATCGCGCTCGGTGGTACCATCCTTCTGATCAGATGGAAGGTGAACTCGACCTGGCTCGTTGCCGGAGCCGCGCTCGTCGGCGTACTCACGCACGGGCTTCCTCGATGAGGTGGGTCCATGCGCTCGGACTCGCGGTCCTGCTCATCTCCTCGAAGGCATCAGCAGGACCACCCTATACGACCGATGACCCCGAGCCCGTCGAGTACCACCACTGGGAACTCTATCTTGGTTCGCAAACGTCTCACGACAAGGGCGGCTGGACCGGAACGGCTCCTCATATCGAGGCAAACTACGGGCCTGTCCCCAACGTCCAGCTGCACTTCATCGCGCCGCTCGCGTACTCCGCGCCGAACGACGGCATCGCGCACTACGGCTCTGGCGACACGGAGCTGGGGGTCAAGTTCCGCTTCGTCCAAGAGCGCAAGTGGATCCCTATGATCGGGACGTTCGCCATGCTCGAGGTCCCAAGTGGCTTGCGAAGCGCAGGGCTTGGAAACGGTAGCGCGCAGGTCTTCCTTCCGGTGTGGCTCCAGAAAAGCTTCGGGGCATGGCAGAGCTACGGCGGCGTCGGAGTCTGGATGGATCTCGCAAACCGCGATCGACATTGGTGGTACTTCGGCTGGCAGGTGCAGCGCCGCATCTTCCCCTGGCTCACGGTCGGCGCGGAGGTCTTCCACGAAACTCCGACCGAGCGCGGCGCAGCGAGCCCTACGCGATTCAACGTAGGCGCGGTGTTTGACGTCACCGACGAGCACCACCTCCTGTTCTCCTGCGGGCGCGGCTTACCGGGATCGACCCTTTTTCAGGGCTACGTCGCCTACCAGTTGACGTTTGGATCGCAGGACGCTGGCGAGAGCGGTTCACGCTTCGCTCCCGCACAACCCCTGAAGTGATGGGACGTGAGGCTGTCGGTCCAAGCGCGACGCAACCGCGCCGGGATGGGTAGCAACGACACACGATGCATCACTTGCCTGCCGGCGCTGCGAAGAGAGACACAAATTGCTGGCGCATCGTATCTGTTTCGGCTTGGCGATCTCGCGCGTGAAGCCACCGTTGGTCTCGCGAGACATCCGGGGCGCTGAGAGTATCCATCGATCCCGGTGCATGTCCGGCTCGCGTGTAGTCAGGGCGATGATCCGACTCGGCGTTGTGCTCGCGCCCACAACCTACAGCTGTTGTGCCCTCAACACAGCGCGGATGCGGCCCCAAAGAGTCGCAAGCGCGGCCATGAAGTCACGTCGTTCGGACTGGCGAGTGAGTAGTTCAACGTCTTGCATGCGCTCCGCTCCGCGCCTGTGGGCGAACCCGCAAGCAGCGACTCGGGCCGCTTGCGTGGCAAGGATGCCAGCAGGTCGTCGCTCTTGGTCACCGGGTACTGACAAGCATCGACGGGCCTGGCCCAGGTGTCGCCAAACAAGATTGCAAGGCGCCCATCGGACCCAGCGTGGGCTGGGTCGTCGGCGGTAAAACCCAAGTCACCGCCATAAACGCCCGGGTTGTGAGCGCGCGGTCCGAGCAGCGAACACAAACCCCAGCTACGCGCGACGACGCCGCTCGGCACGGGCGCCGGTTGGCTGTTCGCGGCGTGGATGTCGCGTGCGTCTCGGATGCAACCAGTGAATGTCGACGCTGCGATCACGCCTGCGACGACCGCGCTGTAACCACCGCCTGCCATGGCGACCTCACGGACTCTCGCTGCCGTCCGGCTCGCCTGCCGCTGCGCGACCTTGCGTGCTCGAGCGATACGCGTAGTTTCGGGCACGCATCATGTTGCCCAACGGCTTCATGTCTTCGCGTGCGTGGAAGGGATCGAATGACAACGTCTCGACGTAGGTCGCCAAACGCCGACCTTGCTCGGTGCTCACGTCCTGCTGCGGTAGCCGGAGACGTGCGACCGTGATCCACGGCGACTCAGCCTCCTGCCATTCCACTGAAGAGTCTTCGATCGGAGTGCGGTCGGCATCGAGATAGAATTGCAGCTGGAAGTCGTAGCTCACGGGGCCGTTGCGCAGGCGCGAGGCCATTTCTTCGCCTAGGTATTCGCGTGCCGCACCGGGCTTTGCACC
>DASVHQ010000400.1:0-4163 GCA_036382515.1 Polyangiales bacterium | reverse complement strand
CCGCGGTCACAGCTCCCAGGTGATGCCAATCGCAGCGAACAAGCTCTGTCGCGACGGCAAGAGGACGAAACCGGGGTAGTTGTAGTAGGCGCCTTCCAGCTGCAGGTTGAGCAGCGTGCGCGTGTCGTTTGTGTCATGGGGATCGCTGAGCACGAAGCCTAGATCGAGCCGTAACAGATGACCCACCTCGTCGCCAAGCTCCTTGTCGGAGGTGTAATAGTGGTAGGCGGTCGGGTCTGCCGTGTACTTGTCCTGGAAGAAGCTTGCATGTGACTGCCCGTAGAAGCGGTAGCCCACCTGCATGCGCCACGCGCTCTGCGCGATGCGTAGATCGAGGCCGGCGCTCAAGCTGTCGACCTGCCAGCTGTCGCGCGACACGCGAAGCTCCGGGTGCAGCCCAATCCCGGGCGACAGAGAGTGGAGCCACTCCAACACCGCCGCGTGAGCGACGCGACTGCCTGGCACTCGCTCGGGCAGGCCGTCCGCAGACCCGATCGTGTTCAAGAACATGATCTGGTGGGCTCCGAAGAGCGGGGTCCAGTCGCCGAAGCGCACCGACCGGTAGGGCGAAGCGAGGTAACCGGCCGAGGTCTTCCCGTCGTAGCGCAGCCGCAATGCGTCTCGTGGTGTCATCACCAGGGCGAAGCCAGCGGTGAAGCCGGCGCCAACCATCTGCTTGTGCAGGTTCGAATCGAGCACACTCGAAACCCAGTTGTTCGTGAGGCTTGCACCTGCAAGGACGGTCAACTGTCGATCGAGCAGGTCGAACGAGCCGTTGAGGCCGCCGCTCACGCTGGCGTAGTCGGTCTCCGCCGCGGCTGCCGCCGTGAGATTCAGCGCGGAGCCGCTGTCACCCTTCCAGCCGGCCCCGCCGGTGACCTGGACTCGCGTATCGCTCATCTGGCCGCCCGACGTCGACGTGCCCTGCGTTGCGCTGCTCACCACGTCGACCTTGCTCAGCTTCGGCGATGAGCGCACGTCGACCGACGCGCTGGTCACCGAGTCAACGCCGAGGCTGCCGGACAGTGTGAGGTGTTTCCAGCTGCGCGCTGCGACGCCGAGCGCACGCCAGACGACGGTCTGATCGCTGTCGGCGTACACGCCGGCTCGCAGCGCACCCGTGACAGGTGGACCGTCGTCGTTCAGACCCACGCCCTCGTCGTCCGCAGTGTCGTCCGCTTCGACCGCGAGTGGCCCATCGCTCGCATGGTCGGTGACGGGCGGCAGCGTCGGCGTGGGGTCCGCATGCGCGGCACTGCTGCCGATGCCGACGAGCAGCAGCGCCGCGAGCTTCGCCGAGCGAGTCAATTGCACCCGCAGCCGGCACCGGCGTTGCCCGGGCCGGTGCTCGGGAACGTGCCGCCTTCGGTGATCTCGTGGATCGAATCCCGCTGCCCGTCGGCAATCGGATCCATCTCGAAGTGCATGGCCGGGCTCGCCAGCCTTTCGCGCTCCAACGGCGCCACGTGCGCGCACCCACTCCCAGACACCAGGATGACGGCGAGCGCGAGCGTCCATAGCCGCGTCTGCACAGCGCGTACGCGTGTGGCGCTCCCCGGAGCGGCGAACGGCGGCCGAGCTTGCCGTCGCGAGGATGTGATACGAGCGCTCAAATCGGCACCGGTGTCGGAAGGACTCAATTCCGCATTCTGCCGCCTCGGCGGCGGCCATGATCACGACGCTTGAGCGCAGCGTTGCGCTCGCAGCGCCAGCTCGCACGGTGAGTGGCCGGCGGCCTCCAAACCCAGCAGGGCAAACTCATGAATCTTCACCATGGCTCGGGTCGGCGCCAGCCCACAGCGCGGCGCGCGACGCGCAGGCGTGCGTGACAGGCGCGGCGAGCTTGGACTCGCGTGGACCGAGCTTCGCGTCGCGGGTCGAGGCGAGCCGGTCCCCGCGCAACACTGTGGTCGCTTCCACTCCCACGCACTCGAACCGTGCCGGTGTTGCCTACGCTCAGGCCCGCTAGGACTCGTCGTCGTAGAACATCGGCGCCCTGATGCGGATGAATGCATTGATGGCTTTCCGGTCCTCCGGGCTCAAGCCCTCGAACCTGACACCCAGACCGGGCGCCGAGTCCTCGTCGGGATCGACCACATCTCGCAGCCACCGTACCGATCCATGCGTATGCGCGGTGTACCCGCCGGGCAAGGTGAACGACAGAGCGATCTGCGTGGCGGTAGGCCGCATTGTGCGACCAGGCAAAGCTGGTCGAGGAGGATTGGAGGATGCGATGACCTCATGAAACTTCGTCTGCTGTCCCGCGGGTAAGAGACCCGTCCGGCGAAGGGCAAGCCCGCCGCCGCCGGAAGCCAGCCTTGCGACGGTGCGAATACACTGGGAGCACCTGGCAGCCACATCGCAGCTATCGGAGAGAGCAAGACATGTTCCAGAAGTCGATGACCGTCAGAGTAACGTGACGTTATCCCCTGAACTGGCCATGTGGCGCGTCGGCCCGGCGTGTCCGGGACCTGCGTCGGATCGGCGGTGACGGCACGCCTTCACACGCCTTCAAGAGAAGAGCCACAAGGTTGACTACCAACGCCGTGGCGACCGGAGAAACCGTCAGGGCTCGCAACTTCTCCAGCATCCACCGCGCCGGCTCCCGACCCGACTACCGCCCGTTCATGCGTCCACAACTGCCGAGAACCTTCGACTATTTCCGTCACCGGCCATTAATCGACAGTTCTTCAGATCCCGCGCTACGCCAGCGCTCCGGCCGCCACGGGCGCGCTCGCCCACCCTCGTCGCTTGACACCGCCCCAGGAAAATCCGAGCTTTATCCGTCCTTGGCGCGGCGTCGACTCCGATCCGATCGATGAATATCGCCTTGCCCGATGCGTTTGTTCCGCGCCGGTAGCTCTCTTCACCGTTCATCTAAACGAGAGATCATGCTCGGCTTCGATCGCGAGCGGCTCGAAAGCCTGATCGACCACTATCCGAAGGCGATCTGAGGCGCGACGATCGGCTGCTCCAGGCAGCTCCAGGCAGCTCCGAGCAGGCCTGACTGCAGGGAGCCGCCCGAGCCGTTCTTCATCCAAGCGATCGTGTCTAACAGCCGCCGTCGGCATCAGCGCAAGCGCAGATCGTGCCTGCGTCGCCGAAGGCGCAAATAGCGGCGGCCCGCTCCTGGCTACAGTGATGGCCGGCATCCGCACACGTGCAGCTGACGGCGGCGTCTGGACAGTCGCAAGGGACCGGGTCGTTGCAGTAGGCGCAGCGACTTCCGCAGGTGCCGCAGTAGCCGTCCGTGCAGGCTGCAGTCTTGCACTGGCTGGCACTCTCACAGGTTGCACCGTCGGGTCGATCGTCGAGCGGGACGGGTGCGCCTGTGCACGCGCCATAGGGGAGCGCGCGCAGCTTGGCGATGATCGCGTGGCCAGGGCCGTCTTTGCGCACGATGAAGCGCACGCCGTGATACCAAGTGGGCGGCGTGACCAAGTAGTTGACGGGTTGGTAGTCCCCCGCAGGCAGACGCTGACTCCACTCCGCACTGCCATCAGCGTTGAAGTCGAGCTCCACGAATACGCGGGTGCCTGCATCGATCTTGCTCAGCATCGAGAAGTTGATGCAGGTGAGTGCGTTGGCATCGGCATTGGTTTGGCTGAGCTCGGCTTGGTCGCTGACCAGCTCCACCGCGTAGTCATCTTTGTTCCACGTCCCCACGCGGCGAATCTGGCCTTGCACTTGCCACAGACACGGCCGGTCGCCGCACCAACGTTCGATCTCGGGGTTGGCGATCAGCTCCGTGGGGACGCAGCCGACGATGACGGCGCAGTATAAGGCGAGCAGGCAGAGAGCCCCAAGCACTGAGTATGGACGCTTCATTGCCAGCTCCGAAGGCGCAGGGACACGATCACGGCCACGTCTCCCAAGTTGTGTTTGTCGCCGAGCGCGTTCTTGAGCCACGGCGCATACGACTGACGAATCATCATTTGGAAGCCCCAGTTCTCGAAGGGCATCACGGAGAACCCTGCCGCAACCGATACGCACGGGGCGGAAAACCCTTCCGTGACGCGGTGGACGGTTACGGGCTGAGCCTGAAAGCTCGGTGAGGCGTCGGCGTTGGGCGCTGCGATGTCGATGGCGTCGAACGCGGTGGAGCCGAACGCGAGGCCGGCACCGCCGCGCAGGAACAAGTTGCCGAAGCGCTGACGCCCTCC